>JBEDUQ010000317.1:0-37272 GCA_040414855.1 Actinomycetota bacterium
GCCGGTCGGGCTGCCGCCGCTGCGCTACCGCATCGAGGACCTGAATGAGCTGGTGCCGTACCTGATCCAGCGGCTCGCCCCTGGCGTGCGGGTCCGCTGCGGCCCCGAGGCGCAACAGGTGCTGCTCCACAACCAGTGGCCGGGCAACGTCGGGCAGCTCGAGAGCGCGCTGCGGACCGCACTGGGACGCTGCCGCGGCGACCGCATCGCAGCCGCGGACCTTCCCTCCGAATGCCGCGCCGTCACCCGCCAGGTGCTCACGCGCTGGCAGTGGATCGAGCGCGACGCGATCGTCGACGCCCTCGCCGAGGCCAAGGGCAACCGCGCCCAGGCCGCCGCGAAGCTGGGCATCTCGCGCGCGACCATCTACCGACGGATCAACACCTTCGGCATCAGCTTCGCGGGCCTCCACGACTGACGCGACCCACGCGACTGTCGCGACCGGTCACGGGCCCGCCCGGAAAGGCTCCCTCGAGCCTTGTCGCCGCGGGCCGGCACAATACTGGTCGTGCTGCTCGCAGAGATCGTCGACACCTCGGACGCGGTTGCCGCGACCCCCGCTCGCCTCGCCAAGGTCGAGCGGCTCGCGGCCACCCTGCGGCGCCTCGGCCCCGATGAGGTCGTGGTGGCCGTGGCCTTCCTGTCCGGCGAGCTGCGGCAGCGCCAGATCGGCGTCGGCTGGGCGTCGCTGCGCGACCGGCCGCCGCCGGCGGCGGAGCCGTCGCTGGAGCTGCTCGAGGTCGACCGGGCCTTCGAGCTGATCGGCCGGCAGTCCGGGCCCGGCTCCCAGGCCGAGCGGCGGCGGCTGCTCGCCGGCCTGTTCGGCCGCGCCACCGATGGCGAGCAGCGCTTCCTGATGCGGCTGCTCGGCGGCGAGCTGCGCCAGGGAGCGCTGGAGGGCGTGATGGTCGAGGCGACCGCTCGCGCCGCCGGCGTTCCGGCCAGGGAGGTGCGCCGGGCGCTGATGCTGCGCGGCTCGCTCGGCGCGGTCGCGGAGGTGGCGCTGACCGATGGCGAGGCGGGCCTGCAGCGGTTCCACCTCGAGGTCGGGCGGCCGCTCCAGCCGATGCTGGCGCAGACCGCGCCGACCATCCAGGACGCCTTCGACCGGATCAGCCCGGCCGCGGTCGAGTGGAAGCTGGACGGCGCTCGCATCCAGGTGCACCGCGACGGCGACGAGGTCGCGGTCTTCACCCGCAGCCTCGACGACATCACCGCGCGCGTGCCCGAGGTGGTCGAGGCGGCGATGGCGCTGTCGGTCTCCAGCGGGGTGCTGGACGGCGAGGCGATCGCGCTGCGGCCCGACGCGCGGCCGCACCCATTCCAGGTCACCGCTGGGCGCATCGGCACCAAGCTGGAGGTCGAGCGCCTGCGATCCTCGATCATGGTGACGCCGTTCCTGTTCGACGTGGTGCACCTGGACGGCGAGGACCTGCTCGACCGGAGCGGCGAGGAACGCCACGCCGCGCTCGCCGCGGTCGTGCCCGAGCCGATGCGGATCCCGAGGGTGGTAACCGGCGACGTCGGCGAGGCCACCGCCTTCCTCGAGGACACGATCGCCGGCGGCCACGAGGGCGTGCTGGTCAAGTCGCTGACGGCGCCGTACGAGGCCGGGCGGCGCGGCGCCGGCTGGATCAAGGTCAAGCCGGTGCACACCCTCGACCTGGTGGTGCTCGCCGCCGAGTGGGGCCACGGGCGCCGGCGCGGCTGGCTCAGCAACTTGCACCTCGGCGCGCGCGACCCCGCCGGTGGCTGGGTGATGCTCGGCAAGACCTTCAAGGGCCTCACCGACAAGCTGCTCGAGTGGCAGACCAGCGAGCTGCTCGCCCGCGAGGTGTCGAGCGACGGCTACACCGTGTTCGTGCGGCCCGAGCTGGTGGTCGAGATCGCCTTCGACGGCGTCCAGACCAGCCCGCGCTATCCCGGCGGCCTCGCGCTCCGGTTCGCGAGGGTCCTGCGCTACCGCCCCGACAAGCGGGCCGACGAGGCGGACACCATCGACATGGTGCGCGCCATCCACGCCGGGCAACGCCTCCGTCCCTAGACCGCTCGGGCCGTCAGGCGACGTCAGGCGGGCCGGCTCGCGCGTCGAGGTCTCGGTTCGGCTCGATCTGCTTATTTGCCTGTCGGTGCGGTCGTGCGCAGGCGTGTAGGTCTCGTCGAAACACGCCGATGTTGGTGGCGCGGGCAACCACCAGCGACCTGCGAGGCGGCGATGACACTGCCCCTGCAACAGCGACCAGCGGCACGTCCCGGGCCGAGAACGCCGGCCTCGGGCGAGGCGACTCCGGAGCAGGTCGCCGAGTGGCTCGACGCATACGCCAAGGACCGCGACCCGGAGCTGCGCGAGCGGATCATCCTCGCGCACCTGGGCCTGGCCGACCGCCTCGCGACCCGCTACCGCGACCGGCCGAACACGACCCCCGACGACCTCCGCCAGATCGCCAGGATCGGCCTGATCGCCGCCGTGGACCGCTACGACCCCGACCGCGGCACCCCGTTCGCGCCCTTCGCCATCGCCACCATCCTCGGGCAGCTCAAGCGCTACCTGCGCGACTCGACCTGGCAGGTCGGCGTGCCGCGCACGGTGAAGGACAACGCGCTGCGGCTGGCGGCCGCGCTGGACGGGTTCCCGCGCTCCTTCGACGGCTGGCGCCGGCCGGAGCGGATGGCGGTCGAGGTCGACCTCGACGAGGAGGAGATCGCGCAGGCGGTGATGGCGATGGAGAACCGCACCGTGCTGTCGCTGGACGTGCCGGTCGAGCAGGGCGCGCCGCCGCTCGGCCAGCTGCTGCCCGACGCGCAGTCGCACACCGACGTCGAGGACCTGATCATGCTCCCCGGGCTGGTCTCGCGCCTGCCTGAGGTCGAGCGCGCGGTGGTGGTCCTCTACTACTTCAACGGCCTGAAGCAGCGCGAGATCGGCGCGCTGATCGGCTGCTCGCAGATGCAGGTCTCGCGGCTGCTGCGGCGCTCCTGCGAGCGTCTCCACGACCAGCTCGTCGACAGCGACGCCTGAGCCGGACCTGACCCGCCCGAGGTGATCCCGACCCTCGGCGCGAACCCGCCCCACCCCGCCAACCCGCGCCGTAGCGAGACTACGGCGATCGGCTGACGCCCCTCAGCGTTTCCTCATCTTGTAACCTCGCGAATCTTCCTTATCCGGAAGAACTTTGATAAACACCCTTTGCCTGCGGCAGCTCTGCCGATAGGAGACAGGTGGGATGACCGGGCCACAACGCCCGGACGCACAGGAGGTGAGGGTGGACAGCCTTCGACGTAGAGGCAGGCTCGCCAGGATCGGCCGCCGCTCGCGGTGGACGCTCTGTGTCGGGCTGAGCGTCATGCTGGTGGCGTTCTTCGCCCCCATCACCGCGGCCAGCGGGCAGCCCACCGGCCGCAAGCTCCCAAGAGCGGTCCGCACCGCATCGGACCAGGCCCGCCACAAGCTGGCCAAGGACCTGCTCCAGACCTATGACAAGCACGACGGCGGCAGCGTCGCCGTGTTCGTGAACGTGGTCGGCGACGCGCGCAGCGTTTCCCGGCAGCTCGACCAGGCGCACACCACCCGTTCCGGCGACGTCTCGCTGGTGGTCGGCAGGATCCCGACCCGCGAGCTGGTCAAGCTCGCCAGCGACCCCAAGGTCGTCTCGGTGCGCCAGGTCACCTTCAAGCGTGACGGCACCCCGGTCGACTTCGAGGACACGCACCCGGCGCCGCTGAGCGGCGCGGCCAAGGCCAAGGCCGTGGCCGCCGCGCGGGCCTCCGACGTGCCCTTCCCGGACGCGCCCGCGCCGCGGGGGTCGACCTTCGAGCAGTTCAAGAAGCTGAACGTGCTCGACGCCAAGACCCACAACTTCACCGAGGCATGGAAGGCCGGTCTCACGGGCCAGGGCACCAGGGTCGCGGTCTTCGACAGCGGAAGCGACTGGTCGCACCCCGACCTGATCGGCGCCAAGGTCGCCACCGACGCCAGCGGCTGGCCGGCGGCCTTCGACCCGTTCGGCACCCTCCAGTGGCTGGCGGCGCCGTCCCAGATCGACCAGGGTCTGAGCTGGTACACCCGCACCAGCGCCGCGACCTGCACCACCGCCGGCGACACCTGCCAGGTGCAGTTCGCCACCAGGACCGGCCCGTCGCGGAACCTGCCGAACCCGCCGGGCAGCAGGACCCACACCTACAGCTTCCCCAAGGCCTGGTCGAAGTCGGGCACCGTCCGGCTCGGCAGCCACCCGGACGACTACGCGCTTCAGTTCTACGGCGAGCGGCCGGCGTTCCTGGTCGCCGACCCGAACGCCGCCGGCGTGTACGACACCATCTACGTCGACCTGAACGACAACTTCGACTTCAGCGACGAGAAGCCGGTCACCAAGCAGTCGCCGCGCTCGTGGCGCGACCTCAACGGCGACGGCTTCGTCGACCTCTCCGGCGGGATGGCCTACTACATCTCCGACGGCACCGGCGCCGGCGGACGCCCCGTCCCCGGCGGGCTCGAGGCCTTCGGCGTCAGCATCAAGGCGCCCCCGGGCGCGCTGGTGGCATGGACCGGCGACTTCGACCCCGCCCTCGGGGGCCACGGCACCCTCTGCACCAGCAACATCGCCGGCCAGGGCGTGACCAACGGCAACCTGCCGACCTTCAGCGACATCCCCGGCGGCAGGTTCCCGTCGGCGGTGGTCGGCGGTGCGCCACACGCCACCATGGTCCCGTTCGGCGACATCTACTTCAGCTTCGACTTCTCGACCCAGTTCGCGTACTTCCTGTCGAACTCCCGCGGGATCGACGTCACCTCCAACTCCTATGGCAGCAGCACCGCGGACAACGACGGCCTGGACGCCGCGAGCCAGGAGGCCGACATCTGGCACACCGCCTTCGGCGGGCGCACGACCCCGGTGTTCTCGACCGGCAACGGCGCGCCGGGCTTCGGCACCTCCACGGCGCCGGCTCCCGTGACCGGCGTCAGGGTCGGCGCATCGACCCAGTTCGGCGCCACCGGCTGGGACTCGATCACCAAGTACAGCCAGGTCAACGACAACGACATCGCCAACTGGTCGAACCGTGGCCCGGGCTCGACCGGCAGCAACGGCGTCGACCTGGTGGCCGACGGTGCCTACTCGGCCGGCGCCGTCAACCTCACCCGCGCGCTGCAGGAGGGCAAGAATGGTCAGAACGCCTGGGAGACCTGGGGCGGCACCAGCCGCTCGACCCCGGTCACGGTCGGCGCGACCGCGCTGGTCTACCAGGCCTACCGGGCGACCCACCCGTCGGTTCCCGAGAACTTCAACCTGACGGCCAAGAACTTCCTGAAGTCGGGCGCCAACGACCTCGGCTACGAGTCGTTCATCCAGGGCGCCGGCTCGCTGAACGCCGGCCGCTCGACGCGCCTGGCCGAGGGCGCCAAGGCGAAGTCGCCCGGCGCGACCGTCAGCCCCGACGAGTGGCGGCCGGGCGACTACCGCGGCGTCCAGTACGAGGCCTTCCCGCACCTGATCGCACCGGGCGAGAGCGCGAGCCAGCGGTTCACCCTCTCCGGGCCGGGCTCCTACAACGTCTCGGACCGGGTGCTGCGGCGGACCGGGGTGGAGAGCTTCGACTTCAGCACCGCGAACCTCTCCGACGAGACGCCGTTCCTGTTCAACGCGCCGAACTACCTGATCGACCTCACCAAGCTGGTGAAGAAGCACCGGTCGGCCGACCTCATGGTCATCAGGGCGAACTATCCGTACGCCCAGTTCGACCCGAACGGAAACTTCGGGACCGACCAGCAGTGGCGGATGATCACCTACAACTGGAGCGACCTGAACGGCGACGGGCGGCTCTGGAACGACCGTGACCACGACGGCACGGTCGACAACCTCCCGTCGGCGGCCACCACCATCGATGGCGACCCGATCCCGGACTTCACGCGCTCCGAGGTGGAGCGCGGCGAGTACGAGCGGATCACCTACATCAACCAGGCCACCAACGCCTACACGAACATGGTCCGTTCGCCCGCGCAGCGGATGAAGAATGGCCTGTTCGTCGGCTTCTACCACAACCAGACATCGACGGCGATCCCGAGGACGAACTTCCACTTCGAGATCGAGTTCTACTCCAACACCGACTGGAACTGGGTCAGCACCCCGAGGACGGCCCAGGGCGCGTTCACGGCCAACATCACCGTGCCGAGCGACACGCCGTACGGCCTGTACGACGGCGCGGTCGTGGTCGAGGGGCACGGTCAGAAGACGATCGTCCCGATCGCGGTGACCGTGGCGGCGACGGCGAAGCAGGACGCGACCGGCCAGCTGACCGAGTCGCTCACCTTCGGCGGCGCCAAGGTCGACGCCGCGCAGCGCGACCGGCTCTACAACAACGGCTCGGTGTTCGACGCCAAGGACTGGGGCTGGCGCGCGGAGGCCGGTGACTGGCGGTTCTTCTACTTCGACGTCCCAGCCGCACCGCCGCCGGGCACCCAGTTCCTCGCCTCGACGCAGTTCGCGGGACCGGCGCCGCACAACGACCTCGACACGCTGGTCTTCGGCAGGACGGCCAACTCCTACCAGCTGACCGACGGCTCGGACCCGATCTTCGCGCCATACGCGCTCGGTACCGTCGGGGCGAGCCAGAACACCAACGTGGGCGCCGGCGTGTGGCTGTTCAACACCGCAACCGGTAGCAACCAGGAGCTGATCAGCGCGCCGGCCGACGAGGGCCTGCACGCGCTGGTCCAGCACGAGGTCAACTTCCAGCACGACAACGGCGAAGTGCACATGCCGTTCGAGGCGACCATCGGCAGCGCCAACGTCTCGCCGGACCACGTCGAGCTGAGCGCCACCGGCGACACCGGCGGCTTCGACGTGACCTTCAAGTCGGGGATCGACCTGTCCGGGCTCACCGCCGACGCGTTCGGCCTCAGCCAGCCGCAGGTCACCACCGAGACGGCCCGCCAGGACAACCCCAACGACCCGAGCACGGCGAGCATCAAGCGCTCGTTCGCGCTGTCGCACGCCGGCCACGTGACCATCACGACGGCGCTCCCGGGCAACGACATCGACCTGTACGTGCTCCGCGACGCCAACGGCGACGGAAACTTCACCACCAACGAGATCATCGGCTCCTCGGCCGGCGCCACCGGCAACGAGAGCGTCGAGCTCGTCAACCCGCCGGACGGCGACTACCAGATCTGGGTGCACGGGTTCGGAGTCTCTGGCACCCCGACCTTCCCGCTCACCCTCGACGCGGTCCAGGGGAGGGACCTGACCGTCAGCGGTCTGCCGAGCGGCCCGGTCCCGGCCGGGACCCCGGTCACGGTGCACGTCGCCTTCTCAAAGCCCATGACCGCCGGTCAGGACTACAAGGGCGAGCTCCAGCTCGGTCCGCCGGTCGCGCCGACGCTGCTGTCGGTGCCGGTGGTGATCCACAGGCAGTGACACCGCGATAGCGCGGCCTGGCCGGTTCGTCGGGCGGCGCGGGGCACGGTCCCCGCGCCGCCCGATCGCGTCCGCGGCGGGGCATGGTCCTCCGCGCCGCCAGCCCTGCCGTCTCCCGGCCGCGCTCCGCTTGCGGTAGCTTCATGCTGAAGGGAGCCTCCAGCCGCCAGGAGGGCGCATGCCGCGGTACGACTCCGACACCGCACTGCTGGTCGTCGACATGCAGAACGACTTCGCCGATCCGACCGGCAGCCTCTACGTGCACGGGGGCGAGGAGCTCATGCCGTTCGTGAACGGAGAGATCGAGCGCGCGGGCGCTGCCGGCGCGATGGTCGTCTACACCCAGGACTGGCACCCGGAGGTCACCCCGCACTTCGCCAAGTACGGCGGGACCTGGCCGGTCCACTGCGTCGCCGACACCTGGGGCGCGCAGTTTCACCCTCAGCTAGAGGTCATGGGTCGGGTCGTCCGCAAGGGGACCGGCGGTGAGGACGGCTACTCCGGCTTCTCCATGCGCCACCCGACCAGCGGCGAGGCGACCCCCACCGAGCTCGAGGCCGTGCTGCGCGCCCGCGGCGTCCGCCGCCTGGTGATCTGCGGCCTGGCGACCGACTACTGCGTCAAGGAGACGGCGATCGACGGGCTCGCCAAGGGGTTCGATGTGCTGCTGCTGCCCGATGGCGTGGCCGCGGTCGAGCTCCAGCCCGGGGACGGGCGGCGCGCCATCGAGGCGGCGCGTGAGGCGGGAGCGGTCATCGGCGAGTGAGCACGGCGGTGACGGTGGTGCCCTGGCCCGGACGCGAGCGGACCTGGAAGGAACCGCCGGCCATCTCGACCCGCTCGCGCATGCTCGAGAGCCCGAAGTGCTCCCGGTCGTGGTTCCGCGCGACCTTGGAGACGTCGAAGCCGGCGCCGTCGTCGCGGACCGCCAGGCGCGCCACGCCGTCCTGGAGCGACAGCGACACCATCGCCTGCCTGGCGCCGGCGTGTTTGGCGACGTTGGCGAGCGCCTCCTGCGCGACCCGGTACAGGACCGTCTCCAGCGGCGGGTCGAGCCGCATTCCCGGGCGGGCGAGGACGATGCACTCGACCCCGGAGCGCTCCTGGAAGCCGGCGGCGTAGTCGCGCAGCGCGGCCGGCAGCCCGAAGTCGTCGAGCACGGGTGGCCGCAACTCGGACATGACCCTGCGGAGCGCGCCGATCTCGTTGAAGATGCCCTGCTCGACGGTCCCGAGCAGCTCGCCGTTGCCGCCCACGCCGCCGTCGTCCCCGTCCGCGCGGTGGCCGTCGTTGGCCAGCCGCACCCGCTCGACGGTGTAGCCCAGGGTGGTGAGCCGCTGGATCGGCCCGTCGTGGAGGTCGGCGGCGACCCGGACGCGCTCCTCCTCGCTCGCCTGCACCACCCGCTCGAGCAGGCGCTTGCGTTCGGCCGCCTGACGGCCGATCTGGTCGGCGAGCCCGGCGGCGCGGGCGAGCACCAGGAGCGAGAGCACCACCGCGCCGAACACGAACGCGGGGATGTCGACCGGCCCGTCGCCGATCGCCTGCATGGCGGTGAGCCCCGGAGCGACCAGCAGGGCGACCGCCAGAAGCCACAGTCGCACCCCGCCGAGGCGCTGCTCGTCGAGGTGCTGCTCGTCGCGGACGGCGGCCGGCTCCGACAGGTCCGCCATGCTCGGATGCAGGGCCGCCGCGCCCCAGAACCCGTACCAGGCGATCCAGCCGATGTCGAGCGTGCTGCCGGGGTGGTAGCCGGGGGAGATCTGAAGGATGCTGAAGACGGTGTCGGTCGCGAACACGCTCAGCAGGCTCGCCCCCAGCAGCCAGACCGCCGGCGTCCGGCGGCCGCCGTCGACCGCCAGCTTGATGGCCGCGGTGAGCAGGAGCAGGTCGACGATCGGGTAGGCCATCGACAGCAGCGTGGCCTGTGTCGAGACGCCGTGGGAGCTGGCGTAGGGCGCCACCGCCAGTGTCCAGCCGAGCAGCCCCAGGGCGGTGACCAGCAGCAACAGGTCGATCAGGCTCGACCGGTGGCTGCCGGGGCCGCGCCTGCGGATGATCAGCCCGAGCCCGCCAGCCATGAACAGGTACGAGGCGAAGTAGAGCAGGTCCGAGACCGAGGGGAGGCTGCCGCTCGGCACGCGCCGCTCGATCAGCACGTAGACGAAGTCCCCGGCCACGACCAGGGAGGTGCCGATCGCGAACAGGTACCAGGGCAGCGCCGGGCGCGGGCGGTACCTGCGGATGCCGACCAGGATCGCCACCGCGGAACACACCCCGAAGCCGAGATAGAAGCCGATCTGGGGCACCCAATCCGGCACCAGCCCGGTCCGCGGGACGATCATGTAGCCGAGCGCGACGATCGCGCCGACCGCCAGGTAGCCGATCGTCAGGGCGTTGCGGCCCCGCCACAGGGCCGACACGAGCCCCGTCGCCGCGCCGGCGGGTTTTACCCGCACGGCCTGCACGTCAACCACGTCTTGCCGGGCCATCGATTCCCCCCTCACGGACCACGACGGCCCGAGACCCCAAGGCGAGCATCCTAACGCATCGCATTCAGCGTGTTCCGCGCGAAAGCCTGAGTTGTCAACGAGCCGGGCTCCGCAAAATCCGTTATTCGGCGGCCTGGCGAGATACCCAATGGCAGGACGATGAGTGCGGAGGTTGCGAACATGGACACACAAGTGGCGACGCAGCGGAGCGAGCGCCTGGCCGAGCTGGGCCAGCAGCTTCGGGTGGATTCGGTGCGGGCCAGCGCTGCCGCGGGGTCGGGCCACCCGACCTCGTCGATGTCGGCGGCTGACCTGATGGCGGTGCTGCTCGACGGGCACCTGCGCTACGACTTCAGCGATCCGGCAAACCCCATGAACGACCACCTGATCTTCTCCAAGGGGCACGCCTCGCCGCTGCTGTACTCGGTCTTCCGGGCGGCCGGCGCGATCGACGAGCGCGAGCTGCTCAGCTTCCGGAGGTTCGGCAGCCGGCTGGAGGGCCACCCGACGCCGCGGCTGCCGTGGGTCGACGTGGCCACCGGCTCGCTCGGGCAGGGCCTGCCGATCGGTGTCGGCGTCGCGACCGCCGGACGCTACCTCGACCGGCTGCCGTACCGCATCTGGGTGCTGTGCGGCGACAGCGAGCTGGCGGAGGGCTCGATGTGGGAGGCGTTCGAGGAGGCTTCGTTCCTCCAGCTCGACCGGCTCATCGCGATCCTCGACATCAACCGCCTCGGACAGACCAAGCCGACCAGGCACGGCTGGGACCTCGATGCCTACAACCGGCGGCTGCGCGCGTTCGGGTGGCACACCATCGAGGTCGACGGCCACGACGTGCAGGCGATCGACGAGGCCTACACGCAGGCGGAGCGGACCGAGGGGCGGCCGACCGCGATCATCGCCCGCACCATCAAGGGCAAGGGCGTGCGGGCGGTCGAGAACGTGGAGGGCATGCACGGCAAGCCGCTGCCGAACCCCGACGAGGCGATCGCCGAGCTGGGCGGGGTGCGCAAGCTGGTGATCAGGGTGCTCGACCCGCCACCCGGCGCGCCGCACCGCTTCCCCGCCGGCGAGGGGGAGCGGCCGCGCTTCGAGCTGGGCGAGAAGGTCGCCACCCGCAAGGCCTACGGGCAGGCGCTGGAGGCGCTCGGCGAGGCCAGGGCCGACGTGGTCGCGCTGGACGGGGAGGTCAGCAACTCGACCTACTCGGAGATGTTCGCCAAGGAGCTTCCCGACCGCTATTTCGAGATGTACATCGCCGAGGAGCAGATGGTGGCGGCGGCCGTCGGCATGCAGGTGCGCGGCTGGCGCCCGTTCGCCTCGACCTTCGCCGCGTTCATGACCCGCGCCTACGACTTCATCCGCATGGCGGCGGTCAGCCGGGCGGACATCCGGCTGGTCGGCTCGCACGCCGGGGTGTCGATCGGCGAGGACGGGCCGTCGCAGATGGGCCTGGAGGACATGGCGGCGCTGCGGGCGGTGCACGGCAGCACCGTGCTGCACCCCTGCGACGCCAACCAGACGGTCGCCCTGGTCGACCAGATGGCCGACCAGGCCGGGGTGGTCTACCTGCGCACCCTGCGCGGCGGCACGCCGGTGATCTACGAGCCCGGGACGCCGATGCCGATCGGCGGCAGCCGGCTGCTGCGCTCCGGCGAGGACGACCAGGTCACCATCGTCGCGGCGGGCGTCACCGTGCACGAGGCGCTGGAGGCGGCCGACCGCCTCGCCGAGCGGGGCATCGGCGCCCGCGTGCTCGACTGCTACTCGGTGAAGCCGATCGACGCGATCGCGCTGCGCGAGGCCGCCGACGCGACCGGCCACCGGATCGTCACCGTCGAGGACCACTGGCCGCAGGGCGGGCTCGGCGACGCGGTGCTCGACGCCTTCGCCGACGGCCGGCCGGTGCCGAGGGTGGTCAAGCTGGCGGTCTCCGGGATGCCAGGCTCCGGCAAGCCGGCCGAGCTGATGCACGCGGCCGGGATCGACGCCGAGGCGATCACCGACGCCGCCGAGGCGCTCGTCAAGGCCGCGCGGAGCTGAGGGTCCAGAGCGGCTCGGGCCGGGGCGCGGCGCGGGCCGGCGCCCCGGCTTACTCGCGGAAGCGGAGCTGGCCGGAGCCGGCCAGCTCCTCGATCGCCTCGACGAGCCGCGAGACCTCCTCGTCGGTGTTGGCGGCGGTGACCTGGAGGCGGAAGCCGACCTCCTCGCGCGGCACGCCGGGGTAGAAGGCGAGCGTCACGTAGATGCCCCGCTCGTAGAGCAGCTCGGCGACCTTGCCGAGGTCGTCGGGGTCGGCGAGCGGCACCTCGACGATCGGGAACCCGGAGCGGTTCAGGGTCATGACCCCGAGCCGCTCGAGGCTGTCGAGCACCCTGGCGGTGAGGGCGTACAGCTTCGCGCGGATCTGGTCGCCGCGTCTGGCGTTGACCTTCAGGCCCTCCAGCCCGCTCGCCAGCGAGGCGATCGGGGACGGGCCCGAGTAGAGGTACGGCGCGGCCGCGATCTTGAGCAGCCGCTTGACCTCCGGCGGGCAGGCGATGAACGCGAGCATCGACGAGTACGCCTTCGAGAAGCCGGCGGTGAGGATCAGGTGGTCGTACGACTCGCCGAGGTGGCGCACCACGCCGTTGCCCCGCGAGCCGTAGGGGGACAGCTCGTCGGGGCGCCGCTCGCCGACCACGCCGAAGCCGTGCCCGTCGTCGACGTACAGCAGCGCCTCGTAGCTCCGGGCCAGCTCGCCGAACTCGGCGAGCCGCGGCGGGTTGCCGGTCATCGAGTTGATGCCGTCCATGCAGATCAGCCGGGGGAAGCCTCCGGAGTCCTCGCGGAGCTGCCGCTCGAGGTCCTCGGGGTCGTCGTGGCCGAAGCGCTTCAGGGTCGCGCCGTGGCCGCGGGCGACCACGCAGCCGTCCCAGATGGTCTTGTGGGCGCGGCGGTCGACGAAGATGGTGCCGTCGCCGGCGAGCACCGGGATCGCGGAGGCGTGGATGTGCGTGAGCGTCTGGAGCATCAGCACGTCCTCGGCGCCGATCAGCTCGGCGACCTCGGCCTCGATCCGCTCGTAGAGCACCGGGCTGCCGAGCATGCGCGACCAGCTCGGATGGGTGCCCCAGCGGTCGAGGTAGGCGGGGATCGCCTCGATGACCTCGCGGTCGAGATCGAGCCCGAGGTAGTTGCACGAGGCGAAGTCGGCGAGCCAGCGGTCGCCGATGCGGATCTTGCGGCCATCGATCTCGTCGATGACGGCGTCGAGCTGTGGGTTGTTGGCGTACAGGCGGGCCAGCTCGGAGTTTGCGGCGAGCCAGCGGGCGAGCCAGGGACGCGCGACTGGGGAGCTGCCGGCTTCAGCGCCGGCCCGAACCGTCGCCATTCCTGATGCGGTGTCCTGCACGGGGGAGATGTCGACGCCGCCTCGACAGGTCCCCGTTGACCGGCCTCGGCGAGGGGATTATGGGCATGCTACTGAAAATTCCTTTCATTTCAGCAGAACAGCGTGACAACGATGCTGCATCCCATTGTGCACTTGAGCAAACGCCCAGGTCACGGGGGAGGTATTTGACGGCTCATCTCGACGGCGATGGTCGTGCCCGCTCCAGGCGCCGAATCGACCAGCAATATCCCGCCAACCATCTCGACCCGCTCACGCATGTTGATGAGCCCAAAATGGCCCTGTCCGACCATTGTCGACGCGGCGGTCGGGTCGAAGCCGACCCCGTCGTCGCGGATCAGCAGGCGGACCTGGCCGTCGTGTGCCGCCAGTGAAATATTCACCTTCGAGGCGTTGGCGTGCTTGCCGATGTTGGCCAGCGATTCCTGGGCGACGCGGTACAGGACCGTCTCCAGCTCCGGCTGGAGCTTCAGCTCCGGCTCGGTCTCGATCGCGCAGGCGATCCCGTTCGCCGACTCGAACGACAGGCCCTGGTTCTCGAGCGCGGTGACCAGGCCGAGCTCGTCGAGGACCGGCGGGCGGAGCTGGGTCATCAGCCGCCTGAGGCCGTGGATCTCGCTGCTCGCCTTCTCCTCGAGGCCGGCGAGCACGTCGTCGGCGGCGGTCACGCTGCCTTGGCGGACGTGGTGGCGCACCAGCTCCAGGCCGTAGAGCATGGCCGTGAGCTGCTGCACCGGGCCGTCGTGCAGCTCGGCGGCCAGGCGGGTGCGCTCCGCCTCGGTCATGCGCAGCACCGACTGCATCGCCCGCTTGCGTTCGTGCTGGAGCGCCAGCTCGCCCGCCAGCCCGCTCATGCGCGCCAGGGCCAGCAGGAACAGGATCACCGACACCGCCGCGATCATCGGCACTTCGAGGGGTGCGCCGCGCGCCGACTGGACCAGCAGCACGGCGGGCGCGATCAGCGAGGCGCAGGTGATCAGCACCAGCCGGCCTCTCGGCAGACGCACGCTCACCGGAGCCGGTTGCGACAGCTCCGCCATCGACGGATGCAACGCGGCGACACCGAAGCCGACGTAGTAGACGATCCACCCGAGGTCGGCGGGCCCGCCCCAATGCCAGGTGCCAGCGATCTGGAGCAGCCCGAAGGCGCCGTCGGCGACGAGCAGTCCAAGCACGCTGAGCATCAGCACGCGCCAGGCGACCGGCCGCTGCCCGGCGCCCACCGCCAACCGCGCCGCCACCGCCAGCACCAGCACGTCCGCGAGCGGGTAGGCGATCGCCACGATCCGCTGGAGCATGCTGAGCTGCGGGTCGCGGACCTGCGGGCCGATCAGGAACACCCAGGACAGCAGCGCCAGCCCGGTGGTGATGATGGTGGCGTCGATCAGGCTGGCGGTGTCGCGGCCGGGGCTCCGCGCCCGGATCAGCAGCAGGAGCCCGCCGACCAGACAGGGATAGAGCGCCAGGTACAGGACGTCGGCCGGCGACGGGAAGGCGACTATCGGATCGTGCAGGATGGCGATGCGGACCGCGTACACGAAGTCGCCGAGCAGGAACACGACCTGTCCAATCGCGAACAGGTACCAGGCGAGCGGACGGGCGGGTCGGTTCCACCTGGTGCCGAGCAGGATCGCCCCGCCGGACGAGAGCCCGATCACCGGCCAGATCACGAGCTTCGCCCATTCTGGCGGGGTCAGGTAGTACGTCACAGTCAGGAGCGCGCCGAATCCCAGGTACGCTCTCCACCCCCAGCGTCTCATGCAGCAAGTATCGCGTATCACGCCGCTTGCGTCAGACGCGCAGGCCAAGCCACAAGCTGAGCGAGGTACGATTCGCTCCGGCGAGGGCCCTTGGCCGGTTCGACGCTCCGATCGAGGATTTTGCGTTTCGCTGGATGAAAACGAAATTGGGGGTGGAGATGCGCGCGTTCGACCCCGGCTACGGCTCCGAGCCGTTCGCCACCCTTTGCCGCGACTACCCGGGCGAGGAGACCTATCCTCCCGACGACTTCAGGGTCGAGTGGGGACCGGTCTTTCACCGCGGCCGGCTCGACGGCACCGCCCGGGTGCTGGTGGTCGGCCAGGACCCCGGCGTGCACGAGGGCGTGGTGCGCCGCATCCTCGTCGGCGAGGCCGGCCAGCGCGCCCAGGGGCTGCTGGCGCGGCTCGGGATCGAGCGCAGCTACGTGATGGTCAACGCGTTTCTCTACAGCGTCTACGGCCAGGGCGGGGGAGAGCGCCACGTCGACGACCAGGCGATCGCCGACTACCGGCACCGCTGGCTCGACGCGCTGCTCCTGGACGGATCGTCGGTCGAGGCGGTCATCGCCTTCGGCCACCTCGCCGACCAGGCCGTCCGCCGCTGGCTCGACACCCCGGCCGGGCAGAGCCGCCGGCTCGCGTACGCGCACCTGACCCATCCGACCCGGCCGGAGGCGGTCTCGCGCGGCGACCACGGCCGGTACGCCGACGCCATGCGGGCGATGCTGGTCAACTGGAACAAGGGCCTCGACGTGCTGTTCCCGGCGATCGGCGGCGCCGACGTGCAGGTCGACCTGGTGCCCTACGGCGACGCGCTCGGGCCCGAGGACCTGACCGCGATCCCGCCCGAGGACCTCCCCGCCGGGCTGCCGGCGTGGATGGGCGCGCTGGACGCCTTCGCCAGCCGCAGCGGCGACACGCCAGACAAGAAGCGCGCCACCATCGTGCTCACCGTGCCGCGCCGCGCTCGGCCCTGGCTCTGAGCGCTCACCGTTCCGCGCCGCGCGCCGCCCTCACCGTTGCGCGCCTCACCGTTCCGCGCTGCGCTCGGCCCTGGCTCTGAGCTCGCTGAGGGTCGATGAGGTGCTGATCGCCTCGGCGTCGGTCCGCAGCTCGATCACCGCGGCCACGCCCGAGGCGAGCGCGCGCTCGAACGCCGCCGGGAACTCCGCGGTCTCGATGACCAGCTCGCCGTGGGCGCCGAAGGCGCGGGCGAGCGCCGCGAAGTCCGGGTTGCGCAGGTCGGTGCCGACCACCCGGCCTGGGTACGCAAGCTCCTGGTGCATGCGGATGGTGCCGTACATGCCGTTGTTGACGACCACCACCACGATCGCGACCTCATGGAGCGCAGCCGTCGCCAGCTCCTGCCCGGTCATCAGGAAGCAGCCGTCCCCGGCGAAGGCGACCACCGGCCGGTCCGGGTGGGCCAGCTTCGCGGCGATCGCCGCGGGGACCCCGTAGCCCATCGTCCCGCCCTTGGGCGCCAGCTGTGTGCCGAGCTCCCTGAAGCGGTAGTGGCGCTGCACCCAGCCGGTGTAGTTGCCGGCCCCCTGCGCGATGATCGCATCCGCCGGCAGGCGCTCGGAAAGCCACGCCACCACCGCGCCGAGGTCGACGCCGCCGGTCGCCGGGCCTGGCCGCGGCGCCGACCAGGCGAGGTGATCGGCGCGCGCCGCCTCGGTCCACTCGGCCCACGGCGGGTGGGCGATCGGCTCCAGGGCGCGGGCGGCGGCCGCGAAGGCCGGGAGCCCCGCGAGGATCCCCAGTTCCGGCTGGTAGACCTTGCCGAGCTCGCCGACGCCGGGGTGGACGTGGACCAGCCGCTGCCGCGGCCGGGGCGGCTCCAGCAGCCGGTAGTCCGCGGTGGTCAGCTCGTCGAGCCGCGTGCCGATCGCCACCACCAGGTCGGCCGCGCCGATCCGCTCGACCAGCGCAGGGTTGGCGCTGTTGCCGAAGGCGCCGACGTAGCTCGGCGAGCGGTTGTCGATGAGGTCCTGGCTCCGGAACGAGACCGCCGCCGGCAGGCGGTTCGCCTCGGCGAACTGGCGAAGGTCCGCGGCCGCCGGTGAGGTCCAGCTGCTGCCGCCGCACAGCAGCAGGGGCCGGCGCGAGGCGGCCAGCAGGTCCCGCAGCGCCAGCAGGTCGCCCGCCGCCGGCGACGCCTGCGTCACGGTCGCGGGCGCCGCGTCCTCGACCTGGGTGACCGCCGCCAGCACGTCTTCGGGCAGGCCGAGCACGACCGGTCCCGGACGGCCGGAGACCGCGGTCGTGATCGCTCGCGACAGCAGCTCCGGAATGCGCGCCGGGTCGTCGATCTCGGCCGCCCACTTGGCCATCGAGCCGAACACGGCGGGCACGTCGATCTCCTGGAACGCCTCCCGGCCGCGGTGCGAGCGGGGGATCTGGCCGACCAGCAGCAGCATCGGCGCCGAGTCCTGCGAGGCGTTGTGCACCCCGATGCTCGCGTTGGTCGCGCCGGGGCCGCGGGTCACCAGGCACACCCCGGGCCGCCCGGTCAGACGGCCGTGGGCGGCGGCCATGTGCGCGGCGCCGCCCTCCTGCCTGCACACCACCAGCCGCACCTTGCCATCGTGGATCGCGTCCAGGACCGGCAGGAAGGACTCGCCGGGGACGCAGAAGACCGTGTCGAGCCCGTTCAGCAGGAGCTGGTCGACAAGGACCCTGCCCCCATCCCGCCCCAGCTCGCCCACCCCGCTCGTCTCCTTCCCCGCTCCCAGCTCTCGCGACCCATGGCGCCGGGTCGGTCCCGGCCGGCCGTCGGCAGTGCCGCCGCCCCGGTTGGCCTCGGCCAGGGTTCGCCGTGCCGGTCGGCGCGGCTCCCGCGGCCTGACGATAGCAGCGCGCGAGGCATGGTCGGCGCGTCGCGCGACGCGGGCGGCCCGCTCGGCGGGGTACTCCGCCGGCGGTACGCACGAGGGTTGCGATCGGTCATCCGGCGGTGGTTGGCGGTGGCGGCTGCGTCCGCTGGCGTATGGCGAGTGCATCCCGCCGCTGGACGACGCGACCGCCGTCGAGCTTCAGCATCGAAGTCGCACGATCGACAGCATGCAGAGGAGAAGCAATGGACGCGACCAGCGTGATCATCGAGTGCCACGCCGACCTGGAGCGGGCGTTCGCCGACTACGACCAGGCCGAGGGAAGCCCGCGCCGTCAGATCCGCGCGCTGCGCGCGATCGCCGGCGGGCTGGCGGTCCACGCGACCGTCGAGGACGAGATCCTCTACCCGGCGATCCGCGAGCTGACCGGGCGCTACAACCAGAAGATCATGCGGCACCTCGAGCAGACCCACGTGCTCGAGCTGCTGCTGGTCGAGCTGGGCGGGATGCTGCCGGCCGACCGCCACTTCGACGCCAAGGTCGGGCTGCTCGGCGAGCTGTTCCGCCACCACGCCCGCGACCAGGAGGCGGACCTGCTGCCGCAGCTTCGCCGCCGCATGGAGCACGAGGACCGCGTGCGTCTGGGCAAGGAATTGCTCGAGCGCATGCACGACCTCCGGGGAGTCGCGGCCTGATGACCCCCACAGGTCGCGGCGCTCTGGTGGGGGGCCGGTCGCCGTGATCGGTGGGCGGCAGGACCTTCCCCGAAGGCTCGCGGCGGAGCTGGCTGGGTGGAGCTGGCGGCTCGAGGCGGCGTGCGGGGGGCTGCCGAGCTCGACCTTCTTCTCACCCGACGGCGAGCGCGGTGCCGCGCGCCGTCGCCGGGAGCGGGCGGCCAAGGCGGTGTGTGGCGGCTGCCGCGTCCGCGAGCAGTGCGCCGCCTACGCGCTCGCCTACAAGGAGCGCTACGGCGTCTGGGGCGGGCTCTCGGAGCACGAGCGCGAGGCGATCTGGTACCGGCGGGCACGTGAGCCCGCCGCTCGGCAACGCGAATCTACAAATCGACAGAGAGGCAAAGCGCTATGAGGACTCGTCGACTGGTCGTCATGTCAGCGTTGGTGTTCGGTGTGGCGGTGGGGGCGGCCGCCTGCGGTGGGGGAGGCAACGATGAGGCCACCGCCGGCGCGAAGGCGGACGGTGGCAAGGTGGTCCTCCTCGAGGACTCCAAGTTCGACCCGGCCGACCTCACCGTGACCGCCGGGAAGCCGGTCGTGTGGGACTGGAAGGACCGCTTCGTCAACCACAACGTGGTCGGGGACGGGTTCGCCAGCAAGACGCAACGGAGCGGCACCTTCACGCACACCTTCGACAAGCCCGGAACCTACAGCGTCCGCTGCACCCTCCATCAGGACATGACCCAGACCGTCACCGTGACCGCGTCCTGAGCACCCGGGTCCAGGGGCGTGATCAGCCTGGGCGCCGGAGCCCGTCTCGGACCGACCGGCGGGCGGTGGGACTTGGACGACCCGGTCGGGCCGGAAGCGCGCCGCGGCCCGACCGGGTCGTGCTGTGGATCGCTCAGCAGTTCTGTCGGTGGCGTTGCTGGCGTCCGGAAGTTGCGAGCGCGGCCCAGGTCTTCGGTCCCACGTATCCCACCGCCGCGATCCCGTGCGCCCGCTGGAAGCCGCGCACGCCGGCGCGCGTGATCGGCCCGAAGGCGCCGTCGACCGCGAGGCACCGGCCGGTTGCGCGCAGCCGCACCTGGATTGTGGCGACGGTCGCGCCCCGCTCCCCTTCGCGCACCGGTAGCGCTCGGGTGCTGTCGGCGTCGGGCCGGACGCCATGCGGCATCAGGCCGTGTCGCCAGATCGACGCGACCCTGATCCCCACCCTCGGACTGGCGGCCTCGACCATGCGCCCGGAGCCGATGTAGAGCGCGACGTGATGGACGGTGGCCGCCCGCTTGGTGTCCCTGGCGTAGAACACGAGGTCGCCGGGGACGAGCCAGCGCACCGGCACGTGCTCACCGTGGGCGTACTGAAGCCGGGAGACGCGTGGGATGGCCACGCCGGCCGAGCGGTAGGCCATGCTGGTCAGGCCCGAGCAGTCGTAGAAGGTGGGCCCGTTGCCGCCCCACCGGTAGCGCTTGCCGACCTGGGCGAGCGCGAAGCGGATCGCGTTCCCGACCCGCGATCCGATGGGGGAAGAGGCGGTGGCGACGGGCCCCTGAACGGCTCTGGCGGCCATCGGCGCGGGCTCGGCTGACGCGGCCATCGCCCTGGCGGTCGGGGAGACGGCCACCAGGAGCAGCAGGGGGCCCAGGAGCACGACCCCCCAGCGCGGCAGGGCGACCCGACGCCGGCAGGCTGCCTCCTCCCGGTGCGGCCGCGCGGGCCGCCGCCGGCGACCTGCCGCCTCTCGTCCCGGCCGCGAGACCAGTCGGCCCGTCGACGCGACAGGCAGGCGCCAAGCGCGTGGACGGCAGAGGTCCCGCCGACGTCCGCTGCTGCCCACGAGCATCGACGCTCCTTCCTCTGGAGGCCGGGCCGGGAAATGGGGGCTGGTCTTTGATCGGATCGAACCGCTCGCCGGTTGAGGAGGATTTCCGCGCGCCCGCCGCGCTCCGCCGAGTTACGCCTCGCAGCCAACCCAGCTACCGTGAAGGCATGCTCGCCACCCCCGTTCCGGTCTCGCGCACGCTGCGTCACGCACGCCTGGCCGTGGTGTTCGCCTTCATCGCCAGCGGGGCCGGCTTCGCGAACTGGGCCGCCCGCATCCCGGCGGTCAAGGACCAGCTCGACCTGTCGACGGGGTCGCTCGGCATCGCCCTGCTGGGGCCCGCGATCGGGGCGGTGGTGGCGATGCCGCTCGCGGGCGCGCTGATGGTCCGCCACGGCAGCCGCCGGCTGACCAGGGTCAGCCTGGTGCTGTTGTGCGTGGCGCTGCCGCTGCCGGCCGTGGCGCCGTCGCTGCCACTGCTGATCGCGGCGCTCGTGCTGGTCGGCATCGGCGCCGGCTCGCTGGACGTGTCCATGAACGCGCAGGCGGTGGTGCTCGAGCGGCGCTACGGGCGCCCGCTGCTCGCCGGCCTTCACGGGCTCTGGAGCCTGGGAACGGTGACGGGGGCGCTGACCGGCGGCATGGCCGCCGGCGCCGGTCTGGATCCCGGGCTTCACCTGTCGATCGTCGCGCTGGTGCTGTTGACGGTCGGGGTTGCGGTGACCAGCTGGCTGCTGCCCGCCGATGCCGACCGCGACCAGACCGTTCGCGGCTTCGTCCGGCCGAACCGGACGCTGGTGATCCTGGGTGCGATCGCCTTCTGCGGGTTGCTGAGCGAGGGCGCGGTCTACGACTGGAGCACCGTCTACATGCGCGACAGCCTCGGCACCAGCGAGGGGCTCGCGGTCAGTGCCTACGCCGCGTTCACGCTGACGATGACCGTCGGGCGGCTGGTGGGGGACCGGGCCCGCGCGCGCTTCGGGTCGCGGGCGCTGCTCGGCTCGGCCACGCTGGTGGCCGCGGCGACGCTCGGCGCCGGGCTCGCCCTTCACCACCAGGTGGCGGCGGTGCTCGGCTTCGCGGTGCTCGGCGCCGGACTGTCCTGTGTGGTGCCGATCGTGTTCGGCGCCGCGGGGCCGGCCACGGGCCTGCCGTCCGCTCCGGCGATCGCGGCGGTCTCGACGGTCGGCTACCTCGGCTTCATCGCCGGGCCGCCGCTGATCGGCGCGATCGGCCAGCTCGCGACCCTACCGTCCGGGTTGCTGCTGGTGGTCGCGCTCACCGCGCTGATCGCGGTGATGTCGCGGCGGCTCCCGAACCTGGACTGAATCCCGCGCGCCGCGCCGCGGACACATCAGGCGGCCTCGACCCCCGGCTCAGGCGCTCGGGGCGATCCGGGCGCGGGCTCGCTCCACCAGCCCGGCGAGGTCGACGTTGCCGCTGGTGACGATCCAGGCGATCTCGCCGTCGCTGTTGAAGCCGAGCGGCGCCCCGGCGGGCAGCAGTCGCGCGACCTCGCCGACCAGCGCCTCGAAGCGCTCGTCGTTGGGGACCTCGACCCGCTTGGTGTTGGATGGCGCCCGGGCCGGAGCCGGCAGCGGCGGCTCCAGCGGCTCCTCCTCGTCGAGCTGCATCAGCCGGGCCTTGGCGAGCGTGTAGTCGACCCCGAACGACGCCAGCAGCCTGCTCGCGAGCGTGCCCTCAAGCGCCAGCAGCCCGAGCAGGTAGTGCTGGGTGCCGACGCGGCCGTCGCTGCCGTCCTGGACCGACTCGTGCCTGGCCATCTCCAGCACCGGCACGGCCGAGGCGGTCAGCGCGACGGTCGGCTCGAACGGGCCCTCCGGCGCCGGCTCCGGTTCGAGAGCCTGCGCCCCGGCCTTGGCCGCGCCGCCGTCGCCGCCGGCAGGCACCGCGCGGACGCCACGAAGCCCGGCGCCAAGGCCGGCACGGGCCACGCCGGCACCGGCCACGCCGGCACCCCGGCCGAGGCGGGCGAGGACCTTGTCGATGGTGACGCCGAGCTCGCCGAGCAGGCGCGCGCCGGCGCAGGTCGACTCCTCGAGCAGCCCGAGCAGCAGGTGGTCGGACCCGATCGCCGCCGAGCCCCTCCGCAGCGCGGCCTGGGAGGAGCGCTCGAGCACCAGCCGCAGGGCCGCCGGGTGCGGCGATTCGCCGAGCAGCTGGTGGTCGCTGCGCCGCCTGGTCGGCGGCAGCCGCTTGAGGACGTGGTCGCGCACCGCCTGCTCGCCCGGGCCCAGCTCGGCGACCAGCCGTGGCCCGATCGCGTCACCGTCCTCCTCGAGGCGGGCGAATCCCAACACCAGGTGCTCGGTGCCGATCCAGCCGTGCCCGAGCTGCGCCGCCTCGTCGTGGGCGGCGACGATCACCGCGTACGCCTTTTTCGTCAACCGCTCGAACATCGCGTCTCCGCCGCGCAATTCGATTTCCCGCCGAGCACGGGGACGCTGGGGGTCGTCACCCAGGCGGGATCCAGCGCGGTCGGCGCGGCATCCGGCCCGAAACGCGTCGCGGCCATGGTGGCCACGGTCGACCGCCAATCGCAGGGTACCGCTGAATTCCGAGGTTCGAGCGCCCGAGCGGCCGCAGAATTGCCTAAGTGAATTACGAAGGATCTTCGGCTGTACGGGACGTTCCGGCGGACCCAGTCGATCGCCGCCACAGCATGAGATTGGCGAATAACCCACCAGTCAAAGGGACTGGTTCGACAAAGTCAAGTGGTGCGTCCGCGTCGCGAGCCTGGTTGACTTCTGCCATGTCGACCATCGCCGCCCCAAGCGTCCCGTTCGATGCGCTCCAGCGCCGATTTTCCACGCAGTACCAGGCCAGCGACCCACTCGACCTGGACGAGGGCACGGTCGTGGTGGTGCCATCGCTGACCTTCCCGGTCGCCGAGCTGCGCAAGATCGTCGCCATCCAGCACTACGAGGAGCGCCTCCTCTACCTCTTGCTGCTGCTCGCCCGTCCCGGCGTGCGGGTCGTCTACCTGACCTCGCTGCCGGTGGACCCAGCGGTTGTCGACTACTACCTCAGCTTCGTCCCCGACCCCGCCGACGCGCGCCAGCGGCTCCACATGCTGGCGCTCGACGACCCCGAGGCCCGTCCGCTGACCGCCAAGGTGCTGGAGCGCCCCGACGTGATCGCCAGGGTCAGGGAGTTGGCCGGCGACCCGACCGGCGCGTTCCTGCTGCCGTTCAACGTCACCCCGATCGAGGGGCGGCTGGCCGAGTGGCTCCAGCTCCCGTTCTACGGGCCGCGTCCGGCGCTCGCGCCGCTCGGATCCAAGACCGGCTCGCGGCGGATCGCGCGCCGCGCCGGCGTACCGGTGCTGGAGGGCGCCGAGGACCTGTGGACCGCCGCCGAGGTCGAGCGGGCCATCCGGCGGCTTCGCGATCGCGTCCCCGGGCTCGAGGGCACCGTGGTCAAGCTGAACAACGGCTTCTCGGGCCAGGGCAACGCCGTGGTCAGGCTCGACGAGCTGACCACGCCGCTGGAGGACAGCCGCACCAGCTTCTGCGCCGAGCAGGAGTCATGGTCGACCTTTGCCGCCAAGATCCGCGACGAGGGCGCGGTCGTCGAGGAGCTGCTGCGCGCGCCCGGGATGGTCTCGCCGAGCGTGCAGCTGCGCATCAGCCCCGGCGGCGTGGCGCGGATCGTCTCCACCCACGACCAGGTGCTCGGCGGTCCCAACGACCAGGTCTACCTGGGCTGCCGTTTCCCGGCCGACCCCGTGTACCGGTCGGCGATCCAGGAGGCGGCGATGCGGGCGGCCGCGGTGCTCGCATCGCACGGCGTCAACGGCTCCTTCGGGGTCGACTTCTTCGTGGTCCCGACCGCCGACGGCTTCAGGATCTTCCTCGCCGAGGTCAACCTGCGCGTCGGCGGCACCACCCACCCCTTCGGCATGCTCGCGCTCGCGTCGGGCGGCTGGTACGACACCACGAACGGGCAACTCGAGGTCGGCGGCAAGGCCAAGTCCTACGTGTCCACCGACAACCTGAAGTCCGCACGACTCAAGGGCCGCACCCCCGCCGGCGTGATCGAGCTGCTGGACGAGCGCGGCCTGCTCTTCGACCGCACCACCATCACCGGCGTGACCCTGCACCTGCTCGGCGCGCTCCGCGAGTACGGCAAGATGGGGGTCACCTGCATCGGCGACTCGCCGGAGGAGGCCCAGGACCTGTACCGGCAGGTCCACGCCGCGATCGGCGCCGGCTGAACCGGGAGCACACGGCAGCACACGGCAGCGACAGGCCGACGCTTGCCCCAGTCGGGCGGAGGCCACATCCTTGAAGCGCTTGACGCGCGAGCGGGCGCTCGCCCACAGAGGTGGGCCTCGCCCGGACCGGCCATCGACCAGGTGGCGCTGGCCGAACGGCCCGGTCGGGGCGGGGCCCCCGAACCTTCGGGCTCCCGAACCTCCGAGGCTGCCGCGCCGCGGGTTCGGTCGTACGCTCACTGCGATCGCCACCCACGGCAGCAGAGGGAGCCAATGCCCGAGCAGATGACCGAGCGCTACGCCAGCGCGCATCCCAGCCTCGCGTACGAGAGCCCGGCCGACGGCGTCCTGCGGATCGTGCTCGACACTCCGGGCAGGCTGAACGCCGTCGACGCCGCCATGCACCGGGACCTTTCCAAGGTCTGGCTCACCGTCGACCAGGACCCCGAGGTCCGCGTGGTGATCGTCAGGGGCGCCGGCGACGCGTTCTCGTCCGGCGGCGACCTCGCCCTGGTCGAGGCGATGACCGACGACTTCGCCACCCGCATCCAGGTGCTCCGCGAGGCGCGCGACCTGGTCTACAACGTCGTCAACTGCGCCAAGCCGGTGGTGTCGGCGATGGCCGGGCCCGCGGTCGGCGCCGGCCTGGTGGTCGGGCTGCTCGCCGACGTCTCGATCGCCGCCCGCAGCGCCAGGATCATCGACGGGCACACTCGCCTCGGCGTCGCCGCCGGCGACCACTCCGCGATCGTCTGGCCGTTGCTCTGCGGGCTCGCCAAGGCCAAGTACCACCTGCTGACCTGCGAGCCGCTGTCGGGTGAGGAGGCCGAGCGGATCGGGCTGGTCTCGCTGTGCGTCGACGACGACCGCCTGCACGACACCGCCCTGGAGGTCGCCAACCGGCTCGCCGCCGGCTCGCAGAGCGCGATCCGCTGGACCAAGTACGCGCTCAACAACTGGCTCAGGCTCGCCGGGCCCACCTTCGACGCCTCGCTGGCGCTGGAGTTCATGGGCTTCGGCGGTCCTGACGTGCGCGAGGGGATCGCCTCGCTGCGCGGCAAGCGGCCGCCGAGCTTCAGCGGCCCGGCGCCGGAGTGAGCCGTTGATCCGGGTGCTCGTCGTCGACGACCAGGGGCTGGTCCGCGCCGGCTTCCGGATGATCCTGGAGGCGCAACCGGACGTCGAGGTGGTCGGGGAGGCCGCGGATGGGCTCGATGCGGTCGAGACCGCGAGGCGGCTCGAGCCCGACGTCGTTCTCATGGACGTGCGGATGCCGCGGATGGACGGGCTCGAGGCGACCAGGCGCCTGGCCGGCCCGGATGTGGACAACCCGGCCAAGGTCCTGATCCTGACGACCTTCGACCTCGACGAGTACGTCTACGAGGCGCTCCGCGCCGGCGCCAGCGGCTTCCTGTTGAAGGACGTGCGGCGCGAGGACCTGGTGGCCGCGGTGCGGGTCGTCGCGGGCGGCGAGGCCCTGCTGGCGCCGTCGGTCACCAAGCGGCTGATCGGCGAGTTCGCGCGCCGCCCGCGGCCGGTGCCGGCGACGCCCTCGCGCCTGGAGGCGCTGACCGCGCGCGAGCGGGAGATCCTCGGACTGATGGCGCGCGGCAACTCCAACGCCGAGATCGCCGCGGAGCTGGTGATCGGTGAGCAGACGGTCAAGACCCACGTCGGCAACGTGCTCGCCAAGCTCGGGCTGCGCGACCGCATCCACGCGGTGATCCTGGCCTACGAGATCGGTCTAATCCAGCCCGGAGCGTTGTACTAGCGGCAGCCGAGGGAGCGCGGCCCGCGTTGTCGCCCCGGCGGGGCCGGTGCGTCCAGGTGAGCGCGGGACGACCTGTGCGGCGGCGCCGGTGCGGCCAGCGCCTCAGCGCTCGATGTAGGAGGCCAGCCCGCGAATGATGACCTCCAGGCCAAGCTCGAACCGCTCGTCCGGGCCGCCGCTGAACAGCTCGTCCAGGGACGCGTGGACGTTGGGGAACTGCTCGGGTGGCAGGGACTCGAAGTAGCCGCGGTACATCGCCACGATCTTTTCGGGCGGGAGGTCCTCGCCGGTGGGTGACGGCAGCGGCATCCCCTCCTCGTAGGCGAAGGCGCCCAGGTAAAGGCCGCCGAGGTCGCCGGCGTAGGCCGCGATGCGGTCGGGGACCCCCGCGCCGCGCAGCAGGCCCAGCAGCCACTCGGCCCGCCGGACGAAGTTCGGGCCGACCGGGATGCGGCCCAAGGTCAGCCCCGCGACCCCGGGGTAGCGCTTGAAGACCTGGCGGGTCTTGAGCATGCAGTCCTTGAGCTGCTCCTGCCAGTGCTCCGAGTCCGGCTCGGGGACGTCGATCTCGCCCATCACCACGTCCACCAGCAGGTTGATCAGCTCGTCCTTGCTGCCGACGTGCCAGTAGAGGGAGGCCGTGCCGCTCCCCAGCTCCTCGGCGACCCGGCGCATGCTGAGCTTCTCAGCGCCCTCCCGCTCCAGCACGCGCAGCGCCGCGTCCACGATCGCGTCCTGGGTGAGGGGCGCGCGGGTCGGACGCGCGCGGCGTGCGGGCTTCCAGGGCGGTTCAGGGACCGATCGGTCCTGTCTGGTCTTCATGGACGAACATGGTACCAGACACGAACATAATTTGATACTCGAACACTGTTTGACAAGCGGCCGTCGGTCGGCCATACTCGAACAACGTTCCAGACAGGAATGGTGTTCGGCCCCCGAAACGGGTGGGTCGCCACCGGAAACGAGCGCGAAGCGCGAGAAGGGAGCAGAGCGATGACACCGACCATCGAGGCCGTTGGGCTTCGCAAGCGGTTCGGCAAGGCGGTGGCCCTCGACGGGCTGGACCTGGTCGCCGAGCCGGGGGAGGTCCTCGCGGTCCTCGGCCCCAACGGAGCCGGCAAGACGACCTTCGTCCGCACGGTGGCCACGCTGCTGCGCCCCGATGCGGGCGAGTTGCGGGTGGCCGGCCACGACGTCCGGCGCGAGGCCCAGGCGGTACGGCGCAATATCGGGTTGGCGGGCCAGTCCGCTGCCGTGGAGCCGGCCATGACCGGACGGGAGAACCTGGAGCTGGTGGCCAGGCTGTTCGGCCAGAACGCCCGCTCCGCCAGGGCCAACGCCACCAGGGTGCTCGAGCAGCTCGGGTTGACCGAGGCCGGCGGCCGGTTGGCGCGGACCTATTCAGGGGGGATGCGCCGCAAGCTGGACCTGGGGGCGAGCCTGGTCGGCGCGCCGCGGCTGCTGCTGCTGGACGAGCCGACCACTGGACTGGACCCCCGCAGCCGCGTCGAGCTGTGGGACGCCATTCGCGCGCTGGTCGAGCAGGGTACCGACGTGCTGCTGACGACCCAGTACCTGGACGAGGCCGATCACCTGGCCAGCCGGATCGTCATCATCGATCACGGCCGGGCCGTTGCCGCCGGGACCCCGACGGAGCTCAAGCAGCGGGCGGGCCGCAACGTGATCGAGGTCCACGTCCGCGAGCGGGCGGACCTGCACAGGGCGGCGACCGCCCTGGCCTCCCTCGACCACGGCGAGGCGCAGGTCGAGGAGGCAACCCGCCGCGTGAGCATCGCGGTCGAGGCCGGCACCGAGCGCCTGCGCGACGCGCTGCGCTCGCTGGAAGCGGGCGGCGCCGTCGTCGACGACATCTCGCTGCGTCCCCCCACCCTGGACGAGGTCTTCCTGGCGCTGACCGGCCAGGCCCTCGACGAGGCACCCGACACCGGTGCCGCCGGCACGGCGGCCTGAGAGGAGACGAAGATGGCAACCATCGCACCACCTGTCCGGCCCTCCGCCAAGCTGGGGACGAGCACGCGCGGGATCGCCAAGCGGAGCCTGCTGAAGTTCCTCCGCACGCCTCAGCTGGTGGTTCTCGGCACCGTCCAGGGCGCCATGTTCCTGGTGATCTTCCGCTACGTGTTCGGCGGGGCGATCGGCACCCACGGCCTCAACTACGTCGACTTCCTGGTCCCAGGGTTCATCACGACCGGGATTCTGTTCACGGGCATGGGCGCCGCCGCCGGCGTCGCCGAGGACCTGGAGCAGGGGTTCGTCGACCGGCTTCGCTCCCTGCCCATCCCGAGGAGCAGCGTGCTGGCGGGACGCGCGCTGGCCGACTCCGCCATGCAGTTCTGGGGCCTGGCCATCACCTCGGCCATTGGGTTCGCGGTCGGCTTCCGCATCCACGGGTCGGTGCTCGACTCGCTGGCCGCCTTCGCCCTGCTGCTCGTCCTGGGGTTCGCGTTCGAGTGGCTGTTCATCACGCTCGGGCTGTTCGCCGGCAACGCCCAGGCGGCCCAGGGGATGGCGCTGATGGTCTTTCCACTGACCTTCGTGTCGAGCGCCTACGTGCCCGTCGAGTCAATGCCCGGCTGGCTCCAGGCCTTCGCGATGCACCAGCCAATCACCGTGATGGTCGACGCCGTCCGCGCCCTCACCCAGGGCCCCGCCGCCGAAGCGCTGCTCGGCCACCCCGCCAGCTATTTCGTAATCCGCTCGCTCCTCTGGGCCGCCGGCATCATCGCCCTGTTCGCCCCGCTCGCCATCGCCCGCTACCGGCGAGGCTAGGCCACTTCGATGAGGGGGGGAGCTGCGCTCCCCCCTCATCGTGGCGTGGTAGGCCGCTACTGGGCCCGCGGTGGTAGCGGCAGCCTGGCCGCGACCGCGAAGCCGCCATCCGGACAAGGTCCCGCCCGCAGCTCGCCGTCGAACAGGTGCGCCCGTTCGCGCATGCCCACCAGCCCATGGTGCCCGGCCCGACGTTCCGTCAGGCCGCTCGCACCGCCACCGACGTCGGCTCCGCGATTGGCCCGGCCCGACCCGTGGTCGCCGTCGTGGTCGTGGACCTCCAGCCGCAGCTCGCCGTCGCCGTAGCGGACCAGCACGCGGGCGGTGCCGGGACCACCGTGCCGGAGCGCGTTGGTGAGCGCCTCCTGCACGATCCGGTACGCGGACAGGCTGATCCCCGGCGGCAGATCCGGCCGCGAGCCCTCGACCAGCAGCTCCACGTCCAGCCCGGCGCCGCGGACCTGCTCGACCAGGGCGGGGAGCTGCTCCAGGCCAGGCTGCGGCGCGAAGCTCGGCACGCTCGGCCCGCCACGGTCCGCGTCCTCGCGCAGCACGCCGAGCAGCCGCCGCATCTCCGCCATCGCCTCGCGGCCGATCGTGCCGATCGAGTCGAACGCCCGCGCGGCCATGCCAGGGTCGTTCTCGACCACCACCGGGCCGGCCTCGGCCTGCACCACCATCATGCTGACGTGGTGGGCGATCACGTCGTGGAGCTCCCGCGCGATGCGGGCGCGTTCCTCGTCCACCGCCCGCCTGGCCTCCAGCTCCCGCTCGCGCTCCAGCCGCACCGCGCGCTCCTCCAGCTCGGCGGTGTAGGCGCGGCGCGTTCGCGAGCTGGCGCCGAGCGCCCAGGCCATGCCGAACAGCAGCGCGGCGAAGGTGAAGTCGACCGGGTCGGCGTTGGTCGCCGGCAGCAGCATGGTGACCAGGGCGGTCGCGCACACGCCCAGCCCGACCAGCGTCGCCGTCCGGCGCGAGCACAGCGAGATGGTGGTGTAGAAGCCGACCAGGGCGCCAGGCGCGATCGGCGTCACCAGGTCGGGGTAAGGCGCGATCCCGTAGATCGCCCCGGCGCCGCCCACCACCGCGAAGATCGCAAGGGGATGGCGGCGACGCACCGCCAGTGGCAGGTTGATCAGCAGGACCAGCACGATCGCCCACGGGCTGGGCAGGTTGTGCTCGTTGCCCTCGGTGCCCAGCCACAGCGGCACCAGCGAGACGCCGGTCAGCAGCAGCGCCAGCAGCGTGTCCGCCAGCGTGGGGTGGGCGCGTGCCCATTCCAGCGGCGACCATCTCGCGGTCGTGGCCGTGCCGGGGACGGTGGTGTCGGAGGTCATGGAGCAAGTATCGGGGCCGCCGGCCGTCCGAGCCTCCCTCCACCGGGGGATATTGGCCGGGTCGGGGTTTGCGCCCGGCGGCGAAGGTGACAAGACTGAGCGGCCATGGACGGAGCTGGAGCCGAACCGCGCAGCGCGGTCGCCTGGCGGGAAGACCACATCGAGGCGATCGACCAGACGCTGCTGCCCGAGCGGCTGACCATCCTGGAGCTGCGGACGGTTGCCGAGGTGGTCGACGCGCTGCGCCGGCTGGCCATCAGGGGAGCGCCCGCGATCGGGGTCGCCGCCGCCTTCGGGGTCGTCCTCGGCCTCGACGAGCGCCGGCCGTCCTCGGCCGCCGACGCAGTCGTCACGCTCGACGAGGTCGCCGCCGAGCTCGAGGCCGCCCGTCCCACCGCCGTCAACCTGGCGTGGGCGGTCCGGCGGGTCGCGGGAGCCGCCCGGGACGGCGCCGACCCCGCCGAGATCCGTCGCCGCGCTCTCGAAGAGGCCATGCTCGTGCTCCTCGAGGACCGCGACTCGTGCCGGCGCATGGCCGAGTTCGGCCGCGCCGAGCTGCTCGGCCGGCGCCGCCTGCTCACCCACTGCAACACCGGCCGGCTGGCCACAGCGGGACTCGGGACCGCCCTCGGCGTCGTCTACGCCAAGGCCGCGGCGGGGGAGGAGGTCGAGGTGCTCGCCTCCGAGACCAGGCCGCTGCTCCAGGGCGCCCGCCTGACCGCATGGGAGCTGGTCGACGCCGGCATCCCGGTGACCGTGCTCGCCGAGGCCGCGACCGGCGCCGCCATGGCGCGCGGGATGGTCGACGCGGTCCTGGTCGGCTGCGACCGGGTCGCCCGCAACGGCGACACCGCCAACAAGATCGGGACCTACGGCCTCTCGGTGCTCGCCCGCTCGCACGGGATCCCGTTCTACGTGGTCGGGCCGCTGTCGTCGTTCGACCTCGCCGCCGCCGGCGGCGACCGGATCGTGATCGAGGAGCGCGCCGCCGACGAGCTGCGCCGGCTCGCCGGGGTCCCGGTCGCGCCCCCGGCGGCCCAGGCCTGGAACCCGGCGTTCGACGTCACTCCCGCCGCCTTGATCACCGGCTTCATCACCGACGCCGGTGTGCTGCGCCCCCCGTTCGAGGAGTCGATCCCGCTCACCCTCGCCCGCTGAGGTCCCGCGGGGCCGGAGGTGTGGGCTGGAACCTCGCCCTCCCCGCGCGGGTGGGCGGGCTGTAGGCTACCGACCATGGGGCGTGTCCAAGTGCTCGCGATGGTCCTCGCGGGTGGCGAGGGCAAACGGCTCGCGCCGTTGACGGCGGACCGGGCCAAGCCGGCGGTGCCCTTCGGCGGCGACTACCGGCTGATCGACTTCGCGCTCTCCAACCTGGTCAACGCCGGCTACCTCCGCGTGGTCGTGCTCACCCAGTACAAGAGCCACAGCCTCGACCGGCACATCACCACCACCTGGAGGATGTCGCCGCTGCTCGGCAACTACGTGACCCCGGTGCCGGCGCAGATGCGCAAGGGACCGCGCTGGTTCGCCGGCTCCTCCGACGCGATCTTCCAGAGCCTCAACCTGATCTACGACGAGCGTCCCGAGCACGTGATCGTGTTCGGCGCCGACCACATCTACCGGATGGACCCGCGCCAGATGGTCGAGCAGCACGTCGCCTCGGGAGCGGGCGTGACCGTGGCGGGGATCCGCGTGCCGAGGTCCGAGGCGAGCGCCTTCGGGGTGATCGACACGGCCCCCGACCGCCGCACCATCACCGCCTTCCTCGAGAAGCCGGCCGACCCGCCCGGGCTGCCGGACTCGCCCGACGAGAGCTTCGTCTCCATGGGCAACTACGTCTTCACCACCGCGGCGCTGATCGAGGCGGTCTCGCTCGACGCGGCCGACGAGAGCTCCCACCACGACCTCGGCGGCGACATCGTCCCGGCGCTGGTCGCGCGCGGCGAGGCGGAGGTCTACGACTTCTCCGCCAACGACGTGCCCGGCGCCACCGAGCGCGACAAGGGCTACTGGCGCGACGTCGGCACGCTCGACGCCTACTACGACGCCCATCGGGACCTGATCTCGGTGCAGCCGGTGTTCAACCTCTACAACGACGCCTGGCCGATCCTCACCTGGCACCACCCGCTGCCGCCCGCAAAATTCGTGCTCGAGGCGCCCGGACGCGTCGGCCAGGCGATCGACTCCATGGTCTGCGCCGGCGTGATCGTGTCCGGCGGCACCGTGCGGCGCTCGGTCCTGTCGCCAGGAGTGCGCGTCCGCGAGCGCGCGCTGGTCGAGGACTCGGTGATCATGCACGACGTCGAGGTCGGTCCCGGCGCGGTGGTCCGCCGCGCGATCATCGACAAGAACGTGGTGATCCCCGAGGGCGCCGGCATCGGCGTCGACCCCGTCCGCGACCGCGAGCGCTTCACCGTCTCCGCCGGCGGCGTGGTCGTGATCGGCAAGGGCCAGAAGATCGAACCCTGAAGGTCGCGCTGGCCGAAGGTCGCGCTCGCCATCTTGTTCTTGCGCGGTGCCCCGCGTCTCAGGGGACTTGTCCGTACCGGACACGTGGAGCCCGAGCAGACCCGCGGCTTCTTGTCGGCGTTCAGTGAGCCGTGAGCCAGACGAGCACGCGGCTCGCGTCGTGATCGGGCGGGAACACCGGGTAGAACACGTGCTCCACGCGGCCGCGGTCGATCACCAGCGTGTGCCGCTTGAGGAGCATCGTTCCCTCGACCTCGAAGGTCGGCAGTCGCATCGCCTTGGCCAGCCGCAGCTCCGCGTCGCTCAGGACCTCGTAGGGCACGTTCAAGCGCTGGGTCATCTCGCGCTGATAGTCCGTGTCCTGGGTGCTGAGCCCGAGCAGGCGCACGCCGAGACGCTCGAACTCGCCGACCTCGTCGCGGTAGGCGCAGACCTGCGGGGTGCAGCCGCGCGCGCCCGGGATCGCGGTCCAGCCGGCCATGCCACCCGGCGGATCTTCCCCCGGCTTGGCCGTCAGCGGGTAGGCGAACAGCACCGTCCGCGGCGCGGCCGGGTCGTCCAGCCGTACCGTGCCGCCGGCGGTGGAGGGCAGCGCGATGTCGGGGAGCCGCATGCCCGTGAGGTGGTCGCAGGCGCCGTCGTCGACAGGGACAGGCAGATCATCCGGAAGATTTTGCACCTCTGGCGGCATCTCGGACTCCTCCGTTGAATGCGACGGCTCTGCACTACGATACGGAGGGTCGGTCGGCGCAGCATCGAACATGACGGGCCAAGCGACAAGGGGCAGGACGCTGGGCTGGATTGAGAGCAACGCGCGTCAATCTCGGTGCACGCGATGACGAATGAACCCAAGGGGAGCCGTTCGGGCACTTCGGCGGTCAGCAGGCGCACCTTTCTGCTCGGCGGGTTGGCGGTCGCGGCCGGTGGAAGCCTGGCGGCCACCGGCACTCTGGCGACGCGGTCGTGGCCGCCGTCCCGGAGGAGCGCGAGTCTTGTCCCGATCGGCCCCCGTTCCCCGGTGCCGTGGGGTACGGGCGACCCGTTCACGCTCGGGATCGCTTCCGGGGATCCGTGGGCGCAGGGCGTGGTGCTGTGGACCCGGCTCGCCCCGGGCCCGCTCGCCGACGACGGCGCCGGCGACATGCCGGACAAGCTGGTACCGGTCGAGTGGCAGATCGCCAAGGACGAGACCTTCAACCGGCCGGTCCGCTCGGGCGTCGCCGCTGCCGTCCCCGACCTGGTCCACGCCGTCCACGTCGAGGTCAACGGCCTCGAACCCGGAACCGAGTACTTCTACCGCTTCAGGGTCGGCCGGTACCTCTCGACGGTCGGCCGCACCCGGACGGCGCCGCGGCCGTCGGCCATGCCGGCGTCGTGCCGGTTCATGGTCGCCTCCTGTGCCAACTACGCCAACGGCTGGTACACGGCCTACCGGCACATCGCCGACGAGGATCCCGATGTGGTCGTGTTCCTCGGCGACTACATCTACGAGTACCCGTCGGGGGTCAAGGACCCTCGCAGCGTGCCCGGTCCGGTCGCCGGCACCCTCGACGAGTACCGCTTCCGCTACAGCCTCTACAAGCGCGACCCCGACCTGCGGGCCGCGCACGAGGTGGCCCCCTGGGTGGTGACCCTCGACGACCACGAGGTCGTCAACGACTGGGCCGACGACCGCTCCGATGACGGCACATCGGCCGCCGCGTTCCTCGAGCGCCGGGCGGCCGCCTTTCGGGCGTACTACGAGCACATGCCGCTCCGGCGCGCCTCGGTGCCCCACGGCCCCGACATGCAGCTCTACCGCCGGGTCGACTGGGGCAGGCTCGCGACCTTCCACGTGCTCGACACCCGCCAGTACCGGTCGGCGCTGACCTGCGGCGGTCCGTCCTGCGAGGGCGTCCGCAACGACCCGCGCCGCACCATCACCGGCGACGAGCAGGAGCACTGGCTCCTGCAAGGGCTCGCCGACTCGCCCGCCACCTGGCAGGTGCTCGCCCAGCAGGTGATCTTCACCTACTTCGATCGCCAGGCCGGGCCTGGGACCGAGTTCAGCGGCGGCGACTGGAACGCCTACGTCGCCTCCCGCAAGCGCGTCATCGACGGGATGGTGGAGCGCCACGTGCGCAACCCGGTGGTGCTGACCGGCGACGCGCACATGCATATGGCCAGCGACATCAAGACCGACTTCCTCGACCCCGAGTCGCCGCCGATCGGCTCCGAGTTCGTCGGCACCTCGATCAGCTCCGACGGCGACGGCCACGACCGCGACGAGGGTTGGGCAAAGGCGATCGCCGAGAGCCCGCACATCAAGTACCAGAGCAGCCGTCGTGGTTACGTCCGCTGCAAGCTCACCAACCAGGAGCTGCGCGCCGACATGCGCATCCTCCCCTACGTCAGCCGCCCCGGAGCCCCCGTGCGCACCGGCGCCTCGTTCGTGATCGAGGAAGGCCACCCCGGCCTCGAGCGGGCCTGACCGGCTCTGGACTCCAGGCAGGTCTGACCCCGCCCTGCCCTCCACCAGGTCTGACCCACCCTGCCCTCCAGCAGGCGTGACCCACCCCAGCCTTAGCGGGTCTGGCCGCCGCCTGCCTCGGATCGGGGCCCGTGGTGTGATCGGGCGCCGACCGCTGGTCGCGTTCGGCCCTTCCGCGCGGCGTGAATCAGGGCGGCTCGCGGTACGCGCGGTCCAGCAGCTCCGCGGGGTGCGTCACGGTGATCGGCGAACCGATCTCGCGGAGCCCGGCGGCGATCTGCATCGCGCAGCCCGGGTTGGCGACGAGCACCTCGGCAGCGCCGGTCGCGTCGATCGCCGCCGCCTTCTCGCGCTTCAGCTGGTCCGCCATGGCCGGCTCCAGCACGTTGTAGAGCCCGGCCGCGCCGCAGCAGCGGTCGCCGTGCTCGATCTCGTCGACCTCGAGGCCGGGCAGCGTCCCGAGCACCGCCCGCTGCGCCTCGTGGATCCGCTGCGCGTGCAGCAGGTGGCAAGGATCGTGGAGCGCGACCTCATCGACCGGCATCCGTCCGGGCGCGTCGATGCCCTGCTCGTCGAGGAACTCCATGAAGTCCCGCACCTTCGCCGAGATGCGCCGCGAAGCCGCTTCGTCGGAGGATCCCACCAGCTCCGCGTACTCCTTCATGTGGGCGCCGCAGCCGGCCGAGTTCACGACGATCCACTCCACATCCTCGAACGCTCGCAGGTTGCGGCTGGCGAGCTTTCTCGCCGATGCCAGCCGGCCGTAGTGCGCGCCGAGCGCACCGCAGCACACCTGCCCGGGCGGCACCACCACGCGCCAGCCGTTCCGCGCCAGGACCTTGATCGTCGCCCGGTTCACCGGCCGGTACCAGCGGTCCTGGACGCATCCGGCGAGCAGCCCGACCGTGCCGCGCGGCTCGCCCGAGGTCGGCTCCGTGACCCGCGGCAGGCGCCGCGCCAGCTCGCGGAGCTGGACCTTCGGCAGCAGCCCGCGAACTCTCGCCGGCAGCAGCGGCCGGGCCAGCGGCATCGCCACGGTGGCCAGGGTGAGCAGCCAGCCCCGCGGCAGGGCCACCTCGAGACCGAGCCATCGCGGCAGCCGCTGTCGCGCGGGCCGCAGCGGCTCGACCTGCGCGCGGGCGCGCTCCATCATGCGGCCGAACGGCACGTGCGACGGGCAGACGTTCTCGCACGCCCGGCATGACAGGCACAGGTCCATGAATTCCATGAAGCGCCCGTCGACCTCGGCGGCGCCCTCGGACACCGCTCGCATCGCCGCGATGCGGCCACGCGGCGACGCCGATTCCTCGCCGGTGAGCCGGTAGGTCGGGCAGTGCGGCAGGCACAGACCGCACGCAACGCACGATGCGATGTCGGCGGGGTCGGGCGCGTCCGGTAGCGGCCACGCCGGCGCCGAGCCCGGCTCCGGACCGATGAAGCGGAATCCCTCCGGAACCCCGAACGCCCCATGCTGCTCCGTCATCACAGCCCTCCCCAGAACCGGCCGGGAGCGAGCACGCCGGCCGGGTCGAAGGCGTACTTCAGACGTTGCTGCACGATCGGCGCCTGCGGCGGCGCGCCGAGACCGCCCGGCCCCCGCACGACCGGCGCGATCCCGCCCAGCTCGGCGACCGCCTCACGCAGCCGTTCCAGCGACTCGTCCGAGTCGTTCAGTCCCACCCAGCAGATCCCGACGCCCGCCAGCGCGGCCCAGGTCGTCGGCCACGCTCCCGCCGGCGAGTCGGCGTCGCCGGTCGGGTCCGGCCCGGTGCCCGCGTCCGGCCCCGCGGTCGGATGCGGCCCCGCG
>JBEDUQ010000318.1:0-7100 GCA_040414855.1 Actinomycetota bacterium
AGATGCTGGACAAGGTCGACGCCCTCTCCAAGTCGGGGATCACCGACATGCCGCACTGGATGATTGAGGCGTACGCGGAGCGGGGTTGGCAGTGGGGCATGTGGAGCGGCTTCGCCGACGCCATGCACTTCGACTACATGGGCCCGGTCGCCGACGTGCGAGAAGAAGCCCAGTACCTCTGAAAGCCAGCGAGTCCGAATTACTGAAGGCTCTCTGTTGGATGAGTGCCGGTGAGTTCGCCCAACTGGTGCAACAGCAGCAACCCGGCGGTGGTAAAGGCCTGGCCAAGGCCGAGCAGCAACAGGCCCCACGGATCAACCGTGGCCTGGTCTGGGCGGCCGCCTCTCAAAGGACGTCAACGGGGGGCGGCGCAGCGGGGCGCGGCCCGTTCAGGGCGCCAGCCACGCGCCAACAGGGCCCGCAACGACGCTCAGCACCCCCAAGCCGATCTGCCAGGTGGTCCAGCGTGGTCGTGCCCGCTCGGGAGTATCGCGCTGGTCCCTTGCATTGATGAAGCCCATAACCGATGCAATCAACGCCGAGTGCGCCAGCAGCCACGCGTGGGTCGGGTGGAACCACCCCCACACTCCAATGCCCAGCGGCGGCGCCAACAGCACCGGCGTGAGCAGCAAGGCCAGCCACCGCCGCCGCCCCCAGCGACGCCGTGGCGACGGCGACACCGGATCCGGGTTGGCCTGATCCCCAATCTGTCGCATTGCGCCCTCTTTGTCTGGTTGGTGGCGACACCTTATCCCGGCTACTTGGCGCCTCCAACCACGCCAGGCCTGCCGCAGTACAAGCGACCGCACGCAACGGACGGGATTGCGGGTTCTCGCTGCATCGCTAGCGTGATATCTTGCAATCACTATGGCAACCGATCAGTCGACAGGGACCAAGAACATCATGCTGCGCCTCGACTCCGAGCTCGCCGAGCGCCTGCGGGTGGTCGCCGACGTCGAGGGACGCAGCGTGTCCGACGTGCTCCGCGAGGCGGTCGCCGAGCTGATCGAGCAGCGCCGCAAGGACAAGCGCTTCATCAAGCTGCTCGAGGAGAACCTCGCCAGGCATCAGCGGCTGCTTGAGGCGCTGCGTGCTCCGGAAGGCGACCGATGATTCCGCTCGACCTCGCGGGCCTGGTCCTTGTCGCCGGCCGCACGCTCGGCCTCCACGAGGACGCCGCGCTCGCACTGGCGGACCTCGACGCGGCCGACTACATCCTCGACACCGTCGATGCCAGTGATGGCGGTCCGGTCGAGCGGGCGGCGGTGCTGGTGGTCGGGCTCGTGCGGCGCCGCGTGTTCGGTCCGCGCAGCGCCGAGGTGGCGGTGATGGCGGCGGTCCAGCTGCTGGCGATCAACGGCTGGGAGGTGGACGACCTCGGCTCGCCGGCCGAGCTGCGCGAGCTGATCGACGGCGTCGCCGCCGGTCAGCGTGGCGAGCGCGAGGTCGCCGAGTGGCTCGAGGATCGCCTCCGCCCGGCTACGCCCGGCACGCGTGCGGCGCGGCTGCGGTTCTGGCGCAAGCAACCCGGCACACCAACGGAACTGAGGCAACCTGACGATTGGATGGAGGGCGAGATGTTCGAGCGGTTCACCAGCCGGGCCAGGACGGTGGTCAAGAACGCGCAAGAGGAGGCGCGGCGCCTGGACCATGACTACATCGGCACCGAGCACCTGCTGCTCGGGCTCCTCACCGAGCCAGAGGGCGTCGGCGCAAAGGCGCTGTCGGTGCAGGGCCTGTCGCTGGAGCGGGTGCGCGCCGACGTCGTGCGGATCGTCGGCATGGGCAAGGGCACGCCGGAGGGCCACATCCCGTTCACACCGCGGTCCAAGAAGGTCCTCGAGCTGTCGCTGCGCGAGGCGCTGAAACTGCACCACAACTACATCGGCACCGAGCACATCGTGCTCGGGCTGGTCCGTGAGGGCGACGGTGTGGCCGCCAAGATCATGGTCGAGTCCGGCGCCGACCTGCCGAAGGTCCGCCAGGAGGTGGTCCGCCTGCTCGCGGCGGGCGTCGGCGACCGCGCTGGCGCCGAGCCGCCCAAGGACCGCGTGCTCGCCGACATCGAGGCGCTCTACGACGAGATCGCCCGACTCGCCAGAGAGGTCGACCGCCTCACCGAGCTGCTGCGCGAGCACGGCATCGAGCCGGACGAGGGAACCTCCCAGACAGCCTGACCGCTTGACCGCCGAGGCCCGGGGCACCGTCCCTGGGCCGGATTCCCGCCGCTGCGCCGTGTTGCCCGCTCCCGGCGGTCACGAGGCGGTGAGGAAGCGGCGCGCGCCCTGGGTCGCGAGCCGGCGGAAGATCGCGTGGATCTCCTCGGCCGAGTACGTCAGCTCCTCGTCGTCCAGCCACCAGATCAGCAGGCTCATGCAGGCGCCGGTGAGGAAGCGCATCGCGGCCTCCAGGTGCGCGTCGTCCGACGTCGCCTCGGGGAACCGCGACCGCAGATGCGCCTGGAGCAGGTCCGAGACGCAGTCCCGCAGGATGCGAGCCACCAGGTCGGCTCCGCCGTTCCGCGACATCGAGGCCCAGAAGCGCCGGTGCGCTTCGACATGCCGGAAGACCACGAGCAGGGGTTGCAGAAAGTCGACCTTGGCGCCGGTCGGACGCTCCGCCGCTGCAAGCTCGGCGGCGAGCGCCGCGCGGATGTCCTCGAATCCCGCGCGCAGCAGGTCGTCCTTGTCGCGGTAGTGCGCATAGAAGGTGGACCGCCCGATGTCCGCCCGATCGAGCAGGTCCTGCACGGTGATCTTGTCGTAGCCCTTTTCCTGGATGAGCGCGAGCAGGGCCTGCCGGAGCAGCTCGCGGGTCCGGCGCACCCGCCGGTCGGTCGTCGTCGAGTCCGCCATCCGCCTCCGTTCCCGAACAACTGCCCCGACCGTGTTCGGTACCGAACGGACCGCGGGCGATTGGTTGTTGACGTCCACCGAGGAGCCTAGCAAATAATCGAACATCACGTTCGGTAACGGAGTGGTGTACGGAAACGGAGACACCGCTCGGCAGAACATCGGAACAGGAGTCCGCGATGCATGACTTCAGTTGGTATCTCTGGGCGCTGGTGCTGATCGGGGTGATCGGCATCCCGGCGGGCACCTCGGTGGTGCTGTATCAGGGAGCGGTCGCGGCCGGGCTGGCCCGGCGGACCGCACTCGCCGTCGGCGGCGCAGCCGCGGCCTTGCTGGGCGGCTGGATCGTCGCCAGCGCGCTGCTGGCCGGCGCCGGCGTGTACAACCGCACCTCGGGCGAGGCCGCGCCATGGTTGGGCGCGGCGTTCGCCGGGACGCTGACGGCGCTGCTGCTCGCCGCACGGATCCCCGTCGTGGCCCGCAGCCTCGCGCACGCCGGCACCGCGGCTCGGCTCGCCGTGCCGCACACGATCCGGGTCGTGGGGGTCGTGTTCCTGATCGCCATGGCCCAAGGGAAGCTGCCGGCCGTGTTCGCGCTGCCGGCGGGACTGGGTGACATCGCCATTGGCCTGTCCGCGCCATTCGTCGCCCGGCGGCTGGCGCGCAACCAGGGCCGCGGCGAAGCGGTTCGGTTCAACCTTCTCGGCATCCTCGATCTGGTGGTCGCGCTGGGTATCGGCTTCCTGGCCGGGCTCGGGCCGTACCGGCCGTTCGAGGTGACGCCCTCCACCGATTCGCTCGCTGTGCTGCCGCTCGTGCTGGTCCCGACCGTGGCGGTGCCGTTGGCGATCGCCCTCCACATCGTGTCGCTCGGCCGGCTCCGCGCGGCGTCCAGCGGGCAAGCCGCACCCGGTGGGCAGGCCGCGTCCCGCGTGCAGGCCGGGTCCGGGGAAGCCGCCTCCGGCGGCGAAGCCGAATCGCCCGGCCGCGCACCCTCGCGCGTGCCGCTCAATAGGTGAGGTGAAGCTGGTGGGCGGCGGCCACATCGTCGGACCGGTTGGTCACGCCAAGCTCGGCGAGGATCCGGCCGGCGTCGAGGCCGCCGCCCACCAGCACGGTGGCCCGGCGCCGGCACCGCGGCGGCCCACCCGCACCGGCGCCGGCCTGCTCGCGCTCGGCAGCCTGCCGGCCGCCAGGGCCATGCGCTCGACCAGGCCGCCGGCAGCTGAGGCGTCCGGAGGTCCTTGCCGACCTCCACCGGGTCGACGGGTCCACGGGGTCTACGGGGTTTCGCGACGGCCGAAAACCCCGTAGATCCCCTCATGTTCCGGCCCGTGCCGCTCCATACGCTGCCCGCGTCGAGGCAGACCCCATGAATGGAGGCAGCCATGGCCGGAAAGGCCGTCATCAGTCTCACCACCGGGCTGGAGGACCCCGAGCGGGTCACCGTGGCGTTTCTGGTCGCCGTCGGCGCGGCCGAGCAGGGCCGGCCGACGCTGATGTTCATGACCAAGGAGGCGACCCGGCTGGCGCTGGAGGGCGTGGCGACCGGGGTCGCGTGCGACGGCTGCCCGCCACTGGCGGACCTGGTCGGACGCTACGGCAAGGCCGGTGGCAGCTACCTGGTCTGTCCCATCTGCTTCGACGCCAGGAAGCTCGACAAGTCCCAGCTCATCGAGCACGCCGAGCTCGGCGGAACGGTCCCGATGTGGCAGTGGATCGGTGACGAGGCCGCGACCACCTTCAGCTACTGACCCTTGGGAGGGCCCGATGGCGTTCATCCAGATCCCGCCCGACCAGGCCGGCGACGGCCAGATCGCGGAGCTGTTCGCCGACGACCAGCGGAGACTGGGCTTCGTCGCCAACTACACGACGCTGTTCGCCCACCGCCCCAGGGTGTTCGCGGCGTGGGAGCAGCTCAAGGCGGCGGTCATGGCGAACATGGACCCCCGCCGCTACGAGCTGGTCACGCTGGCGGCGGCGCGGAGGATGGGATCGGCCTACTGCTCCCTGGCCCACGGCAAGGTCCTGCGCGACCGTTTCTACGACGCCGCTGTGCTGCGCCGGATCGTCACCGACCGCCGTCGCGCCGGGCTCGACCCTCGGGACGTGGCGGTGATGGACTTCGCCGAACGGGTGACCGCGGACGCCGGCTCGGTGACCGCCACCGACGTCGCGGCCCTGCGGGCGCATGGGCTGTCGGACGGCGAGATCCTCGACGTGGCCCTGGCCGCCGCGCTGCGGTGCTTCTTCAGCAAGGTCGTCGACGCGATGGGCGTCGAGCCCGACGCGGTCTATCGCACCGACCTGGAGCCGGAGCTGCGCGAGGTCCTGACCGAACCGAGGCCGCTCGCGCTCCAGGAGGGCTGACGTCCCAGCCCAACCCGGGCGCCCGGTGTAACCACGCACCCCACGGCTGCGCTCTGTATACCGGAGTGGAGGGGGGCGTGGCGGCTTTCGGCGGCTCGCCAAGGGAGAAGGGACGCAGTCGTGCGCAAGTCGATCGTGTTGCTGGCGACCGCCGCGCTGGTGGGCCTGCTGGCCAGCGGCGCCAACGCCGCCAAGACCGACTCGGAATCGAGCACCGGTGTCGGCTCGGTCTTCGTGACCAACCCGGTGCAGTCGCTCGGCGACGAGTCGCTGACCGACCAGAAGGACGCCGACGCGGCCGTTCCGGCCGCCGCCTACCACGACGTCGCCCTCACCCACCTCGACGGCAGCGGGTTCCTGCGCGGCGACTACGCCACCGTGGTCAGCGAGACCGGCAGCCCTGCCCAGTCGCCAACCAACAGCTTCAGGTACACCCGCCACCAGGACCAGTTCGAGCAGGTCAACGCCTACTTCTGGGTTACCGAGGCGCAGCGGTACATCCACAGCCTAGGGTTCGGCGAGACCCGCCGGCCGATCAACGACCGGCCGCAGGCGATCCGCATCAACCAGTTCGGCGCGGACAACTCCTTCGCCACCGACCATCCCAAGGACGAGCTGCGCTTCGGCAAGGGCGGCGTCGACGACGCCGAGGACGCCGAGGTGGTCCTGCACGAGTACGGCCACGCCATCCACTTCTCGCAGGGCTTCGTGTTCGGCTCCGAGCAGGCCGGCGCGATCAGCGAGGGGTTCGGCGACTACTGGGCGGTGACCGTCGGCGACGTGGTCACCAAGGCGCTCGGTGTTCCCCAGCTCGAGCCGCTGCCCTGCGTGGCCGACTGGGACTCGACCTCCTACACCAGCACCGTCCCGCACTGCCTGCGCCGCGTCGACACCAACCTGCACTTCCCCCAGGACCTGAACGGCGAGGTGCACCACGACGGTCAGATCTGGTCGCGGGCGCTGTGGGACATCCGGCAGGCGCTTGGCAACGTGCGCGCCGACACGATCATCCTCCAGGGCTCCTTCGACTTCCCCGGCACCACCATGCCGGATCTCGCGAACCGGACGGTCGCGGCCGCCCAGCAGCTCTATGGCACCGCCGCGGCCGACGCGGTCAGGAGCGCGTTCGTGGACCGTGGCATCCTCTGACGTGGTGATGCGGCCGGAGCCGACGCTGGAGGAAGGGGAAGAGCCGTGGCAGTTGCGTTCGACGAGACGACCAGGAGGATTCTGGACGGTCGAAACTTCGCCACCGTCGCGACCGTGAATCCGGACGGCAGCCCGCACTCCTCGGTGGTCTGGATGACGCGCGAAGGCGACACCATCCTGTTCTCGAGCCTTGCGCGGCGACGGAAGATCCGCAATCTCGTCAGGGACCCGCGGATCAGCGTCTCCGTGTTCGAGGTGGAGAACCCCTACAACTCGGTGGACATCCGCGGGACCGCCGAGCTGGTCGAGGACACCGCCAAGACGATGCCCGACGTGCTGTCGCGCAAGTATCTCGGCACCGACGCGCCGCCCGAGCCGGATGAGGAGCTCCGCTACACCGTGCGCGTGATCCCGGAGAAGGTGACCAACTTCTCGGTATAGCGCCTAGGGGACGGCCGTCGGCTGCCTCCTGACGCCCTGCGCCCTGGGGAGCGTTCCCGAGCCGACGGCCCGCGGCGCCATCCCGGAAGGAGATGAGCGGGTGGTTGTCCATCCGAGCATCATGCTCCATAGAAGCGTTCCAGCACGGGGGTGAGGACCTTGGGGTCGGCGACGTGGGTCAGGCCCTCGAGGACCTCGCGCTCGGCGTGGGGGATGGCGGTGGCGGTCGCGTCGGCGGCCTGCTCGAAGAAGTCGAAGCTGCCGCTGGTGAGGATCAGGACCGTTTGC
>JBEDUQ010000319.1:0-4351 GCA_040414855.1 Actinomycetota bacterium
ACATGGTGCGCCTCGCAGGTGTCGGTGCCTGCGATCGGCTTGACGCTGTTCGACCAGCGCCAGCCTGGCTCGAGCGTCGACTTGGCGGCGGTCGCCTCCGCCAGGTGCACCACATATCCCTTGCCGTACTCGAACGAGCGGGTCTCGTCCGCCCGCTCGAATCGCTTGCTGGCCAGTTCGCCCATGGCGCCTCTTCCTCCCTCAGATGCTGTATCGCGCCTGATGCGATCTGCTCGACCCGATCGCCCGAGGGCTTGAGGCCCGTCCGTGACCGGGCGGGACAGGTTCGAGGTGCCCGCGAGCGTTTGGTGGCCGGCCGTGGTGGTAGCCGGGCGCATCCTGGGAGCCAAACCGGAGGAGGAAGCGCTCATGGCGATGGCGGGCATGCCGACGGTGAAGCTTCGGTCCGGAGAGCCGGTCCCCGTGCTCGGCCTCGGCACCTGGCACATGGCCGAGAGCACTCGCCGCCGCGCCGACGAGATCGCCGCGATCCGGGCGGCCCTGGACCTCGGCATGAACCTGATCGACACCGCCGAGATCTACGCGCGCGGCCGCGCCGAGGAACTGGTCCGCGAGGCGATCGCGGGGCGCCGAGACGAGGTCTTCCTGGTCAGCAAGGTGGCGCCGAGAAACGCCACCCGGCGCGCCATGCGCGGGGCGTGCGAGCGCAGCCTGGAGCGCCTCGGCACCGACCGGCTCGACCTGTACCTGCTGCACTGGCCGGGCCCCGCGCCGATCGAGGAGACCTTCGAGGCGTTCGAGTCGCTGCGCGAGCGCGGCCTTATCCGGCACTGGGGCGTCAGCAACCTCGACTACACCGACATGGTGCGGGCCGCCAACCTGGTCTCGGCCGCCAACCTCCAGACCGACCAGGTCCTCTACAACCTCTCCCGGCGGGCGCCCGAGGTCGATCTCCTGCCGTGGTGCCGCGACGCCGGCATCCCGCTGATGGCGTACTCGCCGGTCGATCGGGGCGGGCTGGTCGGCCATCGCGAGCTGGTGACCGTGGCCGACCGGCACGGCGCGACCGCCGCCCAGGTCGCGCTGGCGTGGGTGCTGCGCTACGACAACGTCTTCACGATCCCGATGTCGCGGTCGGTCGAGCACGTGCGCGAGAACCGCGGCGCCGTCGACCTCCGCCTCACCGAGGACGACCTGGCCGACCTCGACCGCGCCTTTCCGCCCCCGACCGGTCCCTCGCCGCTCGGGCGGTTCTAGGACCCGGCGGGTCCTCACGTTCGGTCCCGCGAGTCGCGTTCGGTCCCGCGAGTCGCGTTCGGTCCCGCGACAGGCACCCGCCGGCAGCGCCGGCGACCAGCCGGGCGATCGAGCCTTCGAGCTGGCCTCTTACCGCCGGCGCCGCACCGCCGTCGATTTTCGTGTTAGTTTACTTACATGAAATTGGGCGAGGCGCCGTCCAAGCGCCCCTACCGGATGCAGGCCCGGGCCGAGGCGGCCGCGGCCACGGGCGAGCGGATCCTCGACGCCGCCATCGCCGTGTTCTGGCAGCGCCCGGTGGACGACATCCCGCTGGACGAGGTGGCGCGCCGCGCCGGCGTCTCCCTGCAAACCGTCATCCGTCGCTTCGGGAGCAAGCAGGGCTTGCTCGCCGCGGCAGCCGAACGCGAGACCCAGCGCGTCAGCCTGCAGCGGGACCAGGCCCCGATCGGCGACCTGCGGGGGGCCGTGCGCAACCTGCTCGACCACTACGAGCAACTTGGCATGCCGGTGCTGCGCCTGCTGGCGCAGGAGGACCGCTCGCCGGCACTGCGAGCCCTCGCCGAGCAGGGGCGCGCCTACCACGCAAGCTGGTGCGAGCGGGTGTTCGCACCAACTCTTACCGCGCTTCGAGGCGCCCAGCGCGACCGACGGCTGGCCCAGTTGATCGCCGTCACCGACGTGCTCACCTGGAAGCTGCTGCGCCACGACCGGCACCTGAGCCGCCGCCAGACCGAACTGGCCCTGATCGAACTGCTCCGACCTTTGACGGGAGGTGCCTGATGGCCCGGATCCTCGCCTACACCACGCCAGCGCGCGGGCATCTGTTCCCCCTCACCCCGATCCTGGACGAGCTGCAACGCCGCGGCCACCAGATCACGCTGCGGACGCTCGCCGCGCAGGTGCCGTCGATGCGCCGTCGCGGGTTCGACGCGGCCCCGGTCAGCGACCGCGTCGAGGCGATCGCCCAGGACGACTGGCGCGCCGGCAACCCGCGGGCGGCGCTGGCGCGGGCCGTTGGGGTCTTCACCCAGCGCGCCCAACACGACGGCCCCGACCTGTCCCGGGCGATCGACCAGGAACGGCCGGACGCGCTGCTGGTCGACGTCAACGCCTGGGGCGCCCTCGCCGCCGCGGAGGCATGGGCCGGCCCCTGGGCGATGTTCTGCCCCTACCCACTGTTCCTCCGATCCCGCGACGTGCCGCCGTTCGGGCCGGGACTGCCGCCGGCACACGGCCCGCTGGGGCGGCTGCGAGACCGGCTGTTGCGGCCGGTCGTGCTCGGAACCCTGGAGCGCACGATGCTCCCGCCGGTCAACCGCATCCGCGGCCAGCTCGGGCTGCCGGCGGTCGCCGGCGCCGACGACGTCTTCGGCCGCGCGCCGCTGCTCCTCTACCTGACCGCGGAGCCGTTCGAGTACCCGCGCGGCGACTGGCCCGACAACGTCGTGCTGGTCGGTCCCTGCGACTGGGACCCGCCGTCCGACCCGCCGTCGTGGCTGGACGACCTCGACCGGCCGATCGTGCTGGTCACCACCTCGTCGGAATTCCAGGACGACCACCGTCTGGTCAAGGTGGCGCTGGAGGCGCTGGCGGAGGAGCCCGTGGCCGTGGTCGCCACCTTGCCCGCCGGCGACCAGGCCGGCTTCCAGGCGCCGGCGGGCGCGCGCGTGGAGCGGTTCATCCCACATGGACTCGTGCTGGACCGCGCCGCCTGCGCGATCACCCACGGCGGCATGGGCGCCACCCAGAAGGCGCTCGCTCACGGCGTGCCGGTCTGCGCCGTCCCCTTCGGGCGCGACCAGCTCGAGGTCGCGCGGCGGGTGGAGGTCGCCGGCGCGGGAACCCGGCTGCCCGCCAAGCGCCTGCGCCCCGACCGGCTCCGCGCCAAGGTCCGCGAAGCGATGCGCCTTGGCGACGGCGCCAGGCGGATCCAGGAGGCATTCGCCGCGGCGGGCGGCCCATCCGCCGCCGCCGACGCATTCGAGGCCCGCCTGCTGAAGAGGGAGCTGCCGCAGAAGCTCCCGTCCTGACCCATGGGCGGACCGGCGTCCGCGACCTGAGACGGGACCGGCGGCCGGGACCTGGCGCGGACCGGCGGGCGCGACCTCACACGGCCGGCCGTGCGACCTGGCACGGACCGGCCGAGCCCGAGGCTCCTCCGTACCGGGGAATGAATTGGCGCCAACCGGCGTTGAAATGGCACCCGGTGCAAATTCCCGGGATTTCACGGTAGGAGGAGCATGGCGAACTGTGTGACGTGCGGGAAGCAATTGCATCCCGAGCGGGCGGAAAAGTACAACTATTGCACCGATCGTGAATGCCAGAAGCGGAACGCAAAGGGCCTGACGATCCTCGCGATGGGCGTCAACAAGGCCCAGGACCAGTACGAGGTCCTGAACGAGCGCACCCGGGACCGCGTCTCGAGCGGCCGCTACGTCGAAGAGGTCACCACCGGCACGAGAGCCGGGACCGACACCGACACTCGAGAGGACCGGCCCGAGCCGCGTGCCGAGCGGCCCAGGCCAGCCCCGAAGCCCAGGTCCCAGCGGTCGCGGCCCGCTCGCCGGCCGGCGTCGCCGCCGCCGCGGCGGCCTCGCTGGACCAAGGCGCAGCAGGACCTGGCGGTGATCTACAACGCCAGGGGCAAGCGCCCGGACGAGATCGCGAAGACCCTCGGCCTCGACACCCACACGGTGACCGAGATGATCCTGGCGGGGAGGGACCGCGCCAAGCCCTGAATTCACGTGAATTCACATGAATTCACGGTATTTCCCCTCGCGATGAAACCCGCGCCGTCTCGACGCACTCGATCGGCCTCGCCACGGTTTATCGCAGGCTGAGGGTGGTAGCGGCCTGCATGTACCCGCTCGATGGCGCCGCGATCCTCGGTCAACAGCGTCGGTACCCGTGGCTCTGGCGAGCCGTCGCCAGTCGTCCGGTCTGCCAGCGCCGGCCCAGCTGGGACGCGCCACGCCGCAGCGCAGAGGGGAGGCTGGAATGGCAAAGGCAGTCGGCATCGACCTTGGCACCACCAACTCGGTGATCGCCGCGATGGAGGGGAGCGAGCCGTCGGTCATCCCCAACGCCGAGGGCTCGCGGACGACGCCGTCGGTGGTGGCGTTCACCGAGA
>JBEDUQ010000320.1:0-4650 GCA_040414855.1 Actinomycetota bacterium
TTCTTGCAGGGTCACCGGGCTAGTGAGAGTATCCAAGACAAATCTCAAGACGCTCGACTCAGCATTTGTCACATGCCAGCGTACAAATAATCACGAGTAGGTGAATCTCCTGTGGGATTTCGGCTTATGTCAGTGCGGACGGCCTGCTTGGCAGGTGGCGCCGCGCTGGTGCTCGGGGCTGCGGCGTGCAGCAGTTCCGGGTCTTCGGGTAACGCCAGCCCGAGCGCGTCCTCCTCCGGCTCGATCAACGCCGCGCCAGTCAAGACCGGTGGCTCGATCACCGTCCTTGAAGGCAAGGGCTTCGCCGGTGACTGGCCGTTCGGTCTCGACCCGGCAAGCAATACGGACGGCTCAGCTGACCAGGACTACATGAGCGCCATCTACGGGCAGCTCTTCGAGCTTGGCGAGAATGGCCAGGTCATCCCCGACCTGGCGACCGGTTACACGTACAGCCCGGACGCCAAGACGGTCACGATCACGCTGCGGCAGGGCGTGACGTTCTCCGACGGCACGCCGTTCAACGCCCAGGCGGTGCTCTACAACTGGAAGCGCGACTTCGGGCCGCTGGCCCAGAAGGCTGGCATCGCGCCGCAGTGGCTCGTCGCCAGGACCAACCCCAAGGTCCCCAACTCGCCGCCGGTCGCCGGCGCGTTCGAGGCCACCGGCCCGTACACGCTCGTTGTGCACCAGATCGCGCCGAACGGCGCCTTCATCAACCAGCTGTTCGACACGGTCCCCATGTGGATCGTGTCGCCAGCCGCCGTGGCCAAGGAGGGCGAGACCAAGTTCGCCCAGTTCCCGGTCGGCGCCGGGCCGTTCACGGTCGTGTCGGACACCTACAGCAGCCAGCTCGTGGTGAAGAAGAACCCGAACTACTGGGACAAGGGCAAGCCGTACCTCGACCAGATCACGTTCAAGACCGTCAGCGGCGACGAGGCCGCCTACGAGTCGCTGCTGGCCAACCAGGGTCAGGTCTACGAGGGGCTATCCACCACCGCGCTGTTCAAGCCGGCCAGCCAGCACTTCCAGGAGATTGTCGAGAAGGGCACCTCGCCCTACGACCTGCAGCTGAACACGGCGGTCCCGCCGTTCAACAACCCGAAGGCGCGGCAGGCCATCTACGCGGCCACCAACTTCACGCCGATCCTGCAGCACATCTTCGGCAACAGGTTCCCGGTCACCCAGAGCTTCACCGGCCCCGGCGGCATCTGCTACCAGCCGAACGTTCCCGGTTACCAGGGTTACGACCCGACCCTGGCCAAGCAGCTGATCCAGGAGACCGGCCTCGCCAACACCACGTTCCAGCTCGGCACGATCAACGCCAGCCCGGTCGCGATCCAGACCACCGAGGCACTGCGCACCGAATGGGCGCAGTTCGGCCTGAAGGTCACCATCGCGTCCTGGAACCTGACCCAGCTGATCGCCGCCTTCGAGAAAAACGGCGGCAAGAGCTGGCAGTCGATGATCCAGACCGCGGGCGCCTTCGACCCGGCGGCGGGCGTGGGGGTGGGCTTCCGGTTCAACTCCATGTCGCCGTTCAGCGGGGTGCACGACCCGAAACTGGACCAGCTGCTGACCAAGGCGCAGGGATTCGTCAACACCAGCCAGCGGTGCGGTTTCTACAACCAGGCCTCGCAGTACATCGCGAAGAACTACTACGGGCCGTTCTACTTCACGCCCAACCCGACCAACCTCTCCGCGAAGGGAATCGGCGGCCCGGGTCTGACCACCTCGCTGCCGGCGGTGGCGCTCGCGCCCACCATCCCGTGGGAGTCCGTGTACTACAACCCAGGCTCATAGCGACTAGCCCAGGAGACAGCTGACGGCTAGTCCCGACGACGGGAGGTAAAGAAGAATCATGGCGCTGGTACAACAGGTCCAGCTCCAGAGCGGTCCACCCGGCGCGGCCACCCGCGCGCGCCGGGTCGCCGGCTCACCAGCCTGGCGGCTGGTGGGCCGGCGGCTGCTCGCCGCCATCCCCGTCCTGTGGGGGGTGACGTTGCTGACCTACGCGATCATGAGCACGCTGCCCAACACCACGGCCCAGGCCCAGCTCGGGCTGAACGCCACTCCGGCCCAGGTGGCCGCCCTCAACCACGCGCTGGGCCTAGACCAGCCGTTCTGGACGCGCTACTGGAACTGGTTCGTCCAGGTGCTGCACGGAAACCTCGGCACGTCGATCTCCAACCAGAGCGTCAACGCCGAGCTCGCCAGCAAACTCCCGGTCACCCTCATACTGCTCGCCTACGCGCTGGTGGTCGCGGTGGTGCTCGCGATCATCGTCGCGGTGCTCGCGGCGCGCAAACCGAACGGCATCGCGGACCGGATCAGCCTCGCGATCAGCATGATAGGGCTGTCCGCCGCCCCGTACGCGTTCGCCTTCGTGCTCATCATCGTCTTCGCGGTGAAGCTGGGCTGGTTCCCCGTCATCTCGGGTTCGCTCGGCAGCACGCCGCTGTCCTACTTCAAGGCGCTGACACTGCCCGCCGCCTCGATCGGGTTCGGGCTGTTCGCCATCTACACCCGGATCCTGCGGGCCGACCTCGTGGAGCAGATGGCGCGCGAGGACTACATCGTGACCGCGAAGGCCAAGGGCGTCCCGCCGTGGCGGGTGCTGATCAGGCACGCGCTGCGGAACTCGATGTTCACGCTGATCACGATCATCGGGCTGAACCTGGGCGCGCTGGTCGGCGCGGCGGCCATCATCGAGACGATATTCTCGGTCCCCGGCATCGGCCAGGACCTGCTCAACAGCATCCAGAACCACGACTTCCCCCTCATCGAGGGCATCGTGCTCGTCTTCGCGCTGATGACCGTGCTCGGCAACCTGCTCGCGGACCTGATGTACGCGGTGCTCGACCCAAGGATCCGGTATGGCACTTCCAATTCCTGAAGGCTCGGCCACGACCGCCCTCCCGACCCTGGCCACCGCGGCCCCGCCGCCGCTGCCGTCCCTGGTCAGCTCGCGGCAGCTGCGGATGCAGCGGATCGGCCGCGCGCTCAGGCTGTGGGTGCCGGTCAGCATCCTGCTGGTGATACTCTTCACGACCTTCATCTGGCCGCTGATCCACACCCTGCCGTCGCCGACCAACGGAAACATCCTCGACGCGCAGCTGCCCCCATTCTCGCCAGGCCACCTGCTCGGCACCGACCCGGTCGGCGTCGACCTCTTCTCCTACTACATCTACGGCACCCAGACATCCCTCGAGATCGCCGTCGGTACCACGATCATCGGCATGGCGATCGGCTGCGCGATCGGGGTCACCGCCGCCTTCGCCGGCGGCTGGGTGGACGCGGTGCTCTCCCGGGTGCTCGACATCCTGATCGCCTTCCCCGCCCTGATCCTGGTGCTGGTGGTCTCCTACGCCCTGGGGCCGAGCAAGCTGCACCTGACCTACGCGCTGGCGTTCTTCAGCATCCCCGTCTTCGGCCGGGTCTCGCGCGGCGCCACGCTGGTGCTGCGCAGCTCGCCGTTCATGACGGCGGCCGGGCTGTCCGGCACCCGCAACTGGCGGATCATCGTGCGCCACATCATGCCGAACATCATGCCGGGCATCATCTCGTTCAGCCTGCTCGGCCTCGGCCTGGTCATCATCATCGAGGGCGCCATCGACTTCCTCGGCCAGGGCATCGAGCCGCCCCAGCCGAGCCTGGGGCAGGCCATCGCCCAGGGGCAGACCACGATGACGGCCACGCCGGAGTACGTGCTGATGCCGTCGATCGGCCTGCTGGTCCTGGTGATCGCGCTGAACATGTTCGGTGACGCGCTGCGCGAGCGGTGGGGAGTGCAATGAGCGAGGCACTGCTTGAAGTCGAGGACCTGCGGGTCGGCTTCGCGGCCGGCGGCCTTGAGGTGCGCGCCGTCGACGGCGTCAGCTTCAAGGTCGCGCCTGGGAACACGCTCGCCATCATCGGCGAGTCCGGCTCGGGGAAGACCGTGAGCTGCCGCGCGATCATGGGGCTGCTGCCGTCCGGCGCGAACATCAACGGGTCGGCGCGGCTGCGCGGCACGGAGCTGATCGGGCTGTCCGACTCCGAGTTGCGCAAGCACCGCGGGTCGGACATGGCCATGGTGTTCCAGGACCCGGCACGGTCGCTCAACCCGACGATCAGGGTCGGCCTTCAGATCGCCGAGGCGATCAGGACCCACCACACCGTGTCCAAGCGGGAAGCGCAGACGCAGGCGGTCGAACTGCTGCGGCTGGTGCGCATCCCGGCGGCCGAGCGGCGGTTCAACGAGTACCCGCACCAGCTGTCGGGCGGCATGCGACAGCGCGTCATGATCGCGATGGCGCTGGCCTGCCGGCCCAAGCTGCTGATCGCCGACGAGGCCACCACGGCCCTCGACGTGACGACGCAGGCGCAGATCATGGAGCTCCTGCTCGACCTGCAGGAAGAGCTGGACATGGCGCTGATCATGATCAGCCACGACCTCGGCCTCGCCGCCTCGTACGCCGACGAGGTCGTCGTCATGTACGCGGGCAAGATCGTGGAGCAGGCGCCGGCGGCCCAGCTGTTCGGGACGGGCGGCGCCGTCCGGATGCGCTACACGCGGGCGCTGCTCGACGCGATCCCGCACCTGGAACGGCCGGCGCACGCGGAGCTGCCCATCGTCGGCGGCCGGCCGCCGGACCCGACCGCGCTGCCGCC
>JBEDUQ010000321.1:0-2719 GCA_040414855.1 Actinomycetota bacterium
CCGCTCGGCCCGGTCGACCTGCGGCTCAGCGCCGCGGACACCGCCGTCAACCTGCACGGCCGCGGCCCCCAGAGCCACCGGGTCCTGCTCGCCACCCGCCCCGGGCGCCTGATCGCCTACGCCAACCCGGAGATCGGCCAGAGCCTCCGCGGCCCTCGATGGGATGACGACGAGCACGAGGTGGACCGCTGGTGCCGTCTGCTGGAGCGCATGGGCATCCCCGCCGACCCCGGCGCGCTCGACCTGCCAACGCCGGAGCCGTCGCCGCGGGTCGCCGGCATGCGCGCGGGAGGCGTGACCGTGGTCCACCCGGGCGCGGCGAGCGCGGCGCGCCGCTGGCCGCCCGACCGCTTCGCCGCCGTCGCCGCGAGTGAGCGGGGGGCAGGGCGGCGCGTGCTGGTCACCGGGAGCGCCGACGAGGCCAGCATCGCCCGCCGGGTCGCGAGCGGGGCCGGGCTCGAGCCCGACGCGGTCGTGGCCGGCCGCACGGACCTGGTGGAGCTCGCCGCCCTGGTCGCCGTCGCCGGCCGGGTGGTCTGCGGCGACACCGGCGTCGCCCATCTCGCCACCGCGCTGGGCACGCCCTCGGTGCTGCTGTTCGGGCCGACCTCGCCTGCGCGCTGGGGACCACCGCCGGATCGCGAGGCCCACGTCGCGCTCTGGGCCGGCCGGACCGGAGACCCGCACGGAACCGTGCCTGATCCCGGACTGCTCATGATCAGCGTCGACGACGTCCTGGCCGGGCTCGCGATGCTGCCCGGACGGGAGCCGTCGGAGGCGGGGCGCTGAGGCGAGATGGGCGAGCGCGGGCGAGCGGACGCCCGGACCCGGCCGGCGCCACTACAGGCCTCGGTGCCTGTGCCGGTGCCGGTGCCGGCCCCGGTGACGGTGGTGATGGCGACGCGGGACCGCCGCGCCGAGGCGCTCAACGCCCTCGGCCACCTGGCGGCGCTCCCCGAGCGGCCGGCGGTCCTGGCTGGCTGCGCCGCCCGGGGCGGGACGTCCGCCGGCGGACGCTGCGCGCCGCCCGCGCCGCCGTGCGCGACCCAACCGTCCGGGCCGGGCTGCTCGACGCGACCAGAGGGCTGCCATGGGTGCTCACGGAGCGGCGGCCGCTCACCGACAAGGTCGAGGCCGATCTCCGACTCCTGGCCGCCATGTCAACGCCTGAGGAGGTGTGAGTCATTCGCAAGGTCGTTTCCTACCTCTGGTACTCGCTGGACGGCGTCACCACCGCGCCGGACCGGTGGGCCTTCGACCATTGGGACCCCGAGATGGCCGAGCACCTGGCCTCCCTGATCGCGAGTCAGGACGCGGTCGTGCTCGGCCGCGGGACCTACGCGATGTGGGCCTCGTACTGGCCCACCTCGGACAACGAGCCGTTCTCCAGCTTCATCAACGGCACCAGGAAGTACGTGTTCTCCTCGACGCTGCCCGAGGCCACCTGGCGCAACTCGACCATCCTCAGAGGCGGCCTCGCCGACGAGATCACCGCGCTGAAGCGTGAGCCAGGCCGCGACATCGGCGTCCACGGCAGCGCGCGACTGGTGCGGTCGATGCTGCGGGCGGGCCTGGTCGACGAGCTGCGGCTGGCGGTCCCGCCGGTGGTCGCCGGCACGGGCGAGCGCCTGTTCGAGCAGGACGGTGAGCTGCTGCGCCTGCGACTGCTCGACGCGCGGCGGACCAGCACCGGCGTGATGCTGCTGTTCTACGGTCCGCGCGAGGCCTGACGGGGGCCCGAGCCGGCGATCACCTTGGCCGTGCGGTCCAGGAGATCGGATGGGGGGGAACTTTGGATCTTGGATCCCAGTCGGCGCCGTAAGCAACCACCCGTCGCGGGAGGGTCAACGCCCCGCCCTTCAGCGGCGCTGATCATCGGCGTCCTGGAGCGCCGTGGAGCGCGCTTGACCTTGCTGGGCGCCTCACCTAGGCTGCGCCAATTGGATCCAGATGAGCAGCGCGAAGGGTTCCATGAGCTCCGAATCCCCGCCCGAGCCCAAGCTCCCCGACCTCCCCGGCTCCGTGCCCGACCGGTTCCGGACCAAGGACCAGATCGTCTACGACGAGCTGCGCCATTGGATCCTGACCGGCCAGCTCGCGCCTGGCGATCCAATCGACCAGGAGCGCATCGCCGCCGCGCTCAGCGTCAGCCGCATGCCGCTCCGGCAGGCCCTGCTGCGGCTGGAGGCCGACGGGCTGATCACCACCTGCCCCCACCGCACGGCGACGGTCGCCCCGCTGTCGCTGGCCGAGCTCCAGGAGCTGTACGACCTCCGGCTCGCGCTCGAGCCGATGCTCGCCGAGGCCGGCGCGCCGCGGCTGGAGAAGGAGGACCTGGCCGAGATGGCCAGGCTGCTGAGCAGGATGGAGGCGGCCAACGCCTCCGGCGACCTGGACAGTTTCGTCGAGCTGGACTGGCGCTTCCACCACCGCGTCTACGCCGCTTCGGGGTACCGCTGGGGGCTCGAGGTGGTGACGCGGCTGCGTGACGCCAGCACCCGCTACGTCTACCAGTTCGCGGCGCACGACCAGGGCGCCACTCGCTCCTGCCAGGAGCACCGCGCGATCCTGGACGCCTGCCTGACCGGCCCGCCCGAGCTCGCCAAGCGGCTCACCGGCGAGCACATCCTCTGCAGGCGGATCGCCCTGGTCGAGACCGTCAAGGGCCAGGTCCCCGAGTAGCGGCGGGCTTCCATCACCCGACCATCACCCGACCATC
>JBEDUQ010000322.1:0-3741 GCA_040414855.1 Actinomycetota bacterium
GGTGCTCCAGTCGACCGACGACCCGACCGGCCGGGTGCCGATGCTCGACGCCGACGACCGCGCCGCCGTGCTCCGCGGCGGCGGCCCTGTGCACCTCACCACGCGCCTCGGTCCCGAGCGCGCCCGCTTCCGGGTGGTGGCCTTGCCCTACAAGACGCACAACGGCGTCACCGACGTGCTGGTGGTCGCCAGGTCGATGGTCGACGTCGACGAGTCGGTCCGGCGGCTGCGGCTGCTGCTGATTCTGGCGGTCCCGGTGGCGGTGGCCGGCGCGGGCGCCGGCGGCTGGCTGCTGGCGCGCAAGGCGCTGCTGCCGGTCGACCGCATGACACGCAAGGCCGAGGTCATCACCGCGGACCGTCTCCAGGAGCGGGTCGCGGTGCCGAGCTCGCGGGATGAGCTGGGCCGGCTGGCCGAGACCCTCAACGACATGCTGAACCGCATCGAGCGCGGCGTGCAGGAGCAGCAGCGGCTGGTCGCCGACGCCTCCCACGAGCTGCGCACGCCGCTGGCGGTGATGCGCTCCGAGATCGACGTCTGCCTGCGCGCGCCGGACCTCCCCGAGGACGACGCCCGTGAGGTGCTCAGCAGCGTCGGCGAGGAGGTGGAGCGCATGAGCCGCATCCTCGACAACCTGCTGACGCTCGCGCGCATCGACGAGGGCCGGCTCGACCTGCTCTGCGCGCCCCAGCGGCTCGACGCGATGGTCGCGGAGGTGCTCGACAAGCTCCGCCCGATCGCGCACGCGAAGGGCATCGGCCTGGTCGCCGAGGGCGAGTCGGCCGAGGTCCTCGCCGACGGGCCGCGGTTCGAGCTGGTGATCACCAATCTGGTCGACAACGCCATCAAGTACACCGGCGCCGGCGGCACGGTCCGGGTGGTGGTGTGGCGCGATCCCCACGAGGCCGGCATCAGCGTGCACGACACCGGGCCGGGGATCGGCGCCGACGCCCTTCCGCACCTGTTCGACCGGTTCTATCGCGCCGACGCCGCACGCTCCCGCGCCGACGGGGGCAGCGGCCTCGGGCTGTCAATCTGCAAGGAGATCGTCACCGCGCACGGAGGGCGCCTGTGGGCCTCCAGCGAACTCGGCCACGGCAGCTCGTTCACCCTGGCCATGCCGCTCGAGAGCGACTCGGCCCCGGTGGCTCGCGCTGGGGGCTGAGCGAGCGGCTGCCCAGCCAGCTCGCCTTCCTCCGCGACTACCGAGCCGCGTACCGGGAGGCGTCGAGGCGGGTCGGCCGCTATCGCGCCGCGCCGGTCACCTGGACCTACCTGGCGGTGGCCCTGGTGGTCAGCTTCCTCTGGCACATTCCAGGGACGAGCCGGGTGATCACCGACTGCTGCGCCTTCCGCGCCACCGACCTCCACGGCCTGCCCTTGGGCCTCAGGATCCTCGGCAGCTCCTTCCTGGACCTGCGGAACGTCGAGATCGCCTGGTCGATCGTGGCGAGCTGGCTGCTGGTGGCACCGCTGGAGGCGCTGATCGGCTCGCGCCGGCTGCTGCTGCTCGGCGCGGTCGGCACCCTGGTGCCGACGCTGACGATGAGCCTGATCTTCACGGCCAAGAGCCCGGGCGCCGCCGCGCCACTCGACATCGGCACCTCGGCGGTGGTGGTCGCGGTCGGCGCGGCGCTCTCGGTCTGGGCCCGCTCGCTGCCGATCACCCTGATCTATCTGTTCGGGGTTTCGATCGACGTGCTGGTCTCGCCCGACCTGGCCACCGCCGAGCACCTCTTGGCGCTGGTGCTCGGCGCGTTCCTGGGCATGGCGATGCTCCGGTGGCCGCCGCGGGACCGCTCCGAATCGCGGCGCGCGGAGGCGCTCGCATCGCGGAATCTTGGTGCGTAGGATCGCGTTTCCCTCACATCGCCACGAAAGGTCCAGCCCGACTGCCTGCCGCTGCTGCTGCCGACCGAGCTGCTGCGCCGCGTCTGGCACGGCTCGGACTCGGCCACCGTGGACGTGGTCCACACCGCGGTCTGGCGGCTGCGCCGAAGGATCGGCGACCACCAGCGTCCGCGGCCGCTGATCCTCAACCGCCGCGGCTTCGGCTACCTGCTCAGGCGGCCGCTGGCTGGAGGTTGATGAGAGGTTCGGTTCAGGCTCGATCCAGCCTGGTTCCATTCCGCCCGTAGCGCCGCGCGTCGTTTGATCGGTCGACGAGAACGACCTCATGCGGTGAAACGGGGCTGAGCCCGAAGCGGGGCTGCCGGGCAGGCCAAGAAGCGCCCTCGGCAGCCCCGCTCGCCATGGAGGGGGTTGGTGGGGGGGTCCCCCCACCCCGGCCGAGGCTGTCGGGCCCCCCTGGCCGCCCGACAGCCCGGTCGAGGTGCCCAATTCTCGCGAAAAGGCACGCCCAGCCGGCGGGGTTTTCGCATCCTCGAATTTAGCCAGTCCTAATTTAGCGCCTCTTAATTCGGTCCCATGCATTTTCGTTGTTCCAGTCTTAAGACCGGGAGGCCAAGTCGTAGGACCAAAGGGCAATTGAGTAGGCCACTGGTGGAGAGGAACATTACGTACGCGGAGGGTGCCGCGCTTATGCCATTGCGCCAGGAAGGTGGGACTTTGGCCTGGTCACCGACAACCCGCGACGTGCCCCGGCGTGTGACCGGGGGGTACAGCGGCTCCCAGCCGAGGATCGGGATCACCCTCCTCGTCCTCGACGAGGCGATGGACATGTCGGCCATCGTCGCGGTGCTCAAGGCCCGTGGCCTCCGGCCGGTGATGATGCCGCTCGCCGAGGACCCCAGACTGATCGTCTCACGCTGGCAGCCGCACGGCGTCGTCCTCCAGGCAGGGCAGCCGGACTGGCAGCCGTTGCTGCGGTTCCTCGACAACCGCGCGATCCCCTGCGTGCTGGTGGGCACGCCGGGACAGCTCCGGGCCGCGGACAGCCTGCGCGCGGGCTGCCTTCAGCTGTTGCTCCCGGTCGAGCCCGACGAGATCGCCGACGGGGCCGAGCTGATGATCGGGCCCTCGACGCAGCGGGGGCTCCCTGACGTCATCGACCTCGGCATCGTCAAGATCGACCTGCGCGCGCGGACCGTGGAGGTCGAGGGCCAGCACGAGGTGCTGCCGCCCAAGGAGTTCGAGATCCTGGTGCAGCTCGCGCTGCGCCCCGGCACTCCGCTCGATTCCACCGAGCTGCTCGAGCACGTCTGGCGAGGGTCCGAGGCCGCCACCGTGGACGACGTCCACACCCGGATCTGGCGCCTGCGCAGATTGATCGGTGACCACAAGCGGCCCAGCCCGCTGATCGTCAACCGCCGCGGTTTTGGTTACCTGCTGAACGTTGCGGCTCGCTGAGCCGCGATCACGTCGTTTGGAATACATGTTGAACAGCGCCGTCACAGCGAGAGGTTGGCGAGAGGTTCATTCCAGGCTCGCTTCAGCTTCGTTCTATTCTCGCCACCGTGTGCGTGGAGTTTCATTCCGCTCGTCGGGGCCACTTCGTATTGGGGGAGACTCCATGCACCTTTTGAAGTTCGGCGCAAACAGACGTGCGCTGAAGGCATTCAGGGACCGCCAGGAGCTCGTGGCTTCCGGGCTCACCCGGCGGGACCTCATGAAGATGGGCGTGATGACGAGCACGGGCATGCTCGTCAGCGAGAAGGGCCTCCCACACCCCCTGATCGTGCCCAGCGCGCTCGGTGCTCTGCCGACCATCGAGCCGTTCGTGCAGCCCCTGCGGGTGCTGCCGGTCCTGCCGCAGCGGGATGTCGCCAGCTTCGACCCCGC
>JBEDUQ010000323.1:0-3493 GCA_040414855.1 Actinomycetota bacterium
ACGATCAGCACCACCACGTTGACCTCCGGGAGCTGCTGGCCCAGCCGGATCGCGCCGAAGATCCACAGCGGCAGGGTGTTCTGCGCGCCCGCGGTGAAGGTGGTCACGATCACCTCGTCGAACGACAGCGCGAACGCCAGCAGCGCGCCCGACACCAGCGCCGTCGAGATCAGCGGGAAGGTCACGTACCTGAAGGTGTGCCAGCCGCGGGCGCCGAGGTCCATCGACGCCTCGACCAGGGACGAAGAGGTGCGCCGGAGCCGCGCCAGCAGGTTGTTGTAGACGATCACGATGCAGAAGGTCGCGTGCCCGACCACGATCGTCCACAGCGACAGGTTGAGGCCGTTGAAGGCGAAGAACGCGTTCAGCGCCATGCCGGTGATGATCCCCGGCAGCGCCAGCGGCAACACCACCACGAACGAGACCACCTCGCGTCCGAAGAAGCGGAAGCGGTCGACCGCGAACGCGGCCGCCGAGCCGAGCACCAGCGAAATCCCGGTCGCGAGCAGCCCGGCCTTGACCGACAGCAGCAGCGAGCTCCGGATCTCGTGGTTGCGCCAGGTCAGCGAGAACCACTTCAGCGACAGCCCCGGGATCGGCCAGCTCTGGATGTTCGAAGGATTGAACGCGTACAGCAGGATGATCAGGATCGGGACGAACAGGAACGCGAGCACCAGCGCGACCCAGACCCGGAGCGCGACGCGCGCCGCCCGCGACTCCATCAGAGGGCCTCGAAGGCGCCGAGCCGCCGCGCCAGCAGCAGGTAGAGGGCCATGATCACCACCGGGACCACCGCGAAGGCGGCCGCGAACGGGATGTTGTTGGCCACCCCGACGCTCTGGTAGACGACGTTGCCGATGAAGTCCGAGCCGGCGCCGCCGACCAGGATCGGGGTCACGTAGTCGCCGAGCGTCAGCGAGAAGGTGAACACGGACCCGGCGACCACCCCGGGCAGGGCGAGCGGCACGATCACCCGCCTGACCGTGAGCCAGCCGCGCGCGCCGAGGTCGGCCGAGGCCTCCACGAACGACTCGGGAATCCGCTCCAGCGCCGCGTAGGCCGGGATGATCATGAACGGCAGCCAGATATAGGAGAACACGATCCACATGGCCCAGTTCGAGTAGCCGATGCCGAGCGACGGCAGGCCGAGCTTGCCGAAGCTCCAGTTGAGCACGCCGTTGCTGGCGAAGATCAGCAGCCAGGCGTAGACCCGCGCCAGGTAGCTCGCCCACAGCGGCAGCATCACCGCCACGAACAGCGCCGACCGCACCCGCCGCGACGCCACCCTGGCCATGTAGTAGGCGAACGGGAAGGCGACCAGCGCGTCGGTCACGGTCACCGCGGCCGCCATGCCCGCGGTGCGCAGGGCGATCCTGCGGTAGGTGGCGCTCTCGATCAGGGTCTTGAAGTTGTCGAGGTTCCAGACCCGCTCGATGTCGGTGGTGAACGGGTTGATCCGCCAGAACGCGGTGACCAGCAGCACCGCCAGCGACGCCAGGTAGATCAGCAGGAACCAGGCCAGCGGGCCCGACAGCAGGCCGGCCGCGCGGAGCCACGGGCGGCGCCACAGCAGCGCCGAGAGCCCGGCGCCGCCGCGGCCCGGGCCGGCGCGGCCGGCCTGGTCGAGCTGGGTGGGAGCGGTCGTCAAGGTCGGCCGGCCCCTAGCCCTTGATCTCCTGCCAGGCCTGCTGCCACTGGGTGTAGGGCACGCACTCCGACTTGCCGTTGCCGCAGTCGGCCAGCGGGGTCTTCCAGAACTTGATCGAGTCGAAGTACGAGGCCGGGGCGTTGGCGTGGTACTGGGCGCAGGAGCCCTTGGACTGCTTGTCCATCTCCGCGCAGGCCTTGGTGTTGGCCGGCGTCTCGCCGAAGTAGATCGCCTGCTGCGCCTGGACGTTCGGGGTGGTCACGTACTTCATCCACTCGTAGGCGCAGTTGGGGTGCGGCGCCTTGCTGGCCAGCATCCAGGTGTCGGCCCAGCCGGTCGCCCCCTCCGACGGGATCGCGTCGGTGACCTTGACGCCGTCGGCCTGGAGCGTGTTGGTCTGGTAGGGCCACGCCGCGCCGACCACCGCGTCGCCGTTCTTGAACATGGTGATCTCCTGCGAGGCCAGCGCCCAGTACTTCTTGATCAGCGGGCGCTGCTGCTTGAGCAGGTTCACGGCGGCGTCGAACTGCGGCTGGGTCAGCTCGTACGGGTCGGTGATGCCGAGGCTCGGGTCCTTCTTGGAGAGGTAGAGGGCGGCGTCCGCGATCTGGATCGGGTTGTCCGGGACGGTGATCTGGCCCTTGTACTGCTGGTTGTAGATGACCTCCCAGCTCGCCGCCGAGGTGACCTTCTCGTGGTTGTAGAGCAGGACGTTCGGGCCCCACTCGTAGGACACGCCATAGTGCAGGCCGTTGACGGTGTTGAACGGCGGGGACTTGAGCTGCGGGATGAAGTCGTTCCACGACGGGATCAGGTCGACGTTCACCGGCTGGACGTCCTTGCCGAAGATCAGCCGCAGGCTGGCGTCGCCGGAGGCCGACACCAGGTCGTACTGGCCGCCGCCGCCGTCGCGCATGAGCGCGACCATCTCGTCGGAGGACCCGGCGTACTTGGCGTTCACCTTGCAGCCGGTCTGCCGCTCGAACGGCTTGGCCCACTCAGGTTGGGCGTAGCCCTCCCAGGCGATCAGGTTGAGCTGGCCCTCGCCGGGCCCGATGCTGGTCGGCAGGTTCGGCTTGGCGGCGCCGCCGCCTCCGCTCGCGCCGCCACTCGACGTGCCACCGCCGCAGCCGGCGGCGATCAGCGCCAGCACGGCGGCGATCGCGATCAGTCCGGTCGTGCGCCCGAGCCGTCCGGAGAAGCGCCTCGATTGCCTGGTCATGCTTCCTCCCCACCTTCGGTGCGGCCCTCGCCGCGCTGCTCCACGCCTTGGTCGTGACCGTGCTCGATCGGGAACGCCTGCTCGGGTCGCCAAGCCAGCCGCACGCGGCGGCCCCGGGCCTCGAGCGCCCGCTCGGCGCTGTCGAGGTTCTGGCGCACCACCACCAGCTCGCCGGCCGCCTCCAGGTCGACCACGTAGCGGGTCACCGCGCCGAGGTAGACGACCTCGCGGACCACCCCGCGCTCGACGTGCGCGCCCAGCTCGGCGGTCTGGCCGTCCTCGAGGATGCGGATCTTCTCGGGCCGGACGGTGACCTGCCTGCCGTCGCGCTCGATCAGGTTGGAGACGCCGATGAACCCGGCCACGAAATCGTTGGCCGGGCGCTCGTATACCTCGACCGGCGAGCCGATCTGCTGGATGCGGCCATCGCGCAGGATCGCCATCCGGTCGCTCAGGGTCAGCGCCTCCTCCTGGTCGTGGGTGACGTAGAGGAAGGTGATGCCGACCTGCTCCTGGATGCGCTTCAGCTCCAGCTGCATCTCCTGGCGCAGCTTGAGGTCGAGCGCGCCGAGCGGCTCGTCGAGCAGCAGCAGCTTGGGCCGGTTCACGATCGCCCGTGCCAG
>JBEDUQ010000324.1:0-22821 GCA_040414855.1 Actinomycetota bacterium
CAGGGTCAGCTTCGTGTTCGCGTCGAAGCGCAGGTCCGCCACGATCGACCCGAGCTCGTCGGCGGTCAGGCCGAAGGCGGCGCGGAGGCCGTCCGCATTGGCGAGCAGCAGCTCGTGGCCGTCCAGCACCGCGCCGCCGGCGGCGGCGGCGAAGACCCCGTCCGCGTCCGCCACGCCCTCCAGGAACAGCCGGTGGTAGAGCGAGGCCGGACCCTGGGTGTCGATCGGCGCCCAGCAGGCCAGGAGGCTCGCAAGGTCCCGGTCGGCTTCCAGGCCGAGCCGCCGCAGCACCGACACGGCGACGCCCAGGCGCAGCAGGGCCGTCCGCAACCCGTCGTCCAGGCGCGCCAGACTGGTCGCCTCGTCGGGCGCGTCCGGCGTCTGGTTCGCGGGGTAGAGGGCGGCGATCGCGGCGTCGGTCTGTTCGATGCTCCAGCCGAGCTTGCGCCACAGCCGCACGAAGCGGATCAGCCGCACGAGGTCGATGGCGCCGAGGGGGCGCTGGGTGCCGTCGGCGCCCACCTGCCGGAGCAGGAGCTCCTCGAACGACGGCGCGGCGCTCGCGCCGCCCGGGCCGACCAGCAGGATCGACCGATTGGGGTTGACGAACCTGGTCGCCAGCAGGGCGGCGACCTCGACGTAGGTGACGCCTGCGCGGGTGGCGATCGCCTTGACGCCGGACATCTCGTTGATGACGTCCGCGGTCGGGGTGGTGTCGGCGTAGCCGTAGACCCGCTGGAGCGTCAGGGTGCGGTCGGTCAGCAGCCCGTGCTCGGCGCGGGAGAGCCCGAGCTCCTCCATCAGCACGTCACGCCAGCCGTAGGAGGCGGGGTCGGGGCGGTCGACGGCCTCGCCCTGACGCAGCGTCGCCATCGCCTCCCGCAGCGGCACGCCGAGCTGGTCGAACAGCCGGCGGACGATCTCCAACGCGCGGTGGAACGGCAGCGGCGGCGGGAAGAACTCGCCCGCCAGCCGGTCGTAGGCGGCCTCGTCGACGAACCGCGGGCCCGCGAGCAGCTCCGCGGTGTCGGCGTCGCCGCCGGTGTCGTGACCGGTGAAGGCGGCCAGCGAGAGCCCATGCGTGACGAAGTGCTCCAGGGTCTCGTTGACCAGGTCGATGGCCGGCAGGGCCGTATTGGTGTTCTCGCAGGTGAGCGGAAGGTGCTGGAGGTCGGGGCGGCGGCGCAGGAGGACGGCCTGCGGGTTCGGGCTCGCCGGGCTGGCCTGCCGGTCCAGGAAGAGCAGGAGGTCGACCAGGTACGCGGCCGGGCTCAGCACCGAGCCGCAGTCCTCGCACGCCTGGTAGTTGAGCGAGCCGAACAGCCGCGCCAGGGTCGGATAGGCGGGGACGCCGGAGGGCGCCGGTCCGGCGGCCGCCCCTGCCGCGGCGGCGGCCAGGATCGGCGCGTCCGCCGACGCTCCGAGGGTCGGGGCCGCCCGCGCGGTCAGGAAGCTGGTCGCGAGGTTGAGGACGGCGTTGGAGATCTGCCCCGCGCGCTGGTGGATCGCCCGGGCGTCCGCCTCGCCCAGGTCGCCGGCCCGGGCCCGCGCGAAGCCGTCCGGGTCCTGGCCGGCGATCGCCAAGGCCGAGTCGAGGCCGTTGTCGAGCAGGACGGCCATGGCCTCGTCGTTGGGCGTCAGCTGGTAGACGCGCTGGATGCGCTTGAGCTGCGGGAGCGCCTCGGGATGGGCGGGTTGCTCGACCTCGGGGCTCCGCTCGATGAACCGCTCGACGGGCTCGACGCCGAGCTCGAACCGTCCAGCGTGCTCGGTCAGGAAGGCGTGGACCGCGTCGCGCGTGTCGGGCGCGACCCCCGACAGCAGCTCACCGTCGCCGATCCTGGTCGCCACCACCGCCGTGGGAGAGCTCAGCTTCACCTGCGCGGCCAGGAACTCCGCATAGGTGGCCGCCCGCTCCTCGGGCGTGTCGCCGGGGACGGCGTCGGGAACCTGCCCGTCGAGCAGCTCCCGCCAGCGCTCGGCACGGAAGTAGCCCCGCCTGGCCAGGTCCGCCAGCCCCGAGAGCCGGACACCGTCGTCACGGTCGCGCGCCTCCGCGCGGCGCAGGGCGCCGATCAGCGGCGCGTTGTTCAGGGTCAGGGCGGCGAGCTGGCCGTCGACCCGGAGCCGCTGCGCGCGGGCCGGGCCGAACGCGGCCTCCACCTGGGACCAGAACACGGGCGGGTCCTGCCCGTGCGCCAGCTGGATCGTGGTGAACGTCCTCTTGCCGTCCGGGTCGGCCGGGAACACGTGGTCGAGCAGCTCGTCGAGGGACGATGCGCCGGGGACCGCGCGGAACTCGAGCCCGTGGGCGACGGCGCGCCGCGCGAACGCCTCGGCCGCAGCCGGCAGCTCCGCCTCGAGCGCCCTCGGGACCACACCTTGCGCGATCGCGTCTCGCCAGACGTGCTCCACGGTGCCGGGGTGGGCCCGGTAGAGCAGGCCGGGGTTGGCCGGCAGCCCGGCGCGGAACAGGGCGTAGAACAGCGGCGCGGGGATCTCGCCAGTGCCGTGGCCGGCGAACCGGTCGGCGAGCGCCGCCATCGCCACCGCGCGGGCGTCCCAGCCGGTCTTGTTGGCGAGGTAGGTGACGTCCTGGCGCTGGCCGGATTCCTCCAGATCGGCCAGCCGCCCGTCGAAGCCGCCGTGCAAGGCACCGGCCAGGACCTCGTACTCGCTCACCAGCCCGGCGGCGTCGGGAGGCAGCTCCACGTCGAGCAGCTCGTGCGGGCCCGCGTTGTAGCGCACCTCGGACTCGCCGAGCAACGTGCCGTCCTCGCCGCCGGCCTCGCCGTCGCCGGTCCAGACCCTGGCCTGGAGGTCGGGCCGCGCCTTCGCGGGACTGGCGACCGTGAAGGTCGCGCGGTAGCGGCCGAGCTCGTCGGTCCGCGTGTGGCCGAGACGGACGTCGTGACCCACGTTCCGGTCGACGATCTCGACGAATAGGCCGCCGAGCCCGACCCGACCCTGGGCGGACACCTGGCCCTCCACCGTGAAGGCTCGCACCTCGGCCTCGGCCATGGGTGCCGTCACCTCAGCCCTCTCGATCCGGCTCTGGATCGTCCGCGACGATCCGCTCCCCGACCGCCGGACGCTCCTCGGCGCGGATGAACGTCCGCCCGATGGCGATGCGGTCGAGGTCGTCGAGCTCGGGGTCGCCGCCCGTCGCCGCGCCGGCCCCTGGCTCGCGCGCCGCCGGTTCGACCAGGCCGGCGACCTCGATGACCTTGAAGGTCAGCTCCGAGTCCTTGAGGAACACCGGAGGCGTGTCTCGCGCATCCTTGAACGCCTGCTCGTCCTTGTCTTCCTTGGTGTCCTTGGCTTCGTCCTTCGAGGTCTCCGGGTCCTCCTTGGTCTTGTCCGGAATATCCTTGTTATCCTTCCTCTCTTTGGTGTCCGCGGTCTCCTTCTCATCCGCGTCGGGATCGTCCTTGGCGTCCTTGACCTCCTTGGCGGCCGCGTCGGCCAGGCTCTTCGCGTCGGTGGCATCCTTCTGCGCCTGGTCCGGCTCGTCCTTGCCATCCTTGAGGTCCTTGGCCGCCTGTTCGTCGCGGCGCACGAAGCTCTCGAAGACGGCCACCTCGTCGGCCCAGTACGGCGGCAGGACGTCGTACACGGCCCCGAGGTTGGGGTCCTGGCGTGGCAGAGTGATCCAGATGGTCCCCGCGCCGCGGGAGGTGATCGCGAGGTTGGCGACCGTCCGCATCGTCTCGGCGTTGCGGCAGTCGTTGATCACGTGCACCCGGCTCCAGCGGAGGTCCGGACCGGGGTCCCACCAGGCGGGCGCCGCCGCGGGGCGGTCGGGGTTGCAGGCGTCCCTCGCCTGGAACTTGAGGGTGTAGGGGGAGACGCCCGCCTCCCAGAGCTCGAGGAAGTCCGCGTTCAGATCCCGAAGCCACGGCGTCTGGGGCTGGCTGTCAGGGTACTGGGCCGCCTGGAGGAACAGCTTGTACCGCCGCCCGCGGATGTGCGCGGCATAGGCTCGGTAGTTGCCCGGGATGGCGATCTCGGCGCCGGGCACCGTGGGATCGGTGCAGTCCGTTGGTCCGGAGTCGACGTAGATCCCGTCGATGCCGTCGCCGTAGAGCTTGCGCCACGCCTCGACCTGGTCGGCGATCCCCGGGACCTGATGGCCGGGCCGCAGCGGGTCGTCGAACTTCTGCCCCCCTCCGCCCAGCGGCAGCTTGCCGCCGCCGGCGTACACCCGCCCGAAGAGGAGCTGGTCGACGGCCCGGCAGGCGCCGAACTTGGCGCTCGCCTCGGCCCGGCGGTCGAGCCCGACGGTCGTGGTCAGGTCCAGCAGGCTGTACGGCTGGTCGACCACGACCACGCGGACCACCGGACCGGCCTGCGCCACCCGGTTCCACTGCCCCATCGCCCAGTCCCAGTCGGCGGGGACCGCGGTGCCCGAGCCGGCCGGGGTCAGCGGGCGGTTGTCGAACGGGAACGACGCCCAGACCGCCATGCGTGGCCCGAGGAGCCGCGGCGGCACGGTCGCGGTCATGCTGACGCTTCCGGCTCGGTGAGCAGCCGGGCGACCGCGCCGGCGATCCCCTGGCCGAAGCGGTCGTAGTAGCTGAACGCCGGCGAGGGGTTGACCTCGAAGCAGTACCACTCCCCGTCCGGGGTGCGGCGCAGGTCGATCCCGGCCAGGTCCAGGCCCATCTCGGCGGCGAGCGCCCGGCAGCGCCGTGTCCACTCCTCGGGGAGATCGGCCGCGTGCATCGACAGCTCCGCGCCTTGCCGCGCGCCGTAGCGGTAGTCGTCGGCCTCCGACTCGATCCGTGCGCAGAAGACCTCGGCCCCGACGACGTGGACCCGATAATCGGTCCCCGGGACGTGCTGCTGGAACTGCGTCGGACACCAGGCGACGTCGGCGAGGCGCTCGTCGTGGTCCGGCGTGAGCCGGGAGACGATGCTGCGGACACCGCTCAGGGACTTGTAGACCACGGTGCCGTGCCTGGCGCGGAACTCGCGCACGGCGTCGGCGTCGGTGGCGATCAGCGTGTCCGGCACCGCGAAGCCGTGCCTGGCGATGGTCATGGCCTGGCGAGGCTTGGAGCTGTTGCCCGCCATCGCGCTCGGCCGGTTCACCACCAGCGCCGGCGCCAGGTCCGCCCACAGCCAGAGGGTGTCGTCGAAGGAGCGGGCGTGGCTTCGCTCGGGGCTGCCCGCGCCGGCCCGCGCGACCGGCCCGATCCGCCATGAGTCGTAGGGACGCACGTACGCGGCCCGCACCGACGCGAGGTCGACGGAGACCTCGCCGGCCCGCACGACCCCGGTGACGGAGTCCTCGACGTCGAGGGAGATCTCGCTGCGCAGGACCTCACGCTGGTCGACGAACACGACCGGCGCGCCGGTCCGCCGCAGCTCCGCGTGGACGCGCGACAGCGGCGTGTCCCGCTCGAGGCCCCACAGCAGGATCATGGGGCCGGCTCCGGATACCGCGAACGGCCCGCCATCGCGAAGTAGTCGGCGATGGCGTCGGCGGTCCGCGCATCGTGCAGGTCCACCCACGGGTTCGCGTCCAGCAGCCGGGATCCCTCGCCCTGTCCGCTGAAGTGGGCCCGCAACAGGTCGACGCCCGCGGCGGTGGCCAGCATGCGCGCCCGCGACGCCACCACCTCGTCCCCGGTGCCGATGCAACGGTCGCCGACGACCGTGGCGGCGACCAGCCCGTCATCCGACAGGGTGCTGGCATCGAAGGAGGCGGTTGCCGGCGAATCGTCGCCGAACGCCGGCGTCCGGCGGTGCCGGCGCGCGACCGGCAGGCCCAGTCGCGCGGCCTCGAGCAGCCACCGCTCGGTCCTCCAGTTGGGGCCGCAGAGGCTCGACGCCGTCGGGCGGTTGAGCACGGGACAGCGCAGCGACGACAGCCAGTAGGCCAGGAAGGCGGTCATCTCGCCGGCGGCATACGCCCGGTCCTCGTCGGCCATCACCGGCAGCTCGGACTCGGTGATGGCGGGCAGGCGGGTGAGCACGCCGGTGATCGACGAGGTCGGGACGACCTCTCCCTGCACCACCGCGCGGGAGTCGAGGGGATCGCCGGTGAGCACCCGCCATCCGGGCGTCGACAAGTCCGGAGGCGTCAAGGCGCGGACGTCGTCGCGTGACCTGGCGCCGAGCAGTCGAGCGGCCCGCGCGTCCCGGCGCGAGGCGACCACGACGATCACCGCTCCCCCCCACATCTGGCACCGGCGCAGCCGCGGACGCGACGATGAGTCCCGCTCTCGGTATGAGCTCGATGAGAAGCTGACAGTACTTCGTCATCGCGTCGGCGTCGAGGCCCGGATGAACGGGGGTGCTCATCTGACCTGTGGCAACACCGGCGTGTGCTCGATCCGGACTGCCTGGAGGTCCTCCGGGTCCAGCCCGAGCAGGCGCAGGATCGTCGGCGCGATCTGGGTCGTCTCGACCCGGCTCCCGTTGACGCCGTGATCCGCCAGGGGGCCGCCGGACACGACCAGCGGAACGTCGCGGTCCTGTGGATCGGCGCCGCCGTGCTCGGCGATCTTGCGCATTCCGCCGGTGTAGACGACGCCGTGCTGCACGATCCCGAAGAGGTCAGGGACTCGAGCATCACCGGGCGGGACCTTGAAGTAGGCGGCGGCCGCGTGCCCGGCGAAGACGCGCGCGAGCCCGGACTTGGTGTAGGGCTTGGGGGCGCCGTTGATGTCGTTGCCGGTTCCGGCCTGGCCGAGCAGGAACCTGGCCGCGAACCGGGTCGCCGCCGGTGAGCGGTCGTTGAGCCAGAGCAGCATGGCGTCGTCGTCGACCGAGAACGCCACCAGCGGACGGGTTGCGGTTGGGTGCGAGGCATGCCAGGCGGCATTGAGCGCGTCGAGGATCGGCCCGTCGGGGATCCGGGTCAACGCCGCGCCGTCCTGGGGCGACTGACCGTGCTTGGCCGACAGGATCACGACGGTACTGCCTTCCAGGTGGCAGCGGTCGATCGCCGTGAGCATCTCCCCCACCTTGGCGTTCACGAAGTCCAGCGCTCGCTCCAGCAGCGGACCGGGAGTGACCCCGTCGGAGCGGTAGCCGCCCACCAGGCCATCGGAGGTCGGGAGCTTCTGGGCGGTGGATACGGTCTGGAAGTTCATGCCGAACAGCGCCGGCGTGCCAAGCAGCCTGGTGCCGCTGTGGTCGTAGCCACCGATCTCGTTCACGACCGCCTGGACCTTGAAGCTGTCGTACCGCTGGGTGAGCGCGTTGTCGGTCGTCCAGTCATCGCTCGCGCCGGTCGTCGGCGCGTCGCTGTTGATCTCCGGGGTGAACAGGTCCTGGACGCCGGCGCCGGACGGGCCGTTGAGGATCTCGTAGGCCGGATGCTTGTCGGACCAGGCCGTCCGGAGGCCCGCGCTCCGCGCCACCTCGAAGATCGTGTTCACCCGCAGGTAGGTGTGCGGATAGACCGGGGTGCAGCCAGCCGGGTCCACGGGAAGCTGACCCGGATCGATGACGGTCCTGGGGTCGGCGGTCATGTTGAGAATGCTGTCGGGGAGGCCTGGCAGGCCTTCGCCGGCGTCCAGGCTGTGCTGGTCCCTGTCGAGCTGTTCGAAGTAGGTGACCTCCGTGCCCGGGGTCGCGCCGGCACAGTTGGTGGTGCCGGCCGGAAGCAGGGCGCGGTTGTAGGTGTCGTCGTAGTAGATGCCGGTGCTGGCGGGATTGCCGCCGGTCACCTGCGCGATCAGGCCAGGGAACGAATCCGAGGGCACCGGCGTGCGAGCGTCGGTGAACTCCACGCCATCGTCGACCAGTCGCGCCAGCGCGGAGCCACGGTGGTGTGCCACGTACCAGGCGAGGTCGGACTGGTGCAGCCCGTCGACCGACAGCAGCAGGACATGCTCGGCACGCTGGTGCCGCCCGTGCTCCCCGGTGCCGGCGGCCGCGGAAGGCGCACTGGCGAGCAGGGCAACCCCAAGGCTTGTCAGGACGGCAAGGCTGAGCAGTCGAATCCGTCGGGGTGTGCGGGACATCCCTGACCTCCTCACGACGACTGGCGCGGCGCGGGGCCAGGGGTCCGCTCCCGCGAGGCTCACCGACCAAGGTGTCCGGCGCGTGTGGCGATCCCGGATGGGAGATGAAGGAATCCAGACGATCTGGCGGCCTATGACAGTGCCGCGCGGCTTCGACGCGTTGCGCGACTTGGTCCCTCGGTTGACTTCAATCCGCGAGACAGCGGAGAGTAGCCGGCTACAGAGGGTTCCGCTGATTTGGGTGGGCTGCGGCCTTCCGAGGGGGGTTGGGCGGGATGAGCTGGCGCTGGTCGGCCACCAGCCTGCTGCTGGCAGGCGGAGCGGGATGCCTGACCGCCTGCGCCGTGTACGTCTGGGGCCATCGCAGGAGCCCGAAAGCGACCTCGCTGGTCGTGGTGCTGCTGGCCCTCATCCAATGGAGCGTGGCCCTCTCGGTCGAGCTCGCGGCCCGGGACCCCGCGACCGGGCAGCTCTTCTGCGACCTCAAGTACATCGGCCTGGTCGCGCTGCCGCCGGCGTCGGTCATCTTCGTGCTCCAGTACGCCGGGCGCCTGCGCCGGCCGAGCCCGCTGCTGCTGGGAGCCCTGGCGGTGGAGCCGCTTACGGTCCTGACGGCACTGGCCATCCCTTCGACCCACCACCTGTTCCAAACCTACCTGCCACCGCCGGCGCCCGGCGTCGGCCCTGTCGTGCAGCACGGGCCGCTGTTCTGGGTCCATTTCGTCTACTCGAGCGCGGCGACCTGGGTGTGCCTGGGCGCCTTCGTGGTCACCGTGGCGCGGACCTCCAGGCCCTACCACGGGCAGCGCGCCCTGCTGCTCGGCAGCCTGACGCTCCCGCTGGTCGCCGAGCTGCTCATCATGCTGAACCTCGTGCCCTTCCAGCAGGGCGACCTCACCCTCTTCGCGTTCCTGCTGACCGTGGTCTTCATGGTCCTGGCGGTGTTCCGCCTCCACCTGTTCGGCCTGCGGCCGATCGCGCGCAGCCGGATCTTCCAGACGATCGGCGACGGCGTGGTCGTGCTCGACCTCGGCGGCAAGGTGGTCGACGCCAATGCCGCCGCCGAGCGGCTGCTCGGCCAGCCGCTCGCGCGCCTCGTCGGCCAGCCGGCCTCGCGGGTCGTTCCGGCATGGGCTGGAGTGGTCCGGGCCCAGCTCGCGGACGGTGGCGGCGACGCGGTCGAGGAGATCGCCGCCGACGGACGCATCCTCGAGGTGACGGTGTCCACGCTGACCGACCACCTGGAGTGGCCGACCGGCCAGCTGGTGGTCGCCAGGGACGTCACCGATCGCCGCGGGGTCGAGCGGCAGCTCCGCGACAGCCTGGAGCGCGAGCAGGCCATGACGCGGCACCTGCGCGCGCTCGACCAGATGAAGAGCACCTTCCTCCAGGCCGTCTCCCACGAGCTGCGCAACCCGCTGGCCTCGGTGGTGGGGATCGCCCTCACCCTCCAGCGGCGGCAGCGGGAGCTGGAGTCGGGCGACGCCGCGGACCTGCTGCACCGGCTCAGCAAGAGCGCCCGCAAGATGGACCGCCTGCTCAACGACCTGCTCGACCTGGACCGGCTCGCCCAGCCGACGGTGACTCCCGAGCGCGAGTACGTCGACGTCGGTGAGCTGGTCGAACGGGTGGTCAAGGAGCTCGTCGCCGAGTTCCCGGAGCACCGCCCCGTCCACGTCGACGCCTGTCCCCTGCGCCTGGAGGTCGACCCGCCCAAGGTGGAGCGGATCGTCGAGAACCTGCTGGCCAACGCGGTCAGGCACACCCCGCCCGGCACGCCGGTGTGGGTTCGCGTGGAGCCGCGCGACCAGGGCGCCCTGCTGACCGTTGAGGACGCCGGCCCGGGCGTGCCGGAGCACCTCAGGGAGGCGATCTTCGAGCCGTTCCGCCAGGGGCCCGCCCCGGCCTCGCACGCGCCCGGCCTGGGGGTCGGGCTCGCGCTGGTGCGCGTGTTCGCCCAGCTCCACGGCGGTGGCGCCTGGGTCGAGGAGCGCCAAGGCCAGGGCGCCTCCTTCCGGGTCCACCTGCCCGACGGCGGTCACCCCAACGGCAAGCGCTGACCGTCCGGGGCGAACCGGCGGTAACGCGGGGTGGAGCGGCGACGACGACCTCCTCGCCGCCGCTCCGATGACCTGACCTAGGACCTAGCTGGGCAGGTCCTGCACCGCGCGGAACCCCTCCTGGATCGCCGAGTGCGTGTAGGCGAACGCCTGCGAGTCGCTGTTGGCGATGGCCACGTTCTGGAACGGGACCCGGCCGCGCACCTGAGGCTGGTCCTTGAACGGTCCGTACAGCGAGTGGTCGAACACCGACGTGAGCTCGTGCGCGTAGCCGTAGTTCCAGCGGTTGAGCATGATCGAGTGCATGTCCCTGGCCGGGTCGAAGTCCCCGCCGTGGGTGTTGACGGTGCGGTCGATGAGGTCGATCAGCGCGTCCTCGAGGTCCTGGAAGCTCATCTGGAGGAGCTTCTGGCGCCCGACCTCGTACGCGGCGAGCTGCGGCGTGGTGTTGGGCCCGCTCGGGACGACCGTGAAGCTGAGCGTGGCCGGCTGGTCGGGCGTGTTCGGCGTGGGACCGTACGCGGAGCCGAACCGCGCTCCCGCGGCCAGGCTGAAGCTGTCCCAGAAGAGGCTGTTCCCGCGGGGGGCGACGCTGCTGATCTTCGCGTCGGCGAACGCCCTCCAGTTGTTGATGCCGGCGCGCCCGTAGATCAGCGGGACCTTGCGCGCGTAGCACAGGTCCGCGACCTGCGACGTGGGAAGGTCCTTGACCAGACGTGCGGTCACGCGGTTCCAGCAGGCCATCACGACGTGCTTGGCGTGGACCGCGTAGGCCGCTCCGGGGCCGCCCTCGCCGACCTCCTCGTACTCGACCTTGGCCATGTCGTTCTTGTTCTGTGCCGGCTTGACCTGGAACACGAGGCTGTTCAGCCGGATCCGGACCGTGCTCGCCGCGTCGTCCAGCTTCGAGTAGTCCAGGCGCGCGGCGACGATGTTCTCCTGGTTGGGGGCGCCGTCGGGGAACGCCGACGGGATCATCTTGCTCACCAGCAGCCGCAGGAGCGACGAGTTGCCGTCGGGCCACAGCCGCGTCGGACCGGAGTTGGTCTGGTTGTCCATCTGCGGCGTCCGGCCGATGCCCGGGAACCCGGAGTTCGCGACCTCCTCAGGGTCGGGCAGGCCCTGCGCGGCCGAGAAGCCGGGGCGCCCGAGCATGTAGTTGTCGGCGGCCGAGGTCGCCTGCGCGCCCGCGCCCAGCAGACCATGGGATCCCCGCTGGTACTCGTGGATCGCCTGGTCCGTCGCGCCGAGGTAGTCCACGAGCCACTGCTTGTAGCTGATCGTGGTGAGCAGGTGCAGGCGCTCCTCGGCGGTCATCCCCGGACCGTGCTTGGCCGCGATCCAGTCGGTCGTGGTGTCCCGCTGGACCCGGAAGATCGCGTCCTTGGACGCCTGGGAGTAGGGAAGGCGGTCGAGGTAGGTGTGCCAGCCGGCGTCGGTGTTGGGCTCGAAGCGCGAGCGGGTCACGGTGTCGGTTCCCCACTCCTCCGAGGGGAACAGGAGCATCGAGGTCAGCCCGAAGCTGCTCGGGATTCCCGGCCCGCTGCCGGACGGGAAGTTGTTCGGGTCGACGCCGCAGAAGGCGAGGATGTCGAGCGCGGCCTGGTTCGCCGGGACGTCGAGGAACGCGCCCGAGACCCGGCCCCAGGTCCCGATGCTGTCGAGGTTCACGGTCCCGCCGTTGCGCAGCACCATCACGTCGCCACCGGTGGTCGCGTCCGGGATGTGGAACTCGTTGCGGTGCGAGTGCCCGCCGAAGTCCGGGAGGGGGTCGAGGAGCAGGATCTTCGAGTTCTGGCCGAACCGGTCGCGGTAGTACTTGGCGGCGGCCAACCCGCTCGCGCCGGCGCCCACGATCACGCAGTCGTAGACCTCACGGGTGTTGGTCGTCTTGCGCGAGATGCCCGCGCCGCCGACGACGCTGTGCACGTCGTTCGGGTTCGGAAGCCCGTCGATCTTGAGGATCTCGGAGATGACGTGGCTCGGCTGCCCGGTGAGCCCGGTCGAGGTCGGAGGATAGTAGCCGGGAGGCAGTGCCGTCCCGCCGGCCGCGAGCGTCGCCGCCTGCGCCCCGGTCAGCCACGGGTCGGCCGCCGCGATCGCGAGCCCCGCCGCGCCGATGGCGACTCCGTCCAGGAACTGTCGCCTGGTGATGCCGTCCTTCTTCGAGGATGCCTCCATCGGATCCTTCGACACCTTCCCCTCCTTCTCTCCGGCGCGCACGCCGGGGTCCGTTCAGCAGCGGTCATGGCCGTTGGTGCGGCCACCAGGTAGACGTTGCGGAGCGTTGTGAAGGGCAGTGGGTCGACACGGTGGGGGGTCTCACGTCACCGGTCGTATCCGTAGGGCTTCAGGGCGAGCGCGGTCGTGTCGTAGGCACGTAAGGCATCCATCCACACGCACCAGTCCTCTGTATGCGGATGGGTACAAACGCATGATAACCGAAACGTCGCCGGCGTCGGCAACTGACCGCGGCAGGATCTCTACGGGCCGATGGTCACGGGGAGCTTCCGCGAGGTGGGCTCGCCGCCCGATGCCTATAGTTGGCGGCATGAGCGCGATAGAGGTACTCAGCAGCCGGGTGCTGTTGCATCCGACCGACCTGGTGCGTAGCCGCGCCTTCTACCGCGACGCGCTCGGCCTCGCGATCTACCGCGAGTTCGGCAGTGGCGAGGACCGCGGGACGGTCTTCTTCCTTGGCGGCGGCTTCCTCGAGCTGTCGGGGCATTCCGACACGCGGCCCGCTCCGGGCCTCGAGCTGTGGCTCCAGGTTCGGGACCTGGCCGCCACCCATCGCGTCCTGGAGGCGCGCGGGGTCCCGGTCCTCCGCCCGCCGGCGCGCATGCCGTGGGGGCTCGATGAGATGTGGATCGCCGACCCGGACGGCGTCTCCATCTGTCTGGTCGAGGTTCCCCCGGACCACCCGCTTCGCCGACGCCCGTGATCGGGCCGCGACCCGTCTACTACACTCTCGTAGAACATCATCGATGCGGCGGCGCCGACGAGGCGGCCATGACGAGCGGGAGCTGGGCTCAATGACGCAGGCTTCGGGTCAGATCGTTGGCGGCTTTCGGCGGCAGCTCGCCGACGTGATCGCCTGGCCTGCCCGCCGCTGGCTCGCCGCGGCCGGCGGCGCGCTGGTGTTCGCCATCGTCGCCGGCGCCCCGACCGACGTCATCCCCAACCCGCTCTTCATCCGGATGACGCCGGTGCAGTGGTGGAGCTATCCCGTTCTGGCCGCGGGCGCGCTGCTGGGCGGCCTGGTGATCGCGACCTACGTGCGATCGCCCGCCCAGCCCGCCGGCATGACCAGGACCGCCGGCGGCGGAGTGCTGTCGTTCCTGGCGATCGGCTGCCCGGTGTGCAACAAGCTCGTCGTACTGCTTCTCGGCGCCGCCGGCGCGCTGAACATCTGGGCGCCGCTGCAACCAATCCTTGGCCTGCTCTCGGTCGCGCTGCTCGGATGGGCGCTGCGCACCCGTCTCACCGCCGAACGCGCCTGCGCCTTGCCCGCCGCCAGCCGATAAGGCTGCGCCGCTTTCGGTAACCGTGGGGTCTGGGGTCTGACCCTTTCCACAGAGGGTCCGGACGATCCTGCGGCTGCCACCCGAACTTCGTGGCGGGAGCACGGCGGCGCGGACGGTCAGTCGTCGAGGGAGTCAAACCAAGACGACCAAAGGTTCGTCGGCTGCCCGGGGTCGGGACAGTCCGGTTGGCGTGGCCCCTGGACCTCGACGACGGCCGAGCCGCTGAACCAATCGACCCGCACGACCCCAGACGCCGCATCACCGCACCAGCCAGCCCAACCGATCGGCGCCGCGGCTCGCATGGAGGGCGCAAGGATCGCCGGCTCCAGCCGGGCATCCATGGAGATGACGTTCTCCACCCGCAGGTCTCGGCCATCGGTCCCCAGGGGGATCACCGACGGCGTGTGGCTGAGCCGGCAGGTCCGGCCGCTCACATTCTCCACGACGATCTGGCCGGCCAGGCCGACCCCGGCGCGCTCCCAGCGCACCGACACCGCCAGATCATCGGACCCACACGGCGGTATGTGGTCCCAGGCCCACGGGCCCGGAACCTCGCTCCCAGCCGACCGCGACCGACTGGTACCGGCGTCATCCACAACCATCACCACCACAACCGTTAGGCATAAGCCTGCCACGGCGGGAAGCGACCTGCAGGCGGCGCCCGCGGACCCAAAGCCATCCGGCGGGTTCCAGGCTCGGGTTGGCCGGTGGCTGCGGAGACCACGGGGATAGGGCGAACGGCCCCGCGTGGGAGCCGGGCAGCAGCCTGCGTGGCCGACGACCCCGCACCGCCATGCACCTGAGCGAGCCGCTCCGGTCAGCCGGCCGGGTGCTCCAGTCGAGTCACGAAGGCGATCATCTGCCCGGTGTCGCTAGGAATCGGGGCCTGCTCGAGGCCGACGATTTGCCAGCCGCTGAAGATCTGCCGGAGGAGCGGCTCGGTCAGGTCGTTGCGGATCCCTTGCGCGTACAGGCAGGCGCGCAGCAGGAACCGCCCATCAGGGCGCAAAATACGCTCGACCTCGCCGGCGTAGCGAGGGCGGTCAGCGGGCTCCAGGTAGTGGAAGCAGCCGCGGTCGAGGACGACGTCGAAGCTTGCTCGGGGGAATGGCATCTGCAGGACGTCGGCCTGGACGAACCGCACAGCCGAGTGCAGTTGGTGGGCGCGTTGCACGGCGGCGATTGAGCGGTCGACGCCGACGGTGAGGGGGACGCCGAGGTCGGCGAGGTGGGCGAGCTCGGTGCCGAGCCCGCAGCCAAGGTCCAGAGCGCTACGGGGGGAGCCGAGCCAGCCCGCGTCGAGCGCGGCCAGCAGCTCGGGTGGGGGCGTGGAGGAGTGCCAGACCTTGTGGATGTCGGTCTGGTACTGCTGGTCGAGGATGCTCGGGGGCCGCTGCATCCAACAGAGTCTGCCGCAGCCCTGATCGAGGTGTCGCCGCTGACTGACAGTTTCCATAAATCGCGACCGCCCAGCATCCTGGCTCAGGCGTCGAACCAAACGACCAACCGCACGCCGTCGTCGCCAAAGCGCAACGCCAGCGCCTCCATCACCTTGAACACGAACTGCCAGTGGCTGGACTCACTGACGGCGTCGCGGCGACGCAGCCGTTCAGATCGGTACACCTTCCCACCGATCTCCCACTCCTGACTCTCCGGCCACCAGCGATCACCCTCGACGCCTTCGGCGATCGTATGACCGACGACCTTGGCGAACTCCCGGTTCCATGCAGACTTCTGCTCGTAGACGAGCTCACCATGCTCACGCCGCTCATAAATGTGAATTCGACTATCGGGATACTCCGCCGGCTCATTCCAGTCGATAGCTTTGAGCTCCGTCCAGGTCACCCAGGTCACCCCGAACGCGTCCCGCCTGGCGATCTGCCCGCGCACGGCACCGGAGACTTCCTCGGGTAACCCTCGCTCAGCAGCAACCGGACGAAAATGAGCATAGTTCTGGACACCGAACAGGCAGCCGAAGGCGTCGTAGTCCCGCTCCGCGTAGAGCAGGTCCAGATCAATCACCGACAGCCAGGACTCGCCCTCGTGCGCCGGGTCGACGCCCAGCAAGCGACACTCCACGACCCCATAGATATCGACACCCATACGTGAACCAAATCATGACCGGGCGCGGGACCCAAAGATCCGACGCCACCGGTTGCAGGTGCTCTCCGACGGCAAGAGGCAGGCCTGATCCAAGGAATATCTGTGCCGCCGGCATTTCCGATCGGGTGCCACCTCGGGCCCGCGTCGGGCGTGTACCTGTCACGGCGAGGACGACGGGACCGGCGGAGGGAGGAGGGTGGCGATCGCCAGGCGCTCGTTCGAGGAGTTCTACGCCGGGACGGTCGACCGGCTCCTTGGCCAGCTCTTCCTCGTCACCACGGACCTGCACGAGGCGGAGGAGGTGGTCCAGGAGGCGTTCGTCCGGGCCGCCGGTCGCTGGGAGCGCCTGGAGGCCTACGACCTGCCCGAGGCCTGGGTCCGGCGGGTGGCGATGAACCTGGCCGCCGACCGTGCCCGCTGGCGGCGTCGGCGGGAGCTGCTGCTGCGCCGTATCGGCGAGCCTCCACAGGTGCCCGACGCCTCGGTCGACGCCCTGGCGCTGGCCGACGCGCTGCGGTCGCTGCCGATCTCGCATCGCCAGGCGATCGTCCTGCACTACCTGGTCGACATGCCGGTGGAGGAGATCGCCCGGACGCTGTCGGTCTCCTCCGGGACGGTGAAGAGCTGGCTCGCCCGCGGGCGCCGCGCGCTGGCGTCGGTCCTCGGCGAGCATCAGGGGAGCGTCAAGGGACGTGGAGCAAATGACTGACCTGCGAGGGCGCCTTCAGGAGCTGGCCGACAGCGCGGCACAGCAGGCGCAACGCCCCGCGCCGGCCGCGGTCGCGCGCCGTGGCCGGACCCGGCGGCTGCGGCGGACCACCGGCATCGCGGTGGTGCTGGTGGCGGTCGCCGCGGGTGGGATCAGCTTCAGCCGGTTCAGCTCCCCTGGAGACCGCACCGCGCTGGTCCCTCCGGCGAGCACCGGACCGTGCCGGACAGGCGCCGGGCCGTCGCCGGGTTGCGGGACCGTCCGGGTGGACCACATGCCGGCGAGGCTGGCGCAGCGTTCGGGGGGGCCGCTCCCCCGCTCGGTCGGCGACCTCGCCGCCGCCAGGCCGCTCGTCAAGGGCGCGCTCTCCCGCGCCGAGGCGCTCTACGAGCCAGGATCGACCGCCGACGCCAAGGGGCCGAGCCCGGTGTACGCGCTCGGTTCGGACGGCTCATTCCACCGGCTCGAGCTGCCAACGCTCGACTTCGTCCGGGACGCCGGCAAGCGGCCGCTGTCGGCGCCGCTCACCGCCACCGCGCTGTCCCCCGACGGCCGGCGAGCGGCCTTCCCGCAGGCCAGCGGCCTGCTCGTCGTCGACCTGACCACCGGGGACGCCAGCCGCTTCACGGTTCCCGGCTCCAACCGTACGGTGCTGTGGCGTGGCACGACCACCGTGCTGGTGGGACAGGACCATGGGAGCTTCGCGGTGGACCTCGCCAAGGGCGGCGCGGTGACCCGGGTGACGGCGCGGTACTCGCCTGGCGACGCCGTCGCCGGCGGCGGGCCCGACCCGCTGGTCGAGCTGCCGGGCGGCGGGCCGCTGCTGCTGCGGGAGTGGGCCGTCGCCGAGGCCACCCCGCTGCGCGACCTCCCGATCGAGCAGCGTGCGCTGGAGCCCGACGCAATCATCGGGTGGCAGGGCACCGGGTGGCGCTACGGCGACCTGGTCGTCCGGGCGGGCTGGGGCCCATCCGGCGGCACATCGCCAGTCCCGCTGGTGGCGGTCGTCGATCTGCGGACCGCCAGCGTGGTCCGGCTGCTGGCGCTCAGCCCCGGTCATGACCCGGCGCGCTCCGCCCCGCTTGGGTGGCTCGACGACCACACCGTTCTGCTGCAGACCGACCGGGAGGGCGTCGTGGCCTGGGACGTCGACAGCGGCTCGGTGACCTCGGTGGCGGCGCCGTTCGACGGCGTCCTCGCAACCGCCCCGTAACCGTCCCGGATATCGCCCGGGACCACCAACCCTCGGAGGTTCCTCATGAGCACCATGCCTGGCGGCCGCACGCGCTGGCGACGCCCGCGCGTCCTCGCTGTGGCCCTGGCCACCGCGGCGCTCGCCGCCCTCGCCGGCTGCACCGGCGACCCGGCAGGCACCGCGGCGGGCGGCGCGACCACCCCGAGCACCGCTGTCGCCGCCACGTCTAGCCCGGCCACACCCACCACCGCGGCCGCCACCAGCACCACTGCCGCGCCGAGCTACCGGGCGAGGGTGCTCGCGTGGGGACGGCAGCTCGCACAGTGCGCTCGTGCGCACGGCCAGCCCAACTTCCCCGACCCGCGGTTCGTCCTGCTCGGCAGTGGCGACGACCCCGGGGTCGGCACGGCGGACTTCCCGGGCGTGGACAAGCTGGCCATCGTACGGGCGCAGGAGGCCTGCGTGGCGATCGTGCGGCGGATGCCTCCGCCACAACCGACCAAGCCGCCGAGCGCGGAAACGATGCGGCAGATGCGGCGCTTCTCGCAGTGCATGCGGCAGCACGGCCTCGCCTCGTGGCCCGACCCAAGGGCGAACGGGACCTTCCCCATCCTCGGCACGCCCCTGCGGGTCTTCGCGCCCGGCTACATCCAGAACCTACCTCCCGCCTACGGCGCCGCCTGGAACGCGTGCTTCTCGTTCCAGACCAACTGGCGGATGCTGGCATCGTGAGCGGCCGTCACTGCTCGGGCCCGGCGCGAGCCGGGGCGCCGCGATGAAGGCCAGGACCGTGGTGGCGGGCTCGGCCGTGGTGGCCGTGGTGGCCGCGGGAGCCTGGGCGGCAGCCGTCGCCACGCCAGGCGCCCCCGCGCGTCCGGCCCCGGCGGTCTCCACCGCCACCGCGACCGTCACCCGCGGCGACGTCACCCAGCGCGTCCAGATCGCTGGGACGCTCGGGTACGACGGCAGCTACAGCATCCTCAGCCAGCTCGCGGCTGGCATCCTCACCGAGGTCGCTCCCTCCGGCAGGGTGGTCTCCCGGGGCGAGCGCCTGTTCGCGGTCGCCGGCATGCCCGCCACGCTGCTCTACGGCTCCGTCCCCGCGTGGCGGGACCTGGCGCCTGGGATGAGTGACGGCGCCGACGTCGAGCAGCTCGAGCGGAACCTGGTGGCGCTCGGCATGGACCCGTCCCACCTGCTGCGCGTGGACCAGCACTTCAGCGGGGCGACCGCGGCCGCGATCAGGCGCTGGCAGGAGGCCGAAGGGCTGCCGGCCGCGCAGCGCACCGGGACCGTGAAGCTTGGGCAGGTGGTGTTCCTGCCGGGTGCGATCCGGGTCAGTCAGGCCGTGGTGAGCACGGGCGGCTCGGTCGGCCCCGGCGCAAGGGTGGTGTCGGCCACCTCGACCAGCCAGGTGGTGACCGCGCCGGTGACCACCGACCAGCGCTATCTCGTGCACGTGGGCGACCGGGTCGAGGTCACCCTCCCGAGCGCCGCCGATCCGGTGGCTGGCAGGGTGAAGCGCATCGGCCGGGTGGCCAGCGCGCCGCCGGCGCCCGGCACCCCGCCGTCGGTCCCGGTGACGGTGACGCTGCCTCGCCGGACCTCCAGCTCCGCAGCGCTGGACCAGGCGCCGGTGCAGGTCGCGATCACCGTCGAGCAACGACACAACGTGCTGCTGGTGCCGGTCACCGCCCTGCTGGCACGGACCGGCGGCGGCTACCAGGTCCGCGTCCTCGACAACGGCGCCGCCCGCCTGATCGAGGTCCAGCCGGGCCTGTACGACGACAGCGCCGGCACGGTCGAGGTCAGCGGCGGAGACCTTCGCCCGGGCATGACCGTGGAGGTGCCGGCGGGATGAGCACCGGTGCCGTGGCCACCGGCCGCTCGGGATCCGAGGTCCTGGAGCTGGAGCAGGTGTGGAAGACCTATGCCGGCAGCCCGCCGACCCACGCGCTGCGGGGCGTGGACCTCCGCGTGCACGAGGGTGAGCTGGTGGCGGTCCTCGGCCCCTCCGGGTCGGGCAAGACCACCCTGCTGCACCTGGCGGCCGGGCTCGAGCGGCCGAGCGAGGGCTCGGTCCGCATCGCCGGCCAGGTGCTGGGGCGGCTCCGCGACCGGCGCCTGTCGGGCCTGCGGGCGCATCGCCTCGGCGTGGTCTTCCAGCAGTTCTTCCTGCTCGACCAGCTCAGCGCGCTCGACAACGTCGCCACCGGGCTGCTGTACCAGGGCGTGCCCGCCGGCGCACGCCGGCGCCAGGCGTCCATGGCGCTGGAGCGGGTGGGGCTGGGAGCGCGCCTGCACCACAAGGCCCAGCAGCTGTCGGGCGGTGAGCGCCAGCGGGTCGCGATCGCCAGAGCGATCGTCGGCGACCCGGTGGTGGTGCTGGCCGACGAGCCCACCGGCAATCTTGATAGCGCAACCGGGGCCGGGATCCTCGCCTTGCTCGCCGAGCTCAACCACGACGGCGTGACGATCGTGGTGATCACCCACGATGCACAGGTCGCCGCGGCGGCGCGCCGGCACGTCCGGCTCCGCGACGGTCAAGTGGTGGCCGACGAGCACTTCACCGCTGACGCCGGAGGCACCCCGTGAGCCGCACCGACCGCGCTGGCAGCACCGACCGCCCCAGCCACTCCGGCAGCGCCAACCGCGCCGGTTCGCGCCCAGCACCGACAGGACCGCCCGCAGGCGAAGCGCCCCCGGCGCGGTTGCGCGCCGGCGACCTGCTGCCACTGGCCACCGTGGGGCTGCGCTTCCGGCGACTGCGGGCGGTCCTGTCGGTGCTGGGGATCGCCATCGGCATCGCCGCGATCGTGGCGGTGCTCGGTATCACCCGCTCCAGCCAGTCGGACCTGCTGGCACGCATCGACCGGCTCGGCACCAACCTGCTGATCGTCGCCAACGGCCAAACCCTGGCACAGGAGCCCGCCGAGCTCCCCACCACCGCGGCGGCCACCATCGCCCGCACCGACGGGGTCCTGCGGGCGACGCCCACCGCGGAGCTGAGCGAGCCGCAGGTCTACCGGACCGACCGGATCCCGAAGTACCAGACCAGCGGGCTGTCCGCGCGCGTGTGCGACTCGAGCCTGCTGGCCACCCTGGACGCCCGGCTCGCCAGCGGGGTATTCCTCAGCCAGGCCACGTCGCGCTACCCCACCGTGGTGCTCGGGCACGACGCCGCCCAGCAGCTCGGCATTGCCCGCGTCGAACCCGGTATCCGCATCCTCGTCGGCAACCGCTGGTTCGTGGTCGTCGGCATCTTGGACCCCGTGGAACTGGCGCCCGAGATCGACCACTCCGCGCTGCTCGGCGCCGAGGTCGCCGCGAGGCTCTTCGGGTACGACCGGCATCCCAGCACCATCTACGTCCGCGCCGACACCGCCCGCACCGTCGCGGTGGCCACGCTGCTGGCCGGCGCCGCCAACCCGGAGCACCCGGAGGCGGTCGCCGTCAGCCGCCCCTCGGACGCGCTGACCGCGCGCCTCGCCGTCGCCCGCGCCACGACGTCCCTGTTCCTCGGGCTCGGCGCGGTCGCATTGCTCGTCGGCGGGATCGGGGTCGCCAACGTGCTCGTGATCGGGGTGCTGGAGCGGCGCGGCGAGATCGGCCTGCGACGGGCGCTCGGCGCCACGCGCGGCCATCTCGCCCTCCAGTTCCTCGGCGAGTCAGCGCTGCTGGGCATCCTTGGCGGCATGACCGGCGTGGCGCTGGGCGCGCTGGCGACCTACGCGGTCGCGCTGTCGCGCGACTGGCGCCCATTGGTCCCGGCCGTTGCCATCTGGACGGGACTCGGTGCCGCCGTGGTGATCGGCGCCGTCGCCGGCCTGTATCCCGCCCTGCGCGCCGCGCGCCTGTCCCCCACCGACGCCCTCCGCTCCAATTGACCTTTCCCGTCTTCTTGCTCCTATGGCTGGGCGGTCTCGGCCAGTGTCGGCTTCCGCGACGGCTTGCCGTTTCGCCGATGTCGCACGGACTCGATACGCTCTCGCCCCATGCCAATCGAACCATCTGTCGCTGACGAGCTGACCACTCCGATCAGGGAGGCACACCGCCACAACGGGTCCGCCGCCGATCACGCGGCGGCGACCCAGGCCGCGCCCGCCGCGCCCGCCGCGCCCACCGGGCCCGCTCAGGGCGAGCGGGGCCAGGACCAGAGCGCTGGGCCCCCGCGTCCGGTCGAGGTCCGCGCGTTCCACCAGCGGTTGCTGGAGCCCGGTGAGCGGGACCGGCTTCGCGCCCTGCTTGTGGGGACGACCGAGCGGGCCGACCGGCATCTGGCAATCCTGTCCGCGATGGTGGCGGCCCGCGCTGCCTATCAGCCGCAGCTCCGGACCGAGGAGTTGCTGGCGATGCTGCCGGCCGCCGAGCTGGAGCTGGACTTCGAACGGCTGGTCGAGGCGCTGGACGCGCTCAAGGGGATGGGGTGCGTCGACTGGGCGCCCGACACGCGCCATGTGACGCGCAAGGAGGACATGTACCGCCGGCGGGCGCAGTGGTACCTGACCGCGGTCGGGGTGGCGGCATACGACGCGGCGCAGGCGGTACTCGAGGCGGTTGAGACCGCGGGTGGCCTGCGCGCACGGTTGTTCGAAGGAATGCGACGCAACCTGGAGCTGCTGCTGGAGGCGGTTCGCGCGTCCGACGCCGGCGGTGTGTACACGCTGCTCCGCTCGCTCGACACCGATCTACGCGACCTGACCCGGTCGGCCCAGGACTTTTCGACGCGGCTGGCCGAGCTGACCCGTGGGGCCGATCTCGATGCGGTGGTGTTCCTGGACTGCAAGGAGCTGCTGCTCTCCTACCTCTCCACCTTCTCCGAGGACCTCTACCGCTACCGGCGGCGCATGGCGGCCACCGCCGAGCAGATCACGGCCGAGGGCGTCGACCGGCTGGTGGAGCTGGCGGTGGCCGGTGACGACGGGGCCGCGGCCGCGCTGGGGCTTGGCAGCGACCTGCGGGCGAGCTGGCGCACTCGCTGGACGGGGCTGGAGCGGTGGCTCACCCCGGCGGACGGGCGGCCGTCGGGGCTGGACGAGCTGTTCGCCGCCACCACCCAGGCGGTGCGGGACGTGCTGGCGCAGATCCGGCGCCTCTCCGAGGCGGACAGCCGTCCGGTGGACCGGACCTCGGAGCTGGTGAGCCTGGCCCGTTGGTTCCACCGCTGTGAACGCGACGCCGACGCGCACGCGCTGTTCGACGCTGCCTTCGGACTGGGCCGCACGCCCCGGGTGAGCGGACTGCCGCC
>JBEDUQ010000325.1:0-2051 GCA_040414855.1 Actinomycetota bacterium
CGTGCGGCGTCGGACGTCAGCAGGTCCATCCAGCAGGGCGCACCCATCGGTCGAGTCATGATCGCTCCTGTCGCAGGTGAGGTTGTGCATAGGAAGACTCGCAGGCCCAGGGAAACTCATCGGGGCCGTCCGCTATAAACAAGGTCATGACCACAACTGACGAACTGAGGCGGGTGCTCGGCCGGGTCGGGATCTGGACGCCGCCGCCGGCAGCGGTCGGGCTTGACCCCGGCGCGTTCGCGCGCACGGTCGAAGAGGCGGGCTTCGGCTCGGTCTGGATCCCTGGCGTGAACGCCGCGGAGAACCTGGCGGCGCTCGAACCGCTGCTGGCCGAGACCGGGAAACTGGTCGTGGCCACCGGCATCGCGAGCGTGTGGACCTGGGCGGCGGCCGAACTGGCTGCCGCGGCGGACCGGCTGGAGGCCAGCTACCCCGGCCGGTTCATTCTCGGCCTCGGCGTCAGCCACGCGCCGCTGGTCGAGTCGACGGGACAGGCCTACGTGCGGCCGCTGGCGAAGATGCGGCAGTTCCTCGACGAACTCCCGGCCACCACGTCGCCGGTGGTGCTCGCGGCGCTCGGGCCTAAGATGCTCGAGCTGTCGCGGGACCACACCGCCGGGGCGCACCCGTACTTCAGCCCTCCCGAGCACACCGCGTTCGCACGGTCGGTCCTCGGTCCGGCGCCGCTGCTGGTTCCCGAGCTCGCGGTCGCGCTCGCACCGGGCGCCGAAGGGCAGGCCGCTGCCCGCGAGTACGCCAAGTACTACCTGAGGCTGCCGAACTACACCTCGAACCTGCGCAGGTTCGGCTTCGGTGACGAGGACATCGCCGGCACCGGCAGCGACCGGATGATCTCGGCGATCGTCCCGAACGGTCCCGAGATGACTCGCACCATGCTCCGCGAGCACCTGGACGCGGGGGCGGACCACGTGGTGCTCCAGCCGGTCGGGCCGAACGGCAGGTTCGCCGCCGGGGACATCGGCGAGCTGGCGTCGCTTGCCGCCGGGCTGCCGCGGTGACCCGTGCGCCCATCTCGCTGCCCGGCCGGGTGGTCATCATCGACTACGGCGACGTCATCTCGCTGCCGCAGTCGGCCGCCGACCGCGCGACGATAGTCGCCCTGGCCGGGGCGGGCAGCGACAGCGAGCCGTTCTGGCGGGCCTACTTCGGGCACCGCGACGGCCTGGACCAGGGCCGCGCCGGGGTGGCCGCGTACTGGCGGGCGATCGCCGCCGACATCGGCGCGAGCTGGGACGACGCTCGGGTGCACGAACTGTGGGCGGCCGACTTCCGCAGCTGGCTCTCGATCAACCCTGGCACCATCGAGGTGCTCGCCGACCTCAAGGCCGGCGGGACCAGGCTGGCGCTGCTGTCCAACGCCGGCGCGGACTACGGCAGCTATTTCCGGCACGGACCGCTCGGCGACTTCTTCGCCGCCTGCTACGTCAGCGGTGAGCTCAACCTGCTCAAGCCCGACCCCGAGATCTTCCGGCGGGTGCTGGACGACCTGGGAGTGAGCGCCGCCGACGCCGTGTTCATCGACAACCGCGAGAGCAACGTCCGCGGCGCCGAGGCGATCGGGATCACCGGCCACGTGTTCACCGGAGTCCTCGGGTTGCGTGAGTTCCTGACCTCGCTCAGGGATCCTGCCTCGTAGCGGTCTGGCGGTCCAGCCACGCTTCGATGCTCCGGTTGAGGGTCGGCATCGGGAGCGAGCCGTGGTCCAGTACTGCCGCGTGGAAGGCGGGCAGCGAGAAGTCAGGGCCAAGGCGCCCGCGGGCCTCGTCGCGGAGCCGGTCGATCTCCAGCTTGCCGGTGAGGTAGGCGAGCGCCTGCCCGGGCATGACGATGTACCGGTCGATCTCGTTGGCCATGAACTCCGGCGGCATCGGGACGTGCTCGACCGCGAACTCCGTGGCCCGCTCGCGGCTCCAGCCGAACGCGTGCAGGCCGGTGTCCACGACCAGCCGGACGGCGCGCATCAGTGCGGTGCTGATCGCGCCGAGCTCGCCGCGCTCGTCTTCGTACAGGCCGGCTTCCTCCGCGAGCTG
>JBEDUQ010000326.1:0-12529 GCA_040414855.1 Actinomycetota bacterium
CGAGGCGACCGAGGCCGGCCCCCGCCTGGAGGCCGAGGCCGATCCTCTGGAAGAGGTCGAGGCTGACGCTCCCCTGCATGGCGAGCTCCGCCGCCTGCGCCCGCCGCGGCCCGAGCTCGAGCGCCGCCCGCGGGCGAGGGTCCTGCGGTAGGGCGTAAGTCTGAGGGACGCGCGCATCCACCGAAGCCACGTAATAGCCACGCGGGCTGGTGTTCTCGAACTCCCTCGGCCGGCCGATGAACCCGTCGAAGACTTGGGCCGCCGCTGGTGCGAGCCGGGCTCGCCCCCGTGCGGTTCCATGACCTTCGCCACAGCGCGGCGACGCTGCTTCTCAGGGCGGGAATGTTCACCCGAAGATCGCGAGCGAGCTGCTGGGCCATACCCAGATGGCATCGCGCTGGACTTGTACTCACAGGAAACGGCTACGATGCAGTGCGACGCCGTGCAGGCGTTCGAAGAGCTGCTGGGAAGTAGCCGGGGAGGTAGTAGCAGCTCCTACGGCGACGAAGAGCAGCAAAACCGCAGGTCGGGCGCGTAGCTCAGTCGGTCAGAGCAGCGGACTCATAATCCGCGGGTCGCAGGTTCGAGGCCTGCCGCGCCCACAAACCGTCGCCGGACGGGTCTAACAGGGAGCCTCGCGATCGTCGCTGTGGCCGAGGCGTTGCACGCCGAAGGAGACTCGGCGAGGTCGCACGCGGGACGATGTGAGCAGCGCAAGCGGTGACAGCGGCGTGACGGTGGTGCTGAGGATGCGTGGTGCGCCCGGTTCGGCGACGTCGACCACGCGGGTCTTGACCAGCAGGCGACCCAGGTAGGTGTCCTGCACCTCGTAGTCCCCACGAAGCAGTGCGGCGATGGCATCGACCACTTGAGTGGTCCAGGAACGGTCGGTCGAATCGTCCCCCACGTCAACGTGCTCGTGGGCGCTCAGCCACTGGATGATCGCCTGCTGCTCATCCAGGGTCACCTCGACCGTGGCCTCCGCGTCGCGGGCGTGGACCAACCGGATGGTGACGCCACGGCCACGCGACGGGCCTCGCACATCGGCTTGGATGCGACTGGCCTCACGGTCCAGCTCGGTAGGCTGGTAGTCGTCGAGCATGGTCGCCAGCTGGTCCAGGAACGCCTGTTGGGCGGGACCGGGATGCTCGAGCTCGATGACGGCGAACCAGTCGGCAAGCGGCACCGGCGCTCCATGCGGGTCACGAGTTCGGGAACCTACCTCGGCGACATCCTGGGTCGCCACCGAGGCGGTCGATCACGCACGCCAGCCGGTCGAGCCAGAGACAGCCTTCTCGTCCGGGCAACGCCTGATCAGTGTCCGGACGCTCTGGGGTCCGGTCCATCGGCATGTCTGCCTAACGGTGGCGTTTTGGGGCGGTGACGGGCGACCTCATGCAGCGTCCGCGTGGCCTCCTAGAGGGCATGCTCGTATGCGTCGGGCTGCAACGACCAGTTGGCTGGTTGGGGAGGGCCGTGGCGCGCCTCCACGCTCCACGCCGCGGTCATCTCGCCGCCTCGGGCGTACCCAACCGGCGGACAGCCCGAGCTGCCGCACCGACGAGGAACGGACGCGCCATACGACCCAACCCACACCGGTGCCGCATGACGGCCGCATGACACTCCCGTGACAGTGTCGTCATGTACGCACCGGCGCCGCTTGCCCTGCCCCATGCTCTGGCGTGCTGTCGCGAGACCTCATGCCAGACAGCTCGCCGGGAAGGGTGGAGCCGATGCGTGGAGACGGGTCGAACTTCGGGACGACTCGGGAACGTCAGGGACCTGGGACGACACCCGCTCGATCGCTGAAGAGACGGCGACGCGCGAGGAGCCGGACGCGACCGGTCCGGATGGTCATCGCGGTGTTCGTCGCCGGGCTGCTGCCAGGGCTGCTCTCGCTGAGCACCTCACTGGCACCGCGCGCCCAGGCGGCGCCGTCGACCTGCGGGTCCGACGGCTGCGCGGTCACCATCGACGCGCGCGACTTCGCCTCCGGCGATCCGCTGGCGAACTTCAGCTACATCGTCAACGTTGACAACACCAAGCTTCCGAACGATCCCCTGGCGCTGAGCACCGAGAGCAACAGCCCGATCGTGCGGGAGGGCGACCAGGATCGCGCCACCGTCAACCTGCCGGACGGGCGGTACCTGATCTCGGTCCGCGCGCTGGATCACAAGATGTGGGGTGCGCACATCACCCTGCCGCGCGACGCCGCGGACGACGGCACGCTCCACGCACGCATCGAGCTGACGGAGCAGAGCGACGCGCATCCGCTGCCGCTCGGCAAGATCCGCGTCTTCGTGTTCGAGGACACCGCCTGGACCAACGGCGCCCCGGACACGGAGGAAGGCCCGCTCCAGGGCTTCAAGATCGGGCTGGAGGAGCAGACCCACAGCGCGGTCACGGTCGACTACAACAACAACCCGCTGTGTGGCGGTGAGTGCCTGAGCGGCGCCGACGGGCTGGTCACCGTCCCGGACCTCGGCCCCGCCACCTACTTCATCGACGTGCACCCGCCCGAGGGTCCCTGCAACGACGACCCCGACAGCCGCTGGTACCAGACGACGACGATCGACGGCGGCCTGCAGTTGCTGGCCCCGGTCGAGGAGGGGAGCGACGGGACCGGCGCGCCGGGCGAGCAGCTGTTCGAGCCGCCGACCAACCGCACGGCATACTGGTTCGGCTTCGTGTGCTCGCCGACGCCGTTCGCAGACCCGGGCACCGGCGAGATCACCGGCACGGCCCGCAACTGGCAGGGCTGGCCGCCGTTCGACGTGCTCACCCTCGGTGAGCCGGTCCAGAACCCGTTCGTCGCACTGAGCGACAGCACCACCGACCGCACCGTCTATATCGGCCAGGGCGACGCCGACGGCAACTTCGATATTCAGGGTGTCCCGGCCGGGAGCTACAACCTGGCGATCTGGGACGAGCAGATCAGCTACATCATGCGCTTCAAGCCGATCGCCGTGGCCGCCGGCGAGACGGTCGACGCCAACGACACCGATCCGAAGGGCGAGAGCGGCGTCGGCGTCTCGCGGTGGTTCGGCTGGCTGGACGGCGACGTCTACAAGGACCGCAACGGCAACGGGGTCAGGGATCCTGGCGAGCCGGGCATCGCCAACACCGACATGGACCAGCGGTGGCGCGATGGCTCGATCAAAGAGGCCACCTTCACCGACGCGACCGGCCACTACGAGTACCCGACGGCTGAGGGCGGCCCGCTCGGCAGGTGGTTCATCAACGAGCAGGGATTCGCGCGCTTCGGCGTCAGCGGAGCGTCCGTGCACTGTGAGTACTCGCCGCCAACGCAGGCCGCTTGCCCCGGCGGCGAGGTGACCCATATCGAGGGCAACCAGGGCGGCGACCTGCTGACCAATCAGCTGGTGGTGGAGGGACACCGTGCCACCGTCGACTGGGGGAAGACCGACTACCCGGCCGGCACGCCGGGCCAGATCGTCGGCATCACCTATTTCTCGACCACGCGCAACGAATTCGACGCCCGGTTCCAGGCGCACGAGGACTACGAGCCGGCGATCCCGGACGTGACGGTCTACCTGGAGGGCCCTGGTCCGGACGGTGCGCCGAACACCGGCGACGACGTGGTCCTCAACAAGTACGTCACCGACCACTGGCAGCAGCCGAACGCCGCACAGGACCCGCCCCAGCCCTGCGCGCTGACCGACTACAGCGGCAACGACATCAGTGGGCAGCTCAACCCGGCCATCGGTCCGAACTGTCTGGAGGTGCCGATCACCGGCCAGCAGACCAAGGACGGCGCCTTCGACGGCGGGTACGCCTTCGCCAACTACTGCCCCGACGGGATGAACCTCGACACGGGGAACTGCGCGGACGGGTCGAGCCCGGACGACCACCCGCTGGTCACCGGCACCTACATCACGCACGTGATCATGCCCAAGGACGACGGCGACTCCCGCGAGTGCAATGGCGCCGACACCGGCAACCCCAACGTCAGTATCCCCAGGGGCTCGGTCCCTGGCGGCGGTCACGGCTGCCTCTACCGCCCGGTGAAGGAGGAGGACGTCAACGTCGACCTCGGCAACAAGTTCACCCCGGCGATCCCGCCGCCGCCGTGCACCGGTGACGACCACGTCATCGACCAGTCGACGCTGGTCACACGCAGCGTCTACTTCGGGGTCGATGGCGCGCACGCCCCGCTGTGCGACAAGCGGCTGGTGGTCCTCCAGAACGGACAGAACGCCAACGCCGACTTCAACCTGATGACCAACTTCCGCACCGACCCCAACGGTGAGGACCCGAACGACGCGCGCACCGGCGACGTCGCGGAGCCCGGGCGGCTCGTCGGGCAGGTCTTCAACGACATCTACTTCGAGCGCAACCCGCAGTCGCCCTGGTACGGCGAGCCGCGGCCGATCGGCGGCATCCCGGTCGGCATCTACGCGCGCGTCGACACCGCGCCCAACGTCAACCAGCCATTCAGCCCCGACAACTGGCGGCTGTTCACCACCGTCTACACCAGCCCGGATGGCTCGTTCGAGGCACTGCTGCCGTCGACCGAGACGTTCAACTGCCCGATCCCGCAGGGACCCTGCCCGGGCATGTACCTGGTCAAGGTCGATGATCCCGGATCGACGGCGCACCCGAACGCCGGCTACAACCCGAACCTGCTGACCGCCACGACCCCGGCGGAGGTCTGGCCCGGCCTGACCGACCAGCTCGACCTGCCGCTCGACCCGATCTCGGGGACCGGCTGCGAGGACCCGGCCGTGCCGGCCCGGCCCGAGCTGCTGCAGGTGTCGAGGCCCTACGTGCTCGCCAGCAACTCCGGCACCGCCCGGCGGATCACCATCCAGGGCGACTTCATCGGCACCCCGGGCCCGCCCGGCGCGGCGGGCGGCCGCGTCACGCTGACCGACGACCGCACCGGCACGGTCACCACCCTGACCCGAGCCAACGGCGGCATCGTGAGCTGGACGCAGGGCACCTCGGGGACCACTGGCACGCCGGACACGATCGTGATCCAGGTGCCGGCGACCGACACCGGCAACTTCCGCCCAGGGCCCAAACAGCTCGCCATCGTCACGGCGAACGCGAACGGTGGCGTGTCCAGCGTCAACGGGATCACCATCCACGTGCTTGGCTCGAGCGGCAGCGGCGCGAACGCGGTCAGCTACACCCCACCGATCGTGAACGTCCCGCCACCGCCGCCGGCAGGCACGAACGCCCACGCGCTCCAGGCAGCGATCGACGGCGCCGCGGCGGGAAGCCTGCTGGTCCTGTCGCCCGGCGTCTACAACGAGAACGTCCTGGTCTGGAAGCCGCTGAAGCTCCAGGGCCTCGGGCCGGGCGGGATCATCGGCGCGCACGAGCTTCAGGCGCGCGACGCCGAGGACCCGCGCTTCAACGTGGTCGGCACGGTGATCGACGGCCGCTACTTCCAGCAGAACGCCCCCAACTACGACGCCACCGTGGCCGCGCACGCGCCGTATGCCGGCGTGGACGCCGACCACCCGGTGCTGCGCGGCGCGGACGTCACCCTGGCCGCCAAGACCACCGGCGCCTACGACCTCGGCACCGGCAACAACGCCACCTTTGCGCGGGCGCGCGTCGACGGCCTCGCGCTGATGACCGGCCAGGGGGAGGGCGCCGGCGGCGTCCAGCTCCAGGCGCACGCCAACAACACCCAGCTCACCAACAACGTGCTCGAGAACAACTCCGGGATCTTCGCGGGCGGCATCGGGGTCGGGCAGCCGTACGCCCACGGGAGCCACAACTACAACGTCAGGGTCGCCTTCGACCGCCTGATCGGCAACGGCGGCCTGACCCGCTCGGGCGGGCTCGGGATCTTCTACGGCTCCAACAACTACGAGGTCTCGGGCAACATCGTCTGCTCCAACTTCGGCGTGGAGTACGGCGCCGGCATCTCGCACTGGGGCCTCAGCCCGGGCGGCCGCATCCAGGACAACCAGATCTACTACAACGACGCCGTCGACGCGGGCGCCGGTGTCTCGATCCAGAGCGAGCAGCCGGTGGGCGGCGGGCTCGGTGACGGCTCGGGCGCGGTCGACCTCGACCGGAACCTGATCCAGAGCAATTACACCGGTGACGACGGCGGCGGGATCTTCGTGCTCGACGCCCTCCAGGCGGCGATCAACATCCGCAACAACCAGATCGTCGACAACGGCGCCGCCGACGTCGGCGGGGCGATCATGCTCGACGACTCGTCCAACGTGCGGATCGTCAACAACACCGTCGCCAACAACGTCTCCACGGCCTCCTCGGAGAACTCCGACAGTCACCCGCACTCGGCGGGCCTGGCGTCAGAGGCGAACGACCCGCTGTTCCAGGCGACCCTCCCGCCCGGCGCACCGGACTTCTCCAACCCGAGGGCCCTGTTCAACAACATCTTCTGGAACAACAACGCCTTCACCCTGAGTCAGCCCGGCCCCGGCGCGACGCTGGTCGACCAGGGCTTCATCGACTTCGAGGTGCGGGGCACGACCAACAACGACGACACCTTCACGCCGCGCTACTCCGATCTCACCAACGGACAGATCCTCGGACCGGACGGCGTGCAACACGCCGTCCCTGGAGGACAGGGCAACCTCATCGGCACCGACCCAGGGTTCGTGACGCCGTTCACGCTGGAGCTGACGGTCTCGGGATCGCGCCTCGACCCGCAGGTCGCGGCCGTCACCATCACGGGCGCCGACCCGCCGGTCGGACTCACCGGCGACTACCACATCACACCGGCGTCGGCGGTCGTCGACCGCGGCGTGCGGTGCTCGAACACGCCGTTCCCAGCCCCGCTCAGCGCGCTGCTGCCGTGCACGGGCAGCGCCGTCCAAGCGCCGACCGGGACGCCGGCGACGGGTGGCCAGGGCGACTACGACCGCCAGTACCGCCCGCAATTGCGGACGCTCCGGGCCCTGACGCCATGGGACCTGGGCGCCGACGAGCTCGCCGGCGCGCCGGTGCCGCTGCTCGGGGCCCTTGCCAGGTCAGGGCAGCAACCGCTGTTGAGGAGGGGGATGCAATGACCGAGCGCGAGACCGGCTTCAGCCGGAGGACCTTCCTCAAGGCGGCCGGGCTTGGCGCGGCCGGGACAGTGGTCAGCGGCGGCGTGGCCGCGGCGCTGGGACGGGGGCTGCTCTCGGCCCCCGCCTCGGCGGCCACCACCGAGCTGGCGCTGGCGGCGACCGACGGCTACATCACCATGCCGGGCCGCGCCGGCAACCCGATCTACGTCTTCGGGTTCATCCCGGTGAGCCCGACGGCCTCGATCACCCAGCTGATCTCGACCTACAAGGGCCACGCCCAAGCCTCCGCGCCGACCATCAACGTGCGGCAGAACGACGACATCAAGGTCACGCTCACCAACCTCGGACTGGTCCAGCGGCCGGACCTGACCGACTCCCACACGGTCCACTGGCACGGCTTCGACGTCCCGTCGCCGCTGAACGACGGCGTCCCCGAGGTGTCGGTCGCGGTGCCGATCGCCAAGCAGCTCACCTACTTCTACCGCCCGCACCGCGAGGGCACGTACATGTACCACTGCCATTTCGAGGACGTGGAGCACGTCCAGATGGGCATGGCAGGCATCGTGTTCGTGCGACCGCTCCAGGACGGCAGCTCGTTCACCTTCGACGGCAGGACCTTCGACAAGTTCGCCTACAACGACGGCGACGGCTCGACCGGCTATGACCGCCACTTCGCGATCCTCCTCAACGAGGTCTGGTCGAGCTTCCACGACGGCGACCGGGACATTCAGGAGTCGATCGCGACCGACTACGACCCGCAGTGGTTCACCCTGAACGGCCGCTGCTACCCCGAGACCACGCTGCCCAACGACGACGCCTTCACCACCTCGGGGCTCGTGACCCCGAACCCGAACTACGACGGCGCTCCGGACACGAGCCAGCCGAACTCCTCCTTGGTGCAGGTGAACCCGGGTGAGCGGGTGCTGCTGCGGCTCGCCAACCTCGGCTACCAGCAGCACGCGATGCAGCTTCCGGGGATTTCCATGCACGTGATCGGACAGGACGCCTCGCTGCTCCGCAACGGCACGGGAGCGGGCGCCGTCGACACCTCGTACTGGACCAACACGCTCTACATCGGGCCGGGCGAGGCGCGTGACGTGCTCTTCGACGCGCCGGCCTTCGACCCGGGCCGTCCCGGTGGCTCGGACGCCCGCGGCGCCTACAACGTCTACTACTTCAAGAACCGGGACTGGCGGAGGCTCTCCAGCCTGGGCGCTCCCGGGCCGGACGGCAGGCCGAGCGGAATGATGACCGAGGTGCGGGTGTACCAGAGCTCACTGCCCGCCCAGACCATCGTGAGCCAGACCTATGTCTGAGCGGCCGCCTGAGCGGCACCCCCGGGACCGCGTGTGGAGGGAAGCCACGATGACGCAGAGAACTCGACGGCTCGGTCTGGTCCTCGCGCTCGCCTTCGCGGCCGGGTCGGCGATGCTGAGCCCGGGGCGCGCGGCCGCGCTGCCGGCGGGCACGCCCAAGGTCGGCATGGTGTGCACCCCGGGGACCGTCTCCGGCGGCACGCACACGTTCAACCTGGTCGCCAACACCGGCTACGTGGACACGCCGGACGGCAACAGCGTCTTCATGTGGAGCTACGCCAACCACGACGCGCCAGACAACGACCACTTCCAGGAGCCGGGACCGGTCCTCTGCGTCACCCAGGGCGAGACCGTGGTCGTCAATCTGACCAACACCCTGCCGGAGCGGTCCTCGATCGTGTTCCCCGGGCAGGATGGCCAGGTGACCGCGACCGGCGGGGTGAGCGGGCTGCTCACCACCGAGGCGGCCGGGGGCGGCGGGACCGTGCGCTACAGCTTCACGGCCGGGAGCCCGGGGACCTACCTGTACGAGAGCGGCTCGGACCCGAGCAAGCAGATCGAGATGGGCCTCTACGGAGCGCTGGTCGTGCGGCCGAACACGACCACCTGCCCGGTGGCGGCTGGCTCGGACTGCGCCTATGGCCCGACCACGCGGTTCGACCCCGGCCGCGAGTACCTCCTGCTGCTGAACGAGATCGACCCCGATCTGCACCACGCGGTCGAGACCGGCGGGACCTACGACTTCAACGCGCTGCATAACCGCTACTTCACGATCAACGGACGGGAGTTCCCCGACACCATCCAGGACAATGACACGGCGTTGCTGCCGAACCAGCCGTACGGCGCGCTGGTGCGCCTCCAGCCCAACACCCCCAGCAACACCCGGCCCGCGCTGCTCCGGATGCTCAACGCCGGCGCCGACAACCACCCGTTCCACCCCCACGGCAACCACACGCGCGAGATCGCCCAGGACGGCCGCCCCGTGGCCTCGACGGAGCACTTCGGCGAGACCATCGGCTCCGGCCAGACGATCGACTACCTGCTGCGCTGGGACGACCAGGACAACTGGAACCCCAACACCAACCAGATCCCGGTGGCGCAGCCGAACTACCGCAACCTGACCTTCAAGGACGGCAACACCTACTACAGCGGCAGTCCCTATCTCGGCTACAAGGGCACGCTGCCGACCGGCACGGTGCAGCAGAACATCTGCGGCGAGTGGTACTTCCCGCTGCACAGCCACGCCCTCAACGAGTTCACCAACTTCGATCAGGGCTTCGGCGGCATGGGGACGCTCTTGCGGGTCGATCCGCCGGGCGGCTGCTTCGCGTTCCCGACCGCGACCAAGATCCTGGCGGGCACGCTCAACTCCGGGACCGTCGCCAACCTCTCGGTGGACGACGGGAAGTACTACAAGGTGAGCTCGACCACCACCGGGACCCGGACCACCGACTGGTACGGCCAGCTCAGCGGCGTCCCCGCCGGAGCGGCCAACCTCAAGCTCACCTACAACGGCAGCAATACCGTCAGCGCGAGCCAGAGGCTCTTCGTCTGGAACTGGGCCACGAGCGCATGGGTGCAGGTCGCCGGACCGACCACGGTCGGCACGACGGACGTCACCGTCGGCCCCGTCGCCGTCCCGGCGGCGCCGGCGGCGGGCTCCTGGGCGAGCTACGTGGGCACGGGGGCCAGCAAGGGCCTGGTGCGCGTCCGGGTGCTCACGACCGGCGCGGCGACCAACTTCGTAACGTCGGGCGACCTCATGTCCCTGATCTACGACGCGCCATGAGCGGGCCACGAGGAGGACTGGTGATGGGAACCGCGCCACGCGCACGGGCATTCAGGACGGCCAGGGCGCTGCTCGTGCTCATGGTGGTCTCGGCCGGGCTGACCCTGACCAGCTCGGCCGCCTCGGCCGCCCCGGTGACGGTGGACCTCTGCGCGGTGCCGGGCACGGCGACGCTGGTCGGCGCGGTGACCGTGCCGACCTGGGGGTTCGGCGTCCCGGCCACGGCGGGCGACTGCTCGACGGCCACGGCGAGCCTGCCGGGACCGGTGCTGACCGCGAACCAGGGGGACAGCGTGACGGTGACCGTCACCAACGCCCTCCCCGCCGGCCATACGATCAGCTTCGAGGCTCCGGGGATCGGCTTTGGGGCCGGTCCGGCGACCGCTCCGGCCGGCGGCACGCTGACCAGGACCTTCACCGCGTCGGCCCCGGGAACCTACCTGTACCAGAGCGGCGGGGACGGCGGTCGCCAGGCGGCGATGGGACTCTACGGCGCGCTGATCGTGCGGCCGCCGACGGCGAACCAGGCCTATGACCCGCCCGCCACGGCCTATGACGTCGAGGCCCCGCTGGTCCTGAGCGCGGTCGACCCCGCCTTCAATGCCACCGCCGACCCCAACACCTTCGACATGCACGCCTACCGGGCGACCTACTGGCTGATCAACGGCAAGGCCTATCCGGACACCGCGCCGATCACCGCGTCGCCGGGGCAGCGGGTGCTGCTGCGCTACCTCAACGCCGGCTACGACAACACCACCATGCTGTTGCTCGGCATGCACGAGAACGTGCTCGCGCGCGACGCTCGGCTGCTCAACAACCCGTTCGCCGCCGACGCCGAGACGATCCCCGCCGGGGCGACGGAGGACGCGATCGCCACGGTCCCGTCGACCGCACCGCCCAGCGCCGGCGGCTTCCCGCTGCTCAACCGACAGCTGCACCTGACCAACGGCACGCCCTCGAGCCCGAACCACACGCCGGGCGGGATGCTGACCTTCGTCGAGGTCCCGTGATGGCGGCGCCGCGCTCGGCCGCCGGGTCCAATCCCCGGGGGCGTCAGCTCCCGGGCCCGGCGGCCGAGCCCCCTCCCCGGAGGCGACCCCAGGCCCGCCTGCGCCTCGCCGGGTTCGCGTCCGGGGTGATGGTCACGGTCGTGATCGCCGGCCTGCTGCTGTGGCTGCCGCAGCGCTCGGGCGGGGACGCGAAGGCGGCCGGCGGCGTCGCCGCCGCCTGGGAGCGGCCGGTCGTCAGCCAGACCGGCCTGGCCGAGCGCAGCGGGGTGCGGATCACCCAGCTCGCGCTGACCGGAGGCGGCGGGCTTGTCGACCTGCGCTACCAGGTCGTCGACCCGGACAAGGCGCAGGCGCTGCACGACCGCCGGACGCCGCCGGCGCTGGTGGAGGAGCGGTCCGGCCTGCTCGTCAACAGCCTGCTGATGGACCACGCCCACGAGGGCCCGCAGAAGGTCGGCGTCAGCTACTACCTGGTGTTCAACAACCCCGGCAACTGGGTTCGCCGCGGCAGCATGGTCACCGTCCTGCTGGGCGACGCCGAGGTCCAGCACGTGGTCGTGCGGTGAACGCTCGTGGCCGCCGGGCCGCCGTGTTGCTCTGCGTGATCCCGCTGGCGCTGCTGACGATGGTGCTGCTGGCACCTCCGGCGGCGGCGCACGCTGTCCTGCTCGGCTCGGAGCCGCCGGCGGGGGCGACGGTGACGACCGCGCCGGGTACCGTGCGGCTCCGCTTCAGCGAGGACATCGCCCCCCGGTTCAGCACCGCCCGCCTGGTCGGCGGCGACGGTCGGGGAGTGGCCGGGACCCGCGTGGAGCGTGCCGGCTCACGCGAGCTGGTCCTGGAGCTGCCGAGCGTCGGGCCTGGCGCCTACGGGGTGCTGTGGCAGGTGCTGGCCAACGACGATGGGCACAGCACCAGCGGCGTGGTCGTGTTCAACGTCGGCGAGCGCCCGGCTGGGTCGGGACGTGCGCTCGGCGCGACGGTCGCGTCAGCCGCCGGAGGAGCGGCGGCCGTCCCGGGCGCCCCGGGCGCCCCGGGCGTCCCGGGCGCGACCGACGTGGCGCGCCGCTGGCTCGGCGTCTGCCTGCTCGCCGGCATGATCGGCGCGGTCGCGGTGGCCGGGCTCGGCCTCGGGGGCGCGCGTCCGAGGCCCCGAACCGGTCTGGACCTCGGGGGCGCGCGTCCGCGGCCCCGCGCCGGTCTCGGCCTCGAGGGCGCACCTCCGGGGTCTCGGACCGGTCTCGACCTCGAGGGAGCACCTCCGGGGTCTCGGACCGGGCCGCTCGAGAAGGCGGTCGCCAGGGCGCGGCGCCGGCTGCTCCTGCTGGCGTCGTGCTGCGCCGGCCTGGGAGCCGCGGTCGGCGTCGCCGACGCGATCGCCAGAGCCGGCGGCCG
>JBEDUQ010000327.1:0-18466 GCA_040414855.1 Actinomycetota bacterium
TACCCGATCGTCGACGCGATGCTGGACGCGTACCTCGGCCAGCCCGACGTCGAGGCGGCCGAGACCAAGGTGATCGGGCATCGCTGGTCGGCGCCGTCGTTCAAGACCCGCGACTTCCTGGCCCGGAACTCCGTGCCCTACCGCTGGTTCTCATCGGAGGAGCCCGAGGGCGGCCGGCTGCTCCAGGCCGCCGACCTGGACGCCAGCAGGCTGCCGGTGGTGATCGCGCCGGACGGGACCGTCATGGTGGCGCCGTCCGCCGAGGACCTGGCCGGCGCGGTCGGGCTCTCGACCACGCCGGCGACCGACTTCTACGACCTGATCGTGGTCGGCGGCGGTCCGGCCGGTTTGGGCGCCTCGGTCTACGGCGCCTCGGAGGGCCTGCGCACGCTGCTGGTCGAGCGGCGGGCGACCGGCGGCCAGGCCGGGCAGTCCTCGCGTATCGAGAACTACCTCGGCTTTCCCGACGGCGTCTCCGGCGCCCAGCTCACCGACCGGGCCCGCCGCCAGGCGGTGAAGTTCGGCGCCGAGATCCTGACCGCCCGCGACGTCACCGGGCTCGAGACCAAGGGGTCCGCGCGGGTGGTCTCGTTCGGCGACGGCACCAGGATCGCCGCCCACGCGGTGATCATCGCGACCGGGGTCTCGTACCGCGACCTCGACGCGCGGGGGATCACGGACTTTTCCGGCCGGGGGGTCTTCTACGGCTCGGCGTCGACCGAGGCGGACGACTGCGTCAACCGCGACGTCTACATCGTCGGCGGCGCCAACTCCGCCGGTCAGGCGGCGGTGTTCTACTCGCGGGTGGCAAAGTCGGTGACCCTGGTGGTGCGCGGCGACTCGCTGGAGCGGAGCATGTCGCACTACCTGATCGAGCAGCTCCACGAGCTCGAGAACGTCTCGATGCGGCTCTGCACGGTGGTCGAGGAAGCCTTCGGCGACGGGCACCTCGAGTCGCTCAGCCTGCGCCACCTGCCGTCGGACTCCTCCGAGCGGGTGGAGACCAACCACCTCTTCGTGTTCATCGGCGCGCGGCCGCGCACCGACTGGCTCGCCGGCGTGCTCGACCGCGACCAGCGCGGGTTCCTGCTCACCGGCCCGGACCTGGTGGTCGACGGCAACCGCCCGCGCGGCTGGACGATCGACCGCGATCCCTGGCCGCTGGAGTCGAGCGTGCCAGGAGTGTTCGTCGCCGGGGACGTGCGGGCCGACTCGGTCAAGCGCGTCGCCTCGGCGGTCGGCGAGGGCGCCATGGCCGTGACGCTCGCACATCGCTATCTGGGGGCGCCATGAGCATCACCAAGAGCCCGGAGCGGCTGCCGGTCGACGAGCTCCGCAAGCTCTTCCTGTTCGAGAAGCTCTCCGACGAGCAGCTCCAGTGGCTCGCGGAGCACGGCTGGGTCATCGAGGTCGAGGGCGGCACCACCCCGTTGCGGGAGGGCGAGCCGGCCGAGCTGTTCGTGGTGCTGCTCAGCGGCACCATCGCCCTGAGCCGCCGGGTCGGGCAGGACGACGTCGAGACGATCCGCACCGACCAGGTCGGCGCCTACGCCGGAGCGATCCAGGCATACGTCAGCCGGCGCGACGGCAAGCGGACCTACGTCACCAGCCTGAAGGTGGTCAGCGACGCCCGGCTGTTCGTGCTGAGCGCCGAGGACTTCGGGTGGGTCATGCGCACCTGGTTCCCGATGGCCATCCACCTGCTGGAGGGCCTGTTCCTGGGGATGCAGACCAGCCAGCACATCGTCGGGCAGCGGCAACAGCTGCTCGCGCTCGGCGCGCTGTCCGCCGGCCTCACTCACGAGCTGAACAACCCGGCGGCCGCGGCGGTGCGGGCGACCTCCGCGCTCCGTGACCGGATCGCCGGCATGCGCCACAAGCTGGCCATGCTCGCCCACGACGAGCTGGACAAGCGGCTGTTCGAGACGCTGGTCGACGTCCAGGAGGAGGCGGTCCAGCGGGTCGCCGAGGCGCCCAAGCTGACCGCCCTCGAGGAGTCCCAGCGCGAGGACGAGCTGACCGACTGGCTCGAGGAGCACCAGGTCCAGGGCGCGTGGGAGCTGGCTCCGATCTTCGTCGGCGCGGGCACCACCCCGGAGTTCCTCGACAAGGTCGCCGCCGGCGCACCGGGCGGGCTGCTGGAGGGCGCGCTGCGCTGGCTTGCCTACACGCTGGAGACCGAGCTGCTGATCGCCGAGATCACCGACTCGGTGACCCGCATCTCGACGCTGGTGGCCGCCGCCAAGCAGTACTCGAACATGGACCGGGCGCCCCACGAGCGCGCCGACGTCCACGCCGGCTTGGAGAGCACCATGGTGATGCTCGCCCGCAAGATCGGCGAGGTCCAGGTGGTCAGGGACTACGACCGCTCGCTGCCGAAGATCCCGATGTACTCGGGCGAGCTGAACCAGGTGTGGACGAACCTGATCGACAACGCGGTCCAGGCGATGGGCGGCCATGGCACCCTTACCGTCCGCACCTCCAGGGAGGACGAGTGCGTGCGGGTCGAGATCGGCGACACCGGGCCGGGCGTGCCCGAGAAGCTGCGCCGGCGGATCTTCGAGCCGTTCTTCACCACCAAGCCGGTCGGGCAGGGGACCGGGCTCGGCCTCGACATCTCCTACCGGATCGTGGTCGCCCGCCACGGCGGCGACCTGTCGGTGGAGTCGCAGCCCGGCGACACCCGCTTCATCGTCCGCCTGCCGATCACGGAGCGCCCACAGACCTGAGCCGGCTCCGGAGCCGGCTCCAGAGCGATCGCGCGAGCTGGGCTGGCATGGCGGTCAGGCAGGGGCCGTGAAAGATGATGAAGTCGTCGAACACGTGCCGCCCCGGTCGGCGGGCGACCGATCTGGCGGCGTCGCGGACGGCCACGAGCTGCTCGACGGTCATCGGCAGAGCAGCCTCGTCCGGCTGCCAGGTCTCGCCGATCGGGTAATCGCGGCGCGGCGTTGCGCGCATCTCGACGTGACAGCCCATCACGTGGGTGACCGGTCGGGAGCGGGCCAGCTCGACCAACCTTTCGAGGCTGGACACGAACGCCGGAAAGTCGCGGACGTACAGCCGTCCCGGGTAGACGGTGTCGCCGGTGACCAGGAACCCGCTCCATGGGTCGTAGACGGCGATCGACGCCCGGTGATGGCCGGGGATGCCGGTGACCTCCAGAACCCTGCCGCCGAGGTCGAAGCGCGCGAGCCCGTCCGGCCACGGGTCGATCCCGAAGAACGACCGGGCCGCCTCCTCGGTGGCCGGGACCACCGTGGTCGCCGGGCGGTCCTGGAACTGGACGTCGGCGGCGACGTGATCGCCGTGCCCGTGGGTGTGGGCGACCACCAGCTCGTAGCGGTCGCGCGGACGGCCGGCGAGCCACCTGTCGAGGATCCCGTCGACGATGAGCCAGAGCGGGAAGCGCTCGGGGTCGGCGGTCGCGCCGGTGTCGAGCAGTAGCGCCCGGTCGTTGCCGCAGAACAGGTACAGGAAGGGCGCCTCGTAGTGGACCGCCTTGCTCTGCCGCAGCACGAACGTGTGCGGGTCGCTGGCGTGGACCTGGATCCACGGGTCGCCGTTCCGCTTCGCCGACCGCGACCCGTGGATCCAGCGCACGTCAAGGTCCGCGGCGACCGGGGCGCCGCTGAAGTCGACCTGGTCCGCGCTCATCCGGGGATCAGCAGCAGCTTGCCGGTGGTGCGGCGGCCGCCGAGGTCCTCGTGGGCCTTGGCGGCCTCGTCCAGCGGGTAGGTCGCGCCGACGCGCACGTTGAGCTCGCCCGACTGGATCCACGAGAACAGGTCGCCGGCCCGCCGCAGCAACTCGGCGCGGGTGGCGACGTGGTGGACCAGAGTCGGGCGGGTGACGTACAGGGAGCCGCCGCCGGCGAGGCGTTGGAGGTCGAACGGGGGGACCGGCCCGCTGGAGGACCCGTACAGGACCATGTAGCCGCGCGGGCGGAGGGTCGCGAGGCTCTGGTCGAAGGTGGCGGCGCCGACGCCGTCGTAGACCACCGCAGCCCCGGCGCCTGTGGATGCCTCCCTGACCGCGTCGCCGAAGTTCCCGTACCCGGCGGCGAAGTCGGCGCCGGCCTGCCTGGCCAGCTCGGCCTTGGCGGCGGTCGAGGTGGTGGCGACCACGATCCCGCCGCGCCGCTTGATCATCTGCGTGAGCAGCAGCCCGACCCCGCCGGCCGCGGAGTGGACCACGGTGACGTCGCCCTTGGCGACCGGGTAGGTGTCGCCGCAGAGATAGTGCGCGGTGGCGCCCTGGAGCATGACCGCGGCCGCGACCTGGAGGTCGATCCCTTTCGGCACCGGCACCGCGCGGTCGGCTGGGACCAGCACCCGCTCGGCGTAGCTGCCCGGCACGCCCGTCCAGGTGACCCGGTCGCCGAGGGCGACGCCGGTGACGCCCTCGCCGACCGCCGCCACGGTGCCGGCACCCTCGGCGCCGGGGACGACCGGCAGGTCGCCGCCGTAGGGCGGCAGGCCCTTGCGCTGATAGATGTCCATGTAGTTGACGCCGGCGGCGGCGACGTCGACCAGCAGTTGGCCGGCGCCCGCGACCGGGGAGGGACGCTTGGTCAGCTCCAGGACCTCCGGTCCGCCGTGCCGCTGGATGATCACGGCGCGCATGTCGCTCATTCAGACACTCCTTCGGCGAAGCAGCCCCACACGTGGTCGGGCCGTCCAGGCGCCGGTCCGGGGCAAATGCCAATGCTTGCCGCTGTTGGTGCGAAGAGCAACATCTGGCCAAGCCCGCTGCCGTCCCGCCTCTGGGGCCTCAACTTCGCCAGCCGGTGCGCCGAGAGCATCTCGGGAGGCATCGCACGACACCGCGGAGCCCGCGAGCGTTCCTATCGTGGGACGATATTCCTTACTCTAGCCCAACCTCCCCAACTGAGAACTTGCCCCGGTTTGTCGAGGTGGCGATCCGGGTAGATTGAGCAGGGAAATCGACCTGATGCAATGGGCTCGTTCGGCAACGTTTCGCGATCGTCGCGGCGGATCCTCCTCGGCCCACTTACATCTTGCTACGATACGAAATGCAAGCTGGTTATCGAGCTCGAGCATGGCGTGGACTCGATGTCGACGACGGCGGACCCCGCGCCCCTCGGGCAGAAGCGAGGTGCGGCGATGGCTGCAGTTCGGCGGAAGACTGGCTGGCGGGGAACAGTTTGGGGGGAGGTCCTCAGCGAGTTCCTGGGCACGTTCATCCTGATCTGCTTCGGAGATGGCTCGGTCGCCATGACGGTGGCCGCCCTGAACCAGTCCGGCCGAGGTGCCCTGGCCTTCGCGGCGTCGGGCGACTGGCTGGTGATCGTCTGGGGATGGGCCTTGGCCGTCACCTTCGGCGTCTATGTCGCGGGCGGGGTCAGCGGGGCGCATATCAACCCCGCGGTGACCCTCGGCCTGGCCGTGCGCCGCGGCTTCCCCTGGATGAAAGTCCCCATCTACATCGTGGCCCAGGTCGTGGGCGCGTTCGTCGGGGCCGCGCTGGTGTACCTGATCTACCACGCGGCGATCGACAGCCTGGAGGCGGCCAAGGGCATCACCCGCGGAGTGCTCGGCGGACCGCACGATTCGACCCCGACCTATAGCATCTTCGCGACCTTCCCGGCGTCGTACTTCCACGGCTACTGGGTCGGTCCATTCCTGGACCAGGTCGTGGGCACGGGCTTCCTGCTGATGTTCGTGCTCGCGCTCACGGACACCCTGAACCAGGCGCCGAGGGGCAACCTGACGCCGTGGATCATCGGTCTGGTCGTGGCGGCGATCGGCCTGTCGTTCGGCGCGAACGCCGGCTACGCGATCAACCCGGCGCGTGACTTCGGGCCCCGCTTCTTCGCGTGGCTCGCCGGATGGGGGCGCGTCGCCTTACCTGGCGTGCACAACTACGTGTGGATCCCGATCGTGGGGCCGTTCGCGGGCGGGGTCCTTGGCGCGATCCTCTATGACCTCTTCATCCACGACACCCTTGTACGGCGCGGCGTGCCCGAGGAGGTCGGAGTCGAGGCCGGCGGTCGCGTCGTCAGAGAGGAGGGCGAGACCAGGCGTCCGCCGCCCGACGACATGGACCAGTAACCGCGGCACAGCGTCCATCACGCCACTCGTCGAGATGCCAGCCAGCCAGCTAGGACTACGGTAGGGAGTAGGAGCCTCGGCCGGGCGGGCGGCCGCACCCGCCCGGCCGGACACGAGGGTCGTCCAGCCCGGGGCGCCGACCCGGGGCTGGACTCGTGTGGAGGAAAGAAGCAAGGAAATGAGAACGATCGAGGGGCTCGAGACCGAGCGCTACATGCTGGCCTGCCACGACTGCGAACGCACCTGGACGGTCACCTATCAGGTCCTGAGCTTCCACGACGACGCCGGCGACCACCGGCTGTACTACCGCGCCGGCATGCCGGCAATGGCTCCATGGTCGGTGCCATGCCCGTACTGCGACGGTGAGCGGGTCACGCTCGTGCCTCACCCGTAGAGCCTGACTTTCTCGATACCCAGAACGGGGGCACGCAAGTGGAAGGGATCTTCTTCTTCGTGTTCGGGTTGAGTGTGGGCATGGCCGCCATGCCGCACCTTCAGCGCATGGTCGCCCGGGCGAAGCAGCGGCTGGCCGAGCTGGACCAGCCCAGGGACCCGCACCGCCGCCCGTAGCGCGTGATGCGATACCCGAGGTAGGAGCCGCCACGGTCGACGGCGCGTGGCTCGCGCCGCGGATGCGCCGATGACCGTTTGGGTCGCATCACGATACCGTTTGCGAATGGCTGCACTTGAACAAGGACAATACGAGCGCCTGCTGCGCTTTCGGACGGGCCTTCGGCGGTTTCTCCGCTGGAGCGCCGCGCAGGCGGAGTCGGCTGGGCTCACACCCACTCAACACCAGCTCCTCCTGGCGCTCCGGGGTCATCCCGACCCCCGCGGGCCCACGGTCGGCGAGGTGGCCGACTACCTGTGCGTCCGCCATCACAGCGCGGTCGGCTCGATCGACCGCGCCCAGGCCGCCGGCCTGCTCGAACGCCAGGTGGACCCGGTCGACTCCAGGGTGGTGCGGCTGCGCCTCACCGAGGCCGGCGAGGAGCGCCTCCAGACGCTCACCGCCGCCCACGTCGAGGAGCTGACGCGGCTCGAGTCGCAGCTCCACGCGCTCTGGGCTGGGCTCGACAACGTCGGCAACGACGTCGACGAGGCGCCGGCGGTCAAGGGCTGACCGCCTCGCCGCGCGACAACCGATGACCGGCGTTCCGCCCCGGCGTTTCCCGCCGCTGTCGTGGTAACCAGGGCTCGAGCACCAGCCCCAGACACAGGTCGAATGCTGGAGGTCGAGGCCATGACCAGGCCGAAGCGCCGTCGCCAGACCGCCGCGCTGTCGGCGCTGCGCAAGGCCGACCCGGTGATCGCCTCGCTGATCGACGCGAACCCTCACTTCGACCCGGAGGAGTGGCTGTCGCAACTGCCCGCGATGGATGCATTCGGCGTGCTGATCTTCCAGGTCGTCGGCCAGCAGCTCTCGGTCGCGGTGACGCGGACCTTCATCGGCCGCTTGACCGAGCTGTACGGCGACCGGCTGCCGGAGCCGGAGGAGCTGCTCGCCACCGACCCGGAGAAGCTCCGCGCCGTCGGACTGTCGCGCCGCAAGATCGCCACCCTCCGCGACCTGGCCGAGCGTTTCGTCGACGGCCGGCTCGACCCGGCCGAGCTCCGGCGACTGCCGGACGAGGAGGTGATCAGACGCCTCACCGAGGTCCCCGGGATCGGCCGCTGGACCGCGGGCGGCTTCCTCGAGCTGGCGCTGCATCGCGACGACGTGGTGCTGGTGGGCGACCTCGTCCTTCGAAAGTCGATCCAGGGCGCCTACAAGCTCGACCATCTGCCCAGCCAGGCGGAGGTGCTGGAGATCGCCGAGGCGTGGCGGCCGCACCGCACCCTGGCGGCGAGCTATCTGTACGCCTCGGCTCACAACCCCTCGCCCCAGCCCGGCCGTGACTGATAGAACTGGCGGCTGCCAGAACCGTCGGAACGGAGGTCCGGATGACCGACCGAGCGCCTGTTGAGGTGACCAACCTGGACATCTACGGCGCGGAGCCGCTGCCCTGGAGCCGTCCCCGCGACCTGCTGGTGGCCGGCGCGCCGCAGCCGGGCACGCCCTTCTTCCTTGGGACCGTCGGGGCCGGCGGGCGCCCGCACTCGGCCGGGGTCGGTGTGCTCTGGCTCGACGGCGACCTGTTCTTCACCAGCTCGCCGCGGGCGCGCAAGGCCCGGAACCTGGGGGCCAACCCCGCCTGCACGGTGTCGGTGCGGCTGGAGGGCATCGACCTCGTCCTCGAGGGCGAGGCCACCAGGGTCGCCGACCAGCCGACGCTGGAGCGGGCCGCGGCGGGGTACCGCGAGGGCGGCTGGCCGGCGGTGGTCGAGGGCGACGCCTTCACCGCGCCGTTCAGCGCCCCGAGCGCCGGGCCGCCGCCGTGGAACCTGTACCGCTTCAGGTTCGACACCGCCTTCGGCGTGGCGACCGCCGAGCCGGCCGGCGCGACCCGCTGGCGCTTCGCGATCTGAGGCGGGCCGGCCCGCGCCGGGCCCCGCGCCGGGGCCCCCGCGCTGGGGCCCCCGCGCCGGGCGAAAATTCGGATTCCTCCGCGGCCGGCGCTCTGTAGACTCCGCGCATGGGCAATCTGGAGGAATCGGTCGACGAGGTCGCCGCCGAGACGGGGTTCTCGGGGGTGGTCCGCGTCGACCGCGGCGACCAGGTCGAGCTGGCGAGGGCGTACGGCCTCGCCCACCGCGGCCACGGCATCGCCAACAAGCTCGACACCAGGTTCGCGATCGCCAGCGGCTGCAAGGGGTTCACCGCGCTGACGGTGGTGAGCCTGATCGACGAGGGCCTGCTGTCGCGTGCCACCACCGCCCGCTCGCTGCTCGGGGACGACCTGCCGCTGATCGACGACCGGGTCACGGTCGAGCACCTGCTCGCGCACCGCTCGGGGATCGGCGACTACGTCGACGAGGAGGCCGATTTCGAGGTCAGCGACTACCTGCTGCCGGTCCCGGTCCACGAGCTGGCCACCACCGAGGGGTACCTGCGGGTGCTCGACGGGCAGCCGAGCAAGTTTGCGCCCGGCGAGCGCTTCTCGTACTGCAACGGCGGCTACGTCGTGCTCGCGCTGCTCGCCGAGCGCGCCGCCGGCGTCGGTTTCCACGAGCTGGTCCGGAGCCGCGTCTGCGAGCCTGCCGGCATGCCCGACACCGCCTACCTGCGCTCCGACGAGCCCGACGGGCGGGTCGCGCTCGGCTACCTCGACGCCGACGGGCCGCGGACCAACCTGCTCCACCTCCCGGTGCGGGGCAGCGGCGACGGCGGCGCCTATTCGACCGCCGCCGACATCCACGCCATGTGGGCCGCGTTCATGGCGGGTCAGATCGTGCCGGCGCCGTGGGTCGCCGAGATGCTCCGGCCCCGCAGCGAGGTGCCGTCGGAGTCGAAGCGCTACGGGCTCGGCTTCTGGCTGCACCAGTCGACCGAGGCCGTGCTGCTCGAGGGCTTCGACGCCGGGGTGTCGTTCCAGAGCGTCCACGACCCGGTCGCGGGCTGGACCTTCACGGTCCTCGCCAACAGCTCGATGGGCGCCTGGCCGGTCGCGCGCCGCCTCGGCGAGCTCCTCGGCCTCTGATGGCGGCGACCTGGGACCTGCTCTTCAAGCCGGGCCGGTAGCGGCCCACGCGGACCTCAGTCGTGCGCCAGGCGGACCTCCACCTTGCCGTCGCGGACGCGGGTCATGTACGAGGGCTGCGGTGCCGTGGCCGGCCCGTGCAGCAGCGCGCCGTCGTGCAGGTCGAAGGTGCTCCCGTGGCACGGGCACACCACCACCGTGCCCCCCTCCGAGAACTCGCCCTCGTGCAGCGAGCAGCCGCGGTGCGAGCAGCGGTTCGAGATCGCGAGGATCGAGTCGTCCCGCCTGAGCAGCAGCAGCTCGATCGCGCCGACGGTCACCGGGGTCGGGATGTTCCTCTCGAGGTCGGCCTCGCCTATCGCGGGCTGCCAGTCGGTGGGCCCCTCGTCGAAGGCCGTCTCGTCGACCCCGATGCCCTGCCCGAAGGAAAGGTGTCCGCCGAGATAGGCCCCCACGTTCAGCACCCCGAATCCCGCCGTCGAGAGCACGAAGCCGCGCACCCGCTGGCGTCGCTTCCTCGCCCACGACGAGCTCAGGTAGAGGTAGACGGCGGTCACGTTGGTGACGGCGTGGACCAGCCCGACCCGGCGGCGTGAGTTGATGGTGTCGGTCCAGTCGGACAGCCCGGAGATCGCGGTCGGGACCGCCGCCAGGATGCCGAGGTCGATCAGCCGGTCCGAGGCCTTCCTGGTCTTGCGGCCTGGCATCAAGTCCAGGAACAACGAGCTGGTCCACGCCCCGACCACCACGTCGGTGAGCGCCGGGTGCAGCGGATGGCCCAGCCAGGTGCCGCTGAGCAGGTCCTTCACCTCCGACTTCGGAGGGATGTAGCGGTCCACCAGGGATTTGAGCATCGCCCCGGCACCATCGAGCTGCTTGAGCTCCCCGATTCGTTCGGCCAGCTCCCTCGCTCCCGCCACCGGTCTCATGGCACACCTCCACTCGCAACGGCCCGGTCGTCCCTGTCCGTGTTCCCCGAACCGGCCGCGCCGTATCTGGGGAGCCGGTGCCTATTTCGAGGGTTTGGCCGGCATGCTTGAGACAAACTCGGCGGCGCGACCGATCCATTTCGTGAGCTCGGCCTCGCCGGCGACGCTGGCGCCGGGGACCAGCATCCAGCTCCGGCCGGAGCGGCCGCCCATGACCATCGGGCCGGCGCCGTCCTCGCCCAGATGGCGGTCGAAGTCCCGCTTCGACAGGCGGACCAGCAGGTCAGGTCCCATCACCCCGCAAAGCAGATTGCCACGCAGCATGAAGCCGATGCCGCCGACCATCGGCTTCTCCACGATCCCGTCCATCCCCGCGAGCTGGGCGCGCAGCCGCGCCCGTAGGGCCTCGTCGAAGGCCATCGGTGCACCCACCCCTTTCCCTGTGGCCGCCGCGGACCGGCCGCGCTCTGTTTCCAGCTCCGGGTGTCGATCCGGCCCCTGGCCGCTCGTGTAGAGGGTGAGCGGTCCGGTACGGTGCCGGCGCCGGTGTGAAGGAGGAGTCGACCATGAGGCAGTACCTGATCAGCGTATTCGAGCCGGACGGCCCGGCTCCCGGCCCCGAGGCGCTCGAGAAGATCGCGGCGGACCTCGACCAGGTGAACCAGGAGCTGAAGCAGGCCGGCTCGTGGGTTTTCGGCGGCGGGCTGTTCCCGCCGAGCACGGCCACGGTCCTGCGCGTGCGGGACGGCGAGACGATCACCACCGACGGCCCGTTCGCCGAGGCCAAGGAGCATCTCGGCGGGTTCACCATCATCCGGGCGCCCGACCTCGACGCGGCGCTCGAGTGGGGCCGGAGGATCAGCATGGCGAGCACCCTGCCGGTCGAGGTGCGGCCGTTCTGGGGCGACTGTTCAGTCCGCCTGGCCCGCCCGGCCCACAGCGCCCGCTGGTCCCACCAGCCGGGCCTCGCGAGCCTCCTGGCGGTCGGTGGTCATCCGCACGACCCGGAGGGCGAGCAGGCCCGCCACCACGGTGAGCAGGTCGGCGAGGCTCTGCACGCCCGAGTTTGGCGGCACCAGGTCGAGCGGCGCGCTCAGCAACCCGAAGGTCATCAGCACGGCGAGCGTGTGGAACGACTGGGTGGTGATCGCCCTGGTGGTCATCGAGGCGAGGAACGCCAGCCACCACCAGGTGAGCACGCCGGGCACCGGCCGTCGCCGCCACGAGCCGGGGTCGTCGGCCGGCAGGTCCGGGTCGCCGGCGCGCCAGACGTCGTTGAGGAGCTGCTTGGGCCGGAGCAGGCCGAGCAGCGGCACGAACCAGCCCCAGACCGCCCAGCCCGCCTTGAAGCGGAGCCCACGCGCCCCGAGCGCCTCAAGGTTGCGGTAGACGCGCCGGAACCAGGCCAGGAACACCACCGCCACCAGGAGCAGCACCAGCCCTTCGGCGCCGAACACCAGGTCGGAGAGGGCGCTTGGCGCCCCTGGCCCCGGCGGGTCGCCGAGCAGCCGGTACCAGATCGCTGTGTCCCGGAGGTTGGCGACCACCCCGACCGCGGCGACCGCGATCTCCAGCCACAGCACCCGCCGCACCCAGTCCGCCAGCGGGACCGGCGACTGGAACCGGGTGCCGGGAGAGACTGGCGCGGCGGTCGGGCGCGGGGCAGCGGTCGGGCGCGGGGCGGCGGTCCGGTGAGGGGCGGCGGTCCGGTGAGGCCCTACCTGCCACCCGGCGCCGGAGGGGGGCGCTCCGGCCGGTGCGGGCGCGCGCCCGGGCTCGGCGAGCGCACGGCGCGCCGCCGCCACCAGCTCGCCGCAGGAGCGAAAGCGCTGGTCCTTGGCCTTGGCGAGGGCGCGGGCGAGGACGGCGTCCAGCGCCGCCGGCAAGCCGGGCCGGACGGAGCTCGGCGGCGGCGGTGGGGTCTCAAGGTGCGCAACGATCAGCGCGTGGTCGCCCTCGGCCGTGAACGGCGGCCGTCCGGTGAGGCACTCCTGGAGCACGCAGCCGAGCGCGTACACGTCGGTGCGGGCGTCGAGCGTCCCACCGGTGAGCTGCTCCGGCGCCGCGTAGCCGAGCGTGCCGACGGCCACGTCGCCGCCGGTGATCGAGCCGTCCACGGTGGCCGGCCGGGCGATCCCGAAGTCGACCAGGTAGACGCGCTCGCGCCCGCCCGCGTCCCGGCCGGTGAGCAGGATGTTCGCCGGCTTGACGTCGCGGTGGACCAGCCCTCGCTGGTGGGCGGCGTCGAGCGCCTGGGCCACCTGGTCGACGATCCAGAGGGCGTGCTCCAGCTCCAACGGACCATCGCGGCGCAGGACCTCGCGCAGGTCGCTCGAGTCCACGTAGCGCATCGCCAGGTACAGCAGGCCCCGGTCCTCGCCGGCGCGGTAGATCGGCAAGATGTTCGGGTGCTCGATCGAGGCCGCGACCCGCATCTCGCGCAGGAAGCGGCGCCGGAACTCGTCGTGGTCGGCCAGCGCCGGCGCGAGCACCTTGAGCGCGACCAGCCGGCCGAGCGCCGGCTCCTCCGCCCGGTAGACCACGCCCATGCCGCCACGCCCGACCGCCTCCAGGATCCGGTAGCCGGCCAGCGTGGTGTCCGGTACGAGGTCAGGACCCGCCATGCACCGTCCCTCCGGAAACGTCGGCGAACGGCATTTACCCGGCCCCTCGGCGCCAGAATCCCCGAGCGGGTGATGCTGGAGCCGCTCCGCGCCAGGAAGCTGGAGGCCGGCGGTCGCCGAGCTGCTCCCCGGTTTGCGAGGGGACAGCCGGGTTAACCGCCGCATGTGGGCCTCTTCGATGGAGGTGATCCCATGGCGGCCAACCCGGGGTGAAACGCAACATCCAGGCGGACGACGGCGGCTACCGGACCACCGCGCGTGGCGTCGAGGTGCTCGAGACGCCGCGCCTGAACAAGGGGACGGCGTTCACCCACCGCGAGCGCATCGAGCTCGGCCTGGAGGACCTGCTGCCGCCGGCGGTCCTGAGCCTCGACCAGCAGGCCGACCGCGCCTACATGCAGCTCCGCGGGCAGCCGAGCGACCTGCTCAAGAACGGCTACCTCGAGGCGCTCCACGACCGCAACGAGGTGCTCTTCTACCGGCTGCTCGCCGACCACCTGCGCGAGCTGCTGCCGATCGTCTACGACCCGACCGTTGGCGAGGCGATCCGCCAGTACAGCCACGAGTACCGCCGCCCGCGCGGGGTCTTCCTCTCGATCGACGAGCCCGAGGAGATCGAGACGGCCTTCGACAACCTCGGGGCCGGCGCCGGGGACGTCGACCTGATCGTCGCCTCCGACGCCGAGGAGATCCTCGGCATCGGCGACTGGGGCGTCGGCGGGATCGACATCGCCGTCGGGAAGCTGTCCGTCTACACCGCGGCGGCCGGCGTCGACCCGGCGCGAGGCCTCCCGGTGGCGCTGGACGTGGGCACCGACAACAAGGGGCTGATCTGCGACCCGCTCTACCTCGGCAACCGTCACGGCCGCGTGCGCGGGCCGCGCTACGACGCCTTCATCGACGCCTTCGTGCGCGCGGCGACCAGGCGGTTCCCCGGCGCGCTGCTGCACTGGGAGGACCTCGGCCCCAACAACGCCCGGCGCATCCTGGACCGTTACCGGAACCGAATCTGCACCTTCAACGACGACGTGCAGGGCACCGGCGCGATCGTGCTCGCGGCGACGCTCAGCGCGACGCGGGCGAGCGGCGTGCCCATGCGCGAGCAGCGCCTGGTGGTCTTCGGCGCCGGCAGCGCCGGGGTCGGGATCGCCGACCAGCTCCGCGACGCGATGGTCCGCGACGGGGCGAGCGAGGAGGCGGCGACCGCGCGGATCTGGAGTGTCGACCGGCAGGGCCTGCTCACCGACGACATGGAGGACCTGCGCGACTTCCAGGTGCGGTACGCCCGGCCGGCGGCCGAGGTCTCGGGCTGGAAGCGCGACGGCGAGCCCGGCATCGGCCTGGAGGAGGTCGTCCGCCAGGTGGAGCCGACCATCCTGCTCGGCACCTCGACCATCCACGGCGCCTTCACCGAACCGGTGGTCAAGGAGATGGCCAGCCATGTCGAGCGACCGGTCGTCTTCCCGATCTCCAACCCGACCGAGCGGATCGAGGCCATGCCCGAGCAGGTGATCCGGTGGACCGACGGACGCGCGCTGGTCGCGGCGGGGATCCCCGTGCCGCCGGTGACCTGGAGGCGTGTCAGCTACGCCATCGGGCAGGCCAACAACGCGCTGCTGTACCCGGGCCTCGGGCTCGGGGCGATCGTCTCCAGGGCGCGGAGGGTGAGCGACGGCATGCTGGTCGCGGCCGCGGAGGCGGTCGCCGGGATGGTCGACGCGCGCAGGCCGGGCGCCCCGCTGCTCCCGCGGGTGGAGAATCTGCGCGACACCTCGGCGACGGTCGCGGCCGCGGTGGCCGAACGCGCCGTCAAGGAGGGCCTGGCGCGAGCCGAGCTGACCGATCCCGCGCGGCAGGTGCGTGAGGCCATGTGGGAGCCCGTGTACCGGCCGGTGCGGGCGATGTGACCGTGGGCCGGCCACGGGCGGGCAGGGGCAGGCGGGTTCGCGGCCCGAAGATCCAAGGAGGAGGCGAGCATGGCGAGGAAGCCGGAGGTCAGGGTCCGCAGGGTCTACGAGGAGGCGTCGCCCGATGACGGCTACCGGGTGCTCGTCGACCGGGTCTGGCCGCGCGGGCTGCGCAAGGACGCGGCTCACGTCGACGAGTGGTGCAAGCAGGTCGCTCCATCGACCGAGCTGCGCAAGTGGTACGGGCACGATCCAGACCGCTTCCAGGAGTTCGCCCGTCGCTACCGGCACGAGCTCGAGCAGCCCGAGGCGGCCGAGGCGCTCGCCAGGCTCCGGACGCTCGCCAAGGAGCGGACCGAGACCCTGGTGACCGCCACCAAGGCCGTCGAGATCAGCCAGGCCAGGGTGCTCGCCGACCTGATCCGGAGCTGACCGCCAGGGGTCGTGGAGCGCGCGGCGACGGCATTTCCGTCCGCTTGGGTGCTGACTCGCGCCGGTTGTGGGCTGCTACAATATCCGCGCCGGTTGATGGTGCCTGTGACGAGGAGACCTGCGTGCGCGATTCCTCCCGTCGAGAGGCGGACTTTCAGAAACTCATCACGGTCTTCAATGCCGAGATGGCGATGCTCCTCACCGCGCAATCTCCGAAGGGCGCGAGGGGCGATGACTGGAAAATGCGGATCGTTCGCTGGCAGGAGGGCGCCAACAACGTTCGCGGCATCGAGGTGCGCTGTGCGCCTTGGGTCTTCTCAAGGTTCGGCGACCACCTGGAGGGTCGCGAAGACCTGGTCTTCTACCGGTCGCATCCGTCCGGCACAAAGCCGCTGTTCAGCCTCAGGGGCCGTCAGGCGTTATTTGCCCGGCCTTCATACGAACGCCACCGGGGCTTTCTGTCGAGCTGATTTCCGCGCCGCCCGCGCATTTCTCTTTTCCCGCGGTGATGACGATGGTCGCCGCGCGCCGGGTCACGCCGGCGGGAAATTCTCCGGTCAGCCGCCGCCGGATCCGTTCATCCCGGCAAGCATCCGCTGGTCCTGCTCCAGGCGCCGCTGGAGCAATCCGAGCAGATCCCGTTCGGCGTTCACGAAGCGCCGGAACGCGGCGGCCACGTCAGGTGAGGTCATCGCCTCGCGATCGTGCCTGCCCATCGGCAGGTCATGGTAGCCGGCCATCTCCTCGCCGATCGCCCGAAGCTGGGCGCCGGCGCGCCGGTGCTCCTCGGACAGGCGCAGGTAGGCGGCCTGCTCCCTGCGGGCGTTCTCGTCGGACGGGTCCAGCGCCCGCATGTGCACGTCCAGATTGCTGGCCACCGCGTCGGTCAGCTCGGCGAGGCTGGCGGCGAGCGGTGAATGCGACGCCAGGCCACGGCCGCAGGTCGGCTGTTCGGCCATGTCGATCTCCTCCCGAATCTTCATGAATCTTCGTCGACAAAAGTTTGAAGCGCCTTCGATCGAGGCGGCAAAGACGACTACCCGGAGATTGCCGTGCCTGATTGTCGCCTGTCCGCCGCACACCGGCGGCTCGCGGCAGGCCATGGGGTCTGGGGCCGGTCGTCGCTCCGGGTATCGCATCGACCTGTTCGATCTGTGGAGGTGCATTTCCGCCCGAGCAAGATCATGACATCCGGAACAACTTGCCTCCATGGAACCACACCGCCGACCAGCGGGGCTCCCTGCTCAGCGGCGACCAGGACCTCATTCGGCGCCGACCGCCACGCTGGCGCCGCGAGGGCGGCGTTCGCGGCGGCCTCCAGAGCGGCGCCCAGCCCGAGCAACGCCGGACGGTCGAGACCTTGACGGGCTCCGGCGTTCGATCTAATGTGCTAGAGCCTTAGCACATACTCCCGCGGAGGTGCCCGATGCTGGGGTGGACCCTGGCGATCACCATCGCGACGGCGGCGCTCGCCTCGCTCCTCTACTGGGCCGCCAAACCACCGGACGCAGCCGCCATCGCCGGCTGGGCCGCGCGCTACGACCTCGTGCCGGATCCCGACGAGCGACCGTACGTGGGCAAGCAGCTCCGCCGCGGCCGTTGGCTGCGGACACTCGGCTTCGTCGTCCCGTTCGTGGTCGGCGAGGGTGCGACCCTGTGGTGGGGCATGGCCTATGCCAGGCCGATGCCGCCGTTCCCGTTGCGCCTGCTCGCCAATCCCACCGCCTGGGCCGCCGGCTACCTGCTCGGCGCCATCGCCGCCGAGCTGACCCGGCCGGGCGCGCATCCCGGGCGGTTGCGCGCGGCAGTCCTTGCCCCTCGGCGGCTGGCCGATTACCTGCCACCCTGGATGCTGTGGGCCGAGCGCGCGGTCGTGGTCGTCGTGCTCGCGCTGGTTCCAGTGGGGTCCCGGGGCGAGGCCTGGGTCCAGGGCCATGGCATCACCATCGGCATCGCCGCGATCGCGGTCGCCGCCCTGGTGGAGGTCACCCTGCGGATGATGGTGCGCCGGTCCCAGCCAATCGCCAACGCCAGGGAGGTGGCCATCGACGACGCATTGCGGTCGACCTCGATCCACCGGGCCGGCGGAGCCGGGCTGGCCGCGCTCCTGTTCCTGCTGCCCGGTCAGCTCAGCGGACCCAAGCTTCCAGACCCCTGGTGGGTGATCGGCGGCGTGGTCGGCCTGCTGTGCTACGGCCTCGCCATCGGCTGCTGGAAGGACCTGACCAGCCCGCTGTGGTGGCCGGTCCGCCGCGGCCTTGGCCCGAGACCGAGACCGCGGCCGCCCGCCCAGCCGCCGCGGCCGCGCCAGGACCCTGGGCGGGAGTCGGCATGATCCTCCAGCTCGACCCGGAGTCGCCGATCCCACCGTACGAGCAGCTCCGCATCCAGATCACGACCATGGTGGCGACGGGTGTGCTGGCACGAGGCGCCCGGCTCCCACCGATCCGCCAACTGGCCCGCGACCTCGGCGTTGCGACCGCCACCATCGCCCGCGCCTTCCGCGAGCTGGAACGCGACCAGATCATCACCACCCGCGGGCCGCACGGCACCTTCGTGCTGGACGCGCCCGCGCGGGTGGCCGCCGCTGAACGGGACCAGCGGCTCGCGACGGCCGCGCGCCGCTTCGCGGTCCAGGCACGCCAGCTCGGCGTCGATCCCGAGGACGCGCTGCGTCAGGCACGGCGAGCACTGGAGACCTTGGCCCCACAACCGGACCGGGCATGACCAGCTGTCTCGGTCGGGTGCTCGTCACCACCAATAACGGTATGCTGGTGACGTGGAGTCGTCCCCCGAACGTCTCGGTCAGCGTCCCGGATATCTGGACGGGATGCGCCTGGCGTTGCCCATCGGGGTCGCGGCGGGCGTGTTCGGGGTCTCGTTCGGGGTGCTGGCGCGCGCCGCCGGCATGAGCCCGCT
>JBEDUQ010000328.1:0-35010 GCA_040414855.1 Actinomycetota bacterium
GGCACTTCGCTGACGTCCTCGGCTGCTCGATCACCCTGGCCGACATCCGCATCGCGCAGGGTCGCCTGGGCGAGGCGCTGCGCACCTACGAGCAGGGGCTACGCCTGGCCGCCAAGCAGGCCGCCAAGCAGGCCGCGAACCAGGACGCGACCGTGCTGCGGGGGACGGCCGACATGCACGTGGGGATGAGCCAGATCGCCTGCGAGCGCGACGACCTGGCCGCCGCCACCCAGCACCTGGTGCGCGCTCAGGAGCTGGGTGAGCACACCTGGCTGCCGCAGAACCCGTATCGCTGGCGGGTCGCGATGGCGCGAGTCCGCGAAGCCGAAGGCGATCTGGACAGCGCCCTCGACCTGCTGGATCAGGCGCTGGGTGTGTACATGGGCGACTTCTCTCCGAACGTGCGGCCGATCCCGGCGCTGCGGGCCCGCGTCCTGGCCGCGCAGGGTCGTGTTGGCGAAGCCTCGGCCTGGGCGCGCGAACAGGGCCTGTCGGTTGAGGACGACCTGTCCTATCTGCGCGAGTTCGAGCACATCACGCTGGCCCGGGTCCTGCTGGCCCAGTTCCGGGCGCGGCCCTCCGAGCCTCGGATTGCCGATGCGGGCCGGCTGCTGGAGCGCATGCTCGAGGCGGCCGAGGCCGGGGGCCGGACGGGGAGTGTCATCGAGATCCTGGTGCTGCGGGCGCTCACCGACCACGCCCGCGGCGACGTCCCCGGTGGATTGGCAGCGCTCGAGAGTGCGCTGACCCTGGCCGAGCCGGCGGGGTACGTCCGCATCTTCGCCGGCGAGGGAGCAGCCATGGCGTCGCTGCTGCGAGCCGCCGCGAAACGGGGGATCGCCCCCAGCTATGTCCAACGACTGCTGGCAGCCGTCAACAGGTCCCAGGACAAGCCTGTGCAAAAGGGCCTGATCGAGCCCTTGAGCGAGCGCGAGCTGGACGTGCTCCGGCTACTCGCGTCCGACCTCGACGGCCCCGATATCGCGCGTGAGCTCACGGTGTCCGTGAACACCCTGCGGACGCACACCAAGAGCATCTACGCCAAGCTCGGCGTCAACAGCCGCCGGGCCGCGGTGCGTCAAGCCGCGGAGCTCAATCTGCTGTCACGCGGCCGCGACCGCTGACCTGGGCGTGCCGCTCGAGGCGCGCACATCCAGGAAATCACCAGGCTGCTCACCACATGTGGTGATGTCCGCTCACCACATCGCCTCCTACGTTGCGGTCGTCCGAACGGCATGCAAGCGAAAGGAGCGCGATGAGCGACACGTCGGCCAGCCACTCGCACGGCGCCGGCCGCTACGAGATCCGGCTCAAGGGACACCTGGGCCGCCGCTGGGCGGCCCGGTTCGACGGGATGACCCTCACGGCCAAGGACGACGGCACCACCCTCATCGAAGGGCCCGTCGTCGACCAGGCGGCCCTGCACGGGCTGCTCCGCGCACTGGGCGACCTCGGTCTGCCGCTGATCTCGGTCACTCGACAACCCACAGGACCGAAAGGAGTCCCGATGGACTCGACGAGAAGGACCGCGTTCGTCACCGGCCTGTTGTTCCTCATCACCTTCGTCACCTCGATCCCAGCCGCGTTCCTGCTCTACCCGCCGGTGCTGGACGGCGCCCGCTATGTCGTCGGGACCGGCGGCGACGTGGGCGTGGCCATGGGTGCGTTGCTCGAGGTCCTCCTCATCATCGCCAACGTCGGCACCGCCGTCGCGCTGTTCCCCATCCTCAAGCGGCAGAACGAAGCGCTCGCGCTCGGCTATGTCACCGCTCGTCTGGTTGAGTGCACGTTCATTGCCGTCGGCATCGTCAGCCTGCTCTCGGTCGTCACCCTGCGACGGGACTTCGCCGGGGCTGCCGGTGGAGATCCGAGCGCGGCCGTGACCGTCGCCAAGTCGCTCGTCACTCTCCATGACTGGACGTTCCTGCTCGGGCCCGGCTTCATCGTCGGCGTCGGGAACGGCCTGATTCTCGGCTACCTGATGTACCGGTCCGGCCTGGTGCCGCGGGCCATGGCCCTGCTCGGGATCATCGCGGGTCCGGTCCTCTGCGCCGGGGGCATCGCGGCGCTGTCCGGCGCGATCGCGCCCGACTCCGCGCTCAAGGCGCTCGCGGCCGCCCCGGAGTTCGTCTGGGAGCTGTCGCTCGGTATCTACCTCCTGGTCAAGGGCTTCAAGTCACCTGCGGTCGACCGCCTCGAGGCGGATCGCACGGTGGTCCCCACATCCCCCGCGGTCGCGGCCCGCTAGCCGCGTCGTCGCCGTCCTGGAGGGCGCCCGGCCCGCCCTCCAGGACCGGCATTGATCCAGGACTTCCCACCGACGCCAGCCCTCCAGGACCGGATTGGGAGGGATCGAGTTGAGCAACCCGGGTCACGGCGGAGGTCGACGGAGAGGTGGCAGGAGGGTGAGGGGCATGGAGGAATGTGACGTCCTGGTGGTCGGTGGCGGCGCTGCCGGCCTGAGTGCGGCCCTGGTTCTGCTGCGGGCGCGGCGCGCGGTGGTCCTGGTGGACGCCGGCGCGCCGCGCAACGCGCCGGCCGCCCACCTTCATGGCTTCCTGTCCCGGGATGGCACGCCACCAGCGGACCTGCTGGCGGCGGGGAGAGCTGAGGTGTCCGGCTATGGCGGCCGCCTGATCGACGACACCGTGATCGGCATCGAGCCCGGCTTCCAGGTACGGCTCGCCAACGCCTCGCAACTGCGCGCCCGCCGGATCCTGGTGGCCACGGGACTACGCGACGAACTGCCCGACATCCCCGGCGTCCGGGAGCGATGGGGACGGGACCTCCTCCACTGCCCCTACTGCCATGGCTACGAGGTCCGAGACCAGCCGCTCGGCGTCCTGGGAGGCTCGCCTGAGGCGGTCCAGCAGGCGCAGCTGGTGCGCCAATGGTCGTCCGACCTCACCTTGTTCCCCCACACCGAGGCCCTCACACCCGAGCAGCGCGAACACCTGACCGCCCGTGGCATCCGGATCCTCGAGGGCACCGTCGCCAGGCTCGTGCTCGACGACGATCGACTGCATGGCGTCGAACTGCGCGGTGGTCCCGTCATCCCGCGAACGGCGGTGTTCGTGCGCCCGCGCTTCGTACCGAACGCGGACCTGCTCACCGGCCTGGGCTGTGAGCTGGATGAGCATGGCTGGGTGGTCCACGATCCGGTGGGACGGACCAGCGTCGTCGGCGTCTGGGTCGCGGGCAACGCCGCTGATGCCCGAGCACACGTCATCGACGCGGCCGGGCAGGGATCAGCCACGGCGATCGCGCTCAATGCGGACCTGGTCGATGAGGACGTCGACCGCGCTCTCGCCGATCACCGCGCCGCCCACGCGTGAACGCACCGGTCGCCGGCTCTGGCGGATTGGTTTTCAGGGCTTCCAGGACGTCATCGCCTCCGGAGGCGTGGCGCGGAGGCGAGCCGCCCATCCTCTTCGCGCTACCTGTCCTCGTCGTCGTCAGGGAGCCGTTCTTCCTTGGCGGGGTCGGCCGGGGCGGTATCGATGTCGACCAGCCGGCTCCCTTCTTCGTAGGGCGCCCGCCCTTCGTCTCTGTTCACTCTGCCCGGCTCTGACGTGCTCTGGGTGTCCTCGTCGTCCTTGGGGTCCTTGCCCTCCATGTCCCGGTCCGACTGAGGCATATCGCTCTCATCCATGGTCTTCCCCCGCTCGTGACCTCGATCCAGGTCGGAAACGTGCAAGCTGGCTTGCCTGCCAGCGGCTGGCCAAACGAACCGGCGGGTGAGACAGGCCACGCCCGCGAGGCCTTGGCATTGTCTTGACCCTCGAACGATCTCGCTCCTGCCGGACATGGACAGCGTGAGAGCCCGGATTCTGTTCTGCCGGTAGGAAGGAGGTCGCCTGGATGAGGGAAAGCGACGGCGAGCGAAGGCGGCGCTTCGATGCCCTGTTCGCGTCGTACAGCTCCGACATCGTCGCGTACTGCTGTTGGAGGGCGGACTCAGCCAGCGATGCGCAGGATGCGGCGGCCGAGGCGTTCCTGGCGGCGTGGCGCCGTCTGGACGAGCTGCCCGAGGGGGAAGCGGCGCGGATATGGCTCTATGCCACGGCGCGCAGGGTCATCGCCAACCAGCGTCGTTCGAGCCGCCGCCGCGTCGCCCTGTACGAGCGGCTGGCGTTGGACGCGGCCTCCGGCTCGCGGCAGGTCTCTCCGGCCGGCCGTGAGGAAGCGCTGGTGCACTCGGCGCTCGACCGCCTCGGACCGCGCGACCGCGAGGTCCTGCTGCTGGCCGAGTGGGAGGGCCTGTCGTCCGCGGAGATCGCCGGAGCCCTCGGCTGCCTCGCGATCACGGCGCGGGGGCGGCTCCATCGCGCGCGGCGCCGCTTCCGCGTGGTCTTCGAGGAGCTCGCTCGCGACGACGGTGTCGAGCCGCATCGCGAGGCCGGCGTGGCGGCGGCGACCTCCCTCTACGCCCTGCACCCCACAGGCTTGAGCGCCGACGGGCGGCGCATTGACAAGGGAGCATGATGAGATGTCTGAGAGCCTCCAGGCCCTGCGACGGGCCAACCCCCGAATAAAGGCGGGCTTCGAGCAATCGGTCGAGGCGGCCGCCGACGCGGTGCGCACGCGGATGGACGCGGCCGCGGTGGACGTGGTCGCCGGGGCCGGCGGGACCGAGCCGGGCCGCCGGCGTCCCGCGACTCGACGCCGTCTCGTCGGCGTCCTGGCGGCCGCGGTTTCCGTGGCGCTCGCGGTGTCGGCATTCCTCACGATCGGCTCTCCCGGCAGCGGCTTGCCGAACGCGGCCGCGGCGGTCAGGAAGGCCGCCAGCACCAGCGCCGCCTCCGCGGAGCGCTCCGGTACCGCCATCGTCCGGATGACCCACGGCGGCAAGCTCTGGACCGCCGCCACGATCCGCTGGCACGACCAAGACCTCTCGGTCTCCCAGGACGCACCGCTGCGGCCCGGCAAGGCCGGGTCCAAGCTGCTGGTCGTCGACGGCACTCTCTACGGCATCGACCCGGTCGTCGGGGGCTGGGTCGAGCTCGGCAGCCCGCAGAGCATCGACCCGGACAGTGGGACCACTCCTGACGAGTATCTCGCCGCCGTGCGCGAGGACGTCGGCGGGGTCACCCTGCACCGGATCATCGACAACATGACCGGACTGACCACGCGCCGGCTCGGCGATGGCTCCACCGTCTTCAGTGGCACCGTTCCCGCCGGGCTGATCGCTCGCGAGACCGGCCAGAAGGAAGGCCAGGCGATCCGGGTGCTCCCGTTCGGCTACGTGGCTCACGACGAGGCGGCCGATCCGGCCGCTCCGCTGAAGACCGCGGTGACCGTCAGCGCGGCCGGGATCGTTCGCGAGATCGCCGTGAGCTGGGGAAGCGGCGCCTCGGCGTGGACGTACACGGTCGCATATTCGAGGCTCGGTGCGACCCCGGCACCAGTCGCGCCCGCCAACGCGCGACCCCTGCGCGACCGGCTGCACGGCGACAAGTCCCCGGCAGCCCCGGGCGGCGGCAAGTAGCCGCGCACACGCGGCGAGAGCGGGGGCCGGTGCTACCGGCCCCCGCCGCCTGTTCGGACAACCTGCCTCGGAGTTGCCATGAGCAGACCGACCATGACGACCGTCGCCGCCCCGACCGACCTCGGCGCGGACCAGGCCCTGCTGCGCGACACGGTCAACAAGCTCCTGGCCGACCCGGCAGCCTCGCCAGATCAGGCCGCCGGCCGCACGGACACGTGGGCCCGCCTCGCCCAACTGGGCCTGCTCGACATTGCGTGAGCACCGAAGCCTGCGGCTCGGGCGGCTCGGGCCTCGACCTTTTCGTGGTCGCCGAGGCGGTCGGAGCGCACTTGACCACCGACCCGTGGCTTCCGACGGCGATCGGAGCCATGGCGGTCGCGGCGGGTGGATCGCACTCCTTGCGGGCCGAAGTGCTCCCGGCCGTCGCCGCCGGCGGCTGCCGCCTGGCGGTGACGCCCGACACCCTGACCGGGCCGCGTCCGACGCTGCACGCCACAGCGAACGGCGGCGGTCTCGTCCTCGACGGCGCGGCTCACGGCGTCGTTGGCGGCCCGACCGCCGACCGCTTGGTGGTCATTGCCGATCGGCGTGGCACCGCCGACAGCGTCCGGCAGCCTGTCGTCGCCCTTGTCGACCGGGAGACGCCGGGGCTGTCCGAGGCCACCTACCGGACCGTCGACGACCGCCAGGCCAGCGATCTCGCGTTCTCCGCGGTGCCCGTCCCCGCCGAGCGCATCCTGGGGCCCCACACCTCACGGATGGTCGGGATGGCCGCCGGGAACCCCTCGGCTGCAGCGTGGCCGGTTGTGACCGGCTGGTTCGATGCCTTCGTCGCGATTAGTGACCAGCTCGTCGACGAAGCGCTCCGGCACTTCGAGCGGGCGGGCATTGCCGTCGGCGAGACCGGCGCCGCCGGGCTCGCCGCGCTGCTCGAGTTGCACGCCGCCAGCCCGGACCGGCTCCAAGCGGCCGGGCTCGGCCCGGCGCACAGCGTCCTGCTGCTGTGCACCGAAGGCCGCGGCGATCGCGTGCCAGGCCTCTGAGCCGAGGTCACCGGGGACTGTTCCCGCTGCGCTACCGGACCGGCGTCCCTCGGGTGATAGAGTAGGGAAGTACTCTACTAAGAATACATACTTTAGACACACTTGTATCCATTGGGCGAAAGTCGCGCTCATGGCGGAATCGAGCCAATTCCTCCGCGCGGCATGGTAGCCGCGAAATGATGTAACAGAAGAACTTGATGTAAGTAGATAACTTAGATACAATTACTCGAACCTGCCGGTCTCAGGCTCGGAAGGGCCCTGGCCAACGGCCGAGGAAGGAGCTGGCATGACCCGCACTGGCGCGGCGTACATCCAAGGTCTGCGGGACGGCCGCGCCGTCTTCATCGACGGGGAGCGCGTCGATGACGTCACCGGCCATCCTGCGTTCGCCGACGCGGTCCAGTCGGTCGCCAACCTCTATGACATCGCCAGCGACCCGGCCAACCGGGAGCTGATGACCTTCGACTCCCCGACCACGGGGGAGCCGGTCAACCGGGCCTTCATGATCCCGCGGGAGCAACGGGACCTGCGGCTGCGGCGCAAGGCGATCCGCCGGTGGGCGGAGGCGACCTTCGGAATGATGGGCCGCAGCCCCGACCACGTCGCCGGGTTCCTGGCCGGCTTCGCCAGCGCCCCGGAGATCTTCGCGCGCGGCGGCCAGCGCTTCGTCGACAACGTCCAGCGCTTCTACGAGTTCGCCCGCGACAACGACCTGTACGTCTCCTACGTGATCGTGCCGCCGCAGATCGACCGGTCCAAGCCCGCACACCAGCAGGCCGACCCGCACCTGTACGCCGGCGTCTACGCCGAGCGCGAGGACGGGATCGTGGTCAAGGGCGCGCAGATGCTCGGCACCGGCGTCGCCATCTCCGACTGGGTATTCCTGAGCTGCATCCACCCCCTCCGCGAGGGCGACGAGAACTATGCGATCTCGGCGGTGATCCCGGTCGGAGCGCCGGGGGTCAAGGTCTACTCCAGGCGCTCGTATGCCCAGGCCGCGACCAGCGTCTACGACTACCCGCTCGCCAGCCGCTTCGACGAGACGGACGCCCTGGTCGTCTTCGACGAGGTGTTCGTTCCCTGGGAGCACGTCTTCGTCTACAAGGACGTCAAGGCCACCGCGGCGCAGTTCTACGAGTCACCGGCCCACACCCTCGGCAACAGCCAGGCGCAGATCCGCTTCGCCACCAAGCTGCACTTCATCTGCGGCCTCGCCCGCCGCATCACCCAGATGAACGGGGTCGACAAGCTTCCGCCGGTGCAGGGAGCGCTCGGCGAGATCGCCACCCTGTCGGCGACGGTGGAGGGGCTGGTGCGCGCTCAGGAGGAGCACTTCGAGGTGGACGGCAACGGGGTGGCGCGCCCTGGCAAGGTCGAGCTGTACGCGGGGCTGGTGCTCCAGTCGGAGGTCTACCCGAGGATCCTCCAGATGGTCCGGGAGCTGTGCGGTGGCGGCCTCATCCAGCTTCCCTCCTCGAGCGCGGACTTCCGGGCTCCCGAGATCGCCGCCGACATCGAGCGCTACGTGCAGTCGCCCGGGATGCCGGCCGCCGAGCGGGTGAAGCTCCTCAAGCTCGCGTGGGACGCGATCGGCTCCGAGTTCGCCGGCCGGCAGCACCAGTACGAGATGTTCTATTCCGGCGCGCCGTTCATCGTGAAGGGCCACGTGTTCCGCTACTACGACTTCGATTCGGCCTGCGAGCTGGTCGACTCCGCGCTGAATGGCTACGACCTCGATGGTCGCGCCGGCCCGGCGAGCCGGGCGCCGGTCGGCGATCGGGACGGGGAGGTCGTGGCGCCGGACCTGAGCGTGGCGCGATGACGACGGGGCCGCGGGTCTACCCGGACCTGCACGAGCACCTGGACGCGCTGGCACGGGCGGGGCACCTCATCCGCGTCGACCGGCCAATCGACAAGGACACCGAGCTGCACCCGCTGGTCCGCTGGCAGTTCCGCGGAGGCATCCCCGAGGCCCAGCGCAGGGCGTTCCTGTTCACCAACGTCGTCGACGGCTCCGGTCGCCGCTACGACATCCCCGTGGTAGTGGGCGCCTTCGCGAGCAACCGGGAGATCTACAGCATCGGCATGGGCTGCAAGCTGGAGGAGATCCAGGACCGCTGGCGCTCGGCCATCGAGCTCCCTATCCAGCCCGTACCGGTCGACCATGCCCCCTGCCAGGAGCTGGTGATCACCGGCGAGGAGCTCGACCAGCCGGGTCGAGCGCTCGATGGCCTGCCCGTGCCCATCTCGACGCCCGGCTGGGACAACGCCCCCTACACCAGCGCCTCGCATTTCATCACCGTGGACCCCGAGACCGGCGTGCAAAACCTCGGCAACTACCGCGGCCAGGTCAAGGCGCCGCGGCGGCTCGGCATGAACCCTTCGGTCGAGCTGCGCCCCGGGATCCTCATCCACTGGGAGAAGTACCGTGCCAGGGGCGAGCCGATGCCCTGCGCCGTGGTGCTCGGCGCGCCGCCTGTGGTGACCTTCACCGCCGTGCAGAAACTGAGCGAGTCGGTCGACGAGCTGGCGGTCGCGGGCGGGCTCGCCGGCACCGCCATCCGGGTGGTGCGGGCGCGTACCGTCGACCTGCTGGTCCCCGCGGAGGCGGAGATCGTCATCGAGGGGCACATCGCCACCGACGCCCTCGAGCCGGAGGGCCCGGTCGGGGAGTCGCACGGGCACGTGAACCTCCAGGAGTACAACGCCTTCATGGAGGTCACAGCGATCACGCGCCGGCGGGACGCGATCCTGCCATCGATCATCAGCCAGGTGACGCCCAGCGAGTCGAGCCTGATCAAGCGGGTCGCCTACGAGCCGCTGTTCCTTTCCCACCTGCGCGACCAGCTCGGCATCCGTGGAGTCGTGCGGGTCTCGATGCACGAGCCGCTGACCAATATCCGCAAGGTGATCATCGTCGTGGTGCGGCGCGGGACCCCGGAGACGGAGGTGTGGCGCGCGCTGTACGGCGCCTGCTCGTTCCAGCGCGCGTCGGGCAAGTTCGTGATCGCGGTGGACGAGGGCATCGACCCGGAGAACGCCGACGCGGTGCTGTGGGCGATGTCCTACCGCAGCCGGCCGGACCGGGACCTGCGGGTCGTGCCCGACCAGGACCGCGGGCACGGCCCGCGCCTGTTCGACGGTGCGGATGCCTCGGTGCTCATCAATGCCACGCTCCGGCGCGACGCCCCGCCGATCTCGCTGCCCAAGCGCGTCTTCATGGAGCGCGCCAGGGCGATCTGGGAAGAGCTCGGGCTCCCGCCACTGCAGCCCGAGCCACCGTGGTACGGCGAATCCCTCGGGGACTGGCCCGACCAGCTCGAGCGGGAGGCCGAGCGAGCGGTCCGCGGCGAGTACTTCGTGACCGGGGAGGAGGCGCGGACAAAGCGGCGTTCAGACGTCACGATGAACGAACCCGTCAGATGGGGAGCGCTGACCGAAACGGCCCGCTATCCTTAACTGAGGAGAGTAACAACAGGACCGTACCTTCGGTAGGCGCAGCAACGTGCCGCAGTTGCGCGCCGCCCGCTGGGCTACAACGACAGGACGGCAGCCAGTCATGGATTATCACGAGTACGTGTCGGGCATCGCGGAGGCGCGGCACGCGATCCGCAAGGCCTTTCGCATCGTCGACGAGCAGGCCAAGAAGGTCGGCCTCGACCCCCTGGAGCACCAGACGCTGCTGCAGGTCTATGGCTCGCCGGAGGAGATGCTGCACGTGAACAGCATCGCCACGCGCCTCGACATCGCTCCGGCGTTCGCCTCGCGCCTGGTGCGGCAGCTCGAGACGATGGGCTACGTTCGCCGGACGCCGTCCTCGGCCGATCGACGGGTGACCGAGGTGCACATGACCGACAAGGGTCGCGAGATCATCCGCTCGATCGACAGCGACGTGCGGATCCACGTCGACTACTTCCAGCGCAACCTCCCCTGGGAGGCCAAGACGACCGCGCTGTCGATCATGGCCTTCTACGTCGGCATCGACCTGACTCCCGAGGACATCGCCAAGCTCGCCCTAGACCCAATAGACAGCAAGGCCTGAGCGAACTCGGAGACAACAGACCCACGGCGACTGCCGTGGGTCTGTTTCGTATGGGTGCGGCCGCGCCCGGTCGCGCCCCAGCGGGCCTCCTTTGCCTGCGTGGAGGCGTTTTGAGGACCCATGGACTTAACATGAGAACTTGATTCAAGTAGATGATTTATGTAACACTGTGTCCGCCTACCAGGGACAGTGAGCCAAAGGGCGACCCATGGCGAGCACAGCGAGCTCAACGGTCGACGTCCGGGACTTCAAGCGGGCGATGTCCCGCTTCGCCTCGGGCGTCAACGTCCTCACCGTGGCGGACGAGGCCGACCACCCCTACGGGATGACCTTGAGCGCCTTCTGCTCCGTGTCGCTCGATCCGCTGCTGGTCCTGGTGTGCGTCAACCGCAAGACCCGAACCCACGATCTGGTACTCCGCCACGGCCGCTTCGGCGTGAGCGTGCTGAGCCGCGGCGCCATCGACGTATCGCACTATTGCGCCGAGCCAGGTGCCGACAAGCACCTGCCGGCCGAATGGCTGGATGACATTCCCCAGAGCCGGACGCCGGTGCTCCGCGATTCGCTGGTCCACGCCGATTGCGCGGTCTATGCGACGCAGCGGGCCGGCACGCACACGATCGTCGTCGGGCGCGTCGAGCATATCTCGTTCGGGAGCGAGGAAGACCCACTCCTTTATTACCGAGGCACATACCGGCGACTGGCGTAGCCCACTGCCGCGATAGGACACCGGAACGGGAGGAGGAGATCCCACCATGATGGTCTGTCGCTATGACGACCAACGACTGGTGCTCATCCTGCAGATCGACCACTCGCGAGTGGCGGGCCTGATCGCCGCGCACTGGGGCAACGAGGAATTCGCGCGGCCGGAGCCCTACAGCTCCATGGTGATCGCGGCGCAGGAGCACGACAGCGGATGGTGGGACTGGGAGATCAAGCCGACCCTCACCGACCAGGGCCGTCCCATCGACTATATCGGCAGCGCGGCGCGACTCGGCGAGGTCTGGCTCGATTTCTACCGCCATGGCATCGAGCGCGTGGCGTTGCAGGACCCCTATGCCGCCTACAACGTCTCGATGCACGGCGACGGGCTGCTCACGCAGGGGATGGGGCTCCTTCCCTATCTGCCGGACCAGTCCACGAAGCCAGACGTCAAGGCCTTCCTCGACGAGCAGAAGACGTTCCGCGCGAACCTGGCCACCGAGCTCCGGGAGCTCGAGCAATATCGCGACTACGCCGACGACGAGTCGCTCTGGACGAATTTCAAATACATGGAGGTGTTCGATCAGCTCGCCCAGTTCATCTGCAACCGCTATCCCCTGAACAGCACCGAGCGCCAGAACGGACCGTCCCGGACGCTGAGCGACGTCCCGGTGCCGGTCGCTCCCGGCAAAGATGACGTGACCATCGAAGTGGCCGTGCAGGACGAGTCGCGGGCCGTCGTGCGGCCCTACCCGTTCGATCTCGACCCGCTGGTGATCTCCTACCAGGGGCGGCTGGTCCCCGACCGGGTGTATTCCGACCAGGATGATTTCCTGCCCCATTTCTATTCGGGTGAACGGGTCACGATCACCTACAGCTTGCATTCCAAATAACCCCAGTCAATAAAGCTCCGGGCGCACCTGGCCCGCTCGACGAAGTGGGACTTGGAGAAAGGGGCCACATGACACAGCAGCTGAGCTCGACGGAGGTTGTGGAGAGCGTGGCGAACGGCACGCCGGAACCGGGGCCCAAGGACCTGCGGACGTTCCTGCGCCAGCTGGTGGAGCACGATCCCAGGCAGTTCGTGGTCGTGGACCGCGAGGTGGACCCGGTCTTCGAGGCGACCGCCATCGTCGACCGGATGCGCACCGACCCGCGCTACGCCGGGTACCCGGCCGTCCTGTTCAAGCGCATCAAGGGCTCCGACATCCCGCTGATCACGAATCTGCACGGCACCTACGAGCGGCTGGCCCTCAGCATCGGCTCCGACGTGCACGGCATGGTCGAGGAATTCAGCCGTCGGGAGAACGCGCCGATCCCGACCAAGCACGTCGAGCGCGACCAGGCACCCGTGAAGGAGGTCGTCTGGACCGGCGCGGACGCCGATCTCAGCAGGCTTCCGCTGCTGCACCACCAGGAGCTGGACGCCGGCAAGTACGTCACCTCGGCGGTGTCGATCACCCGCGACCCCACCAGCGGGGTCCAGAACGCCGGCATCTTCCGGGCGCAGGTGCACAGCGGCACCGAGCTCGGCTTCATGACCGGCGCCTACCAGAACACCCGCTTCATCCAGAACGAGCACCACCGGCTGGGCCGACCCATGCAGGTCGCGATGGCGATCGGCCACCACCCCGCGATGCTGCTGTGCGGCACAACCAACCCGCCAGGCCTCGGCGGTGAGCTGGAGGTCGCCGGCGGGCTGCTGGGCGAGCCGCTGGAGTTGGTTCGCGGGGAGACCGTCGACCTGGACGTGCCGGCCCGGGCCGAGATCGTGATCGAGGGCGTCGTCGACACGGACCCCGCCAGCTTCCGTGACGAAGGGCCGTTCGGCGAGTACCCGAGGTACTACACCGGGACCGGCCGCCAGCCGGTGCTCAAGGTGACCGCGATCACCATGCGTCGCGACCCGATGTACGTGGACGTGTTCAACGCCAGCCCCGAGCACCTGGCGATCGGCGGGCTGGCACGCACCGGCTTTCTGCTGACCCGCGTCCGTGACGTGTGCCCCACCGTCACCGCCGTGCACCTGCCGCTGTCGGCCAGCGCCCGGATGCACGCCTACGTCTCCATGAAGAAGCTGGCCGACGGTGAGCCGCACCTGGCGGCCTTCAACCTGCTCGCCTACAACCCGGCGACCAAGCACGTCTTCGTGGTCGACGACGACATCGACGTCACCAACGAGGCCGACGTGATGTGGGCCTTGTCCAGCCGGTTCCAGGCGGACAAGGACCTGGCGATCATCAACAACTCGATCGGCGGCTGGCTGAACCCGCCGACCTACTCCTACCGGCGCGACGAGAAGGGCGCCCTGGAGACCAAGCTGATCTTCGACTGCACCCGGCCGCTCACCGCCAAGTTCCCGGTGCCGACCCGTGTCCCGCCGGAGGTCAAGGAGCGCATGGACCCGGGCGACTACGTCCGCCCGCTCTCCGACGCCGAGCTGGGCACCCTGAAGGAGGCGTAGTCCGGTGGCCGTGCAAGTCGAGACCACCGCCAGCCAGCCCGGCGGCGGCGACGCGCGTTGGCAGGACCTGCGCCGGTGGCTGGCGGACGTGGAGGCGATCGGCGAGCTCAAGCACGTGCGCGGCGCCACCTCGGAGGCCGACATCGGCGCGATCACCGAGATGTTCGACCACGCGGACGGCAGCCCGGCGGGACTGTTCGACGAGATCCCAGGGTTCGAGCCGGGCTACCGGGTGCTGTCCAACAGCATGGGCACGCGCGGCCGCCAGGCGATCGCCCTCGGGATCGACCCACGGGAGGCCAGCCACGAGCGCCTGCTGGAGTTCTGGCGCGGGGTGATGCGCAGCTTCTCGCCGATCCCGCCGGTGGTGGTCGACCGCGGGCCCGTCCAGGAGAACGTGCTCCGGGACGACGATGTCGACCTCGGCCGCTTCCCCGCGCCGATCTGGCATCCCAAGGACGGCGGCCGCTACATCGGGACCGCCAGCGTCAACATCGTGCGCGACCCCGACACCGGAGCGATCAACGCAGGCACCTACCGGAACCAGGTGTTCGACCGCAGCGGTATCGGCATCCGGGTGGCCCCGCCGCACCACGGCGGGATCATCAAGGAGAAGTGGATGCGGCGCGGGGAGCCCTGCCCGATCGTGGTGGTGGTCGGCGTGCACCCGCTGGTGTTCATGGGCTCCTGTGTGGAGGGCCCGACGCTCGGGCAGAGCGAGCTGGACTGGGTCGGTGGCGTCCGCGGAACGCCGCTGGAGGTCGTCGAGGGCGAGGTGACCGGGCTGCCGATCCCGGCCTACGCGGAGATCGCGCTGGAGGGCTTCGTCACCACCGACGAGTTCCACAAGGAAGGGCCCTACGGGGAGTGGACCGGCTATTACCAGGACGGCTACGACCGTGACCGGGTGGTGCGCATCCACCGCATCTATCACCGCGACAACCCGATCATCCTTGGCTGCCCGCAGGGCAAGCCGCCGCACGAGGACAACCGCTTCCTGGCGTACCTGCGCTCCGGGATGATCTGGGACCAGCTCGAGAAGGCGGGGGTACCCGGCCTGGTCGGGGTCTGGTCGCCGCCGGAGGGCGGCAACCGGCTGATGACCTCGGTGGCGATCAAGCAGCACTATCCGGGCCATGCCAAGCAGGCCGCGCTGATCGCCTCGCAGTGCGCCGGCGGGGTGGAGATGAACCGGCTGACGGTGGTGGTCGACGAGCACGTCGACGTCACCAGCCTCCAGGACGTGATGTGGGCGGTGCTGTCGCGCTCGGATCCCGAGCGGAGCGTCGACATCATCGGCCGGACCAAGGGCAGCCGCATCGACATGGGCGTCGGGCCGGAGGAGCGGGAGCTGAAGGTCAACTCCCGGATGATCGTCGACGCCACCACTCCGTGGGAGTGGAAGGACGACCCGCTGGCCGGGGAGGTCATCTCGACGCCGGAGCGGACCGCCGCCACCAAGGACCAGTGGGGCTGGCTGCTGCGCTAGAGGGGAGTGAGGATGGCGGTAGGACGTCCTGTGCCCATGGTGGACGCACGGGCGCGCGTGACCGGCGAGGTCGAGTACTCGCTGAACTTCGAGCTGCCCGGCATGCTCCACGCGCGGATCCTGCGCAGCCCCTACCCGCACGCGCGGGTGCTACGGGTCGACACCTCGAAGGCGGAGCGCGCTCCGGGCGTCAAGGCCGTCATCAGCCGTAACGACATCGTCGGGAGCTCCCGCTTCGCACCGACGTTCGGCCCGATGATCAAGGACCGGTCGGTGGTGGCCACCGACAAGGTCCGGTTCGTCGGCGACCCGGTCGCCGCGATCGCGGCGGTCGACGAGGAGCTCGCCGAGGCGGCGCTCGAGCTGATCGAGGTGGAGTACGAGGAGCTCCCGGCGGTGTTCGACCCGCGGCTGGCGCTCGAGCCGGACGCGCCGCTGCTGCACGAAGGCCCCCGCCGGATCCTCCCGGCGCGCACCGACATCATCGCGCGCTCCAAGGAGGGCACCAACGTCGTCCACCTGTTCACCCAGCGCAAGGGCGACGTCGACCAGGGCTTCCGCGACGCCGACGTGGTCATCGAGAACGTCTACGACAGCCCGGCGGTCGAGCACGTCCCGCTGGAGCCGCACAACTGCGTCGCGCACGTCCAGGACGGCCGCATCACCATCTGGTCGTCCAACCAGAGCCCCTTCCTGGTACAGCAGCAGGTCGCCGAGGCGTTTCGGATGCCCGTCTCAGACGTGCGGGTGATCGTGTTCACCCTCGGCGGCGGCTACGGCAACAAGATCAACGCGCAGGTCGAGCCGGTCGCGGCCATGCTGTCGTGGAAGGCCGGAAAGCCGGTCAGGCTGGTGCTGCGGCGCGAGGAGAGCTTCCTCATCAACACCCAGCACGCCGCCACCGTGCGCATCAAGACCGGTGCCAGGCGCGACGGCACGCTGGTCGCCCACCAGGCCACCTGCTGGTACAACTGCGGGCCGTACGCCGACAGCTCCCCCAACCTGATCGTCCGCGCGTACGCGGCCACCGGCCCGTACCGGGTGCCCAACCTCAGCTCCGACTCCTACGGCGTCTACACCAACTGCGTCCCGGCGGGAGCGTTCCGCGGTTATGGGATCACCCAGATCGCCTGGCCGCACGAGTCCCAGATGGACCTGCTCGCCGACGCCCTCGGGATCGACCCGCTGGACCTGCGGCTGCGGAACGTGCTGGCCGCCGGGGAGCCGTTCACCACCGGCGAGCCGTTCCCGGAGTGCCACTACCCCGAGCTGCTGAAAGAGGTCACGGCCCGCATCGGCTGGGACCAGGGGCCGCTGGTGGTTCGGGAAGGGAACACGATCCGCGCCAAGGGCCTGGCCTGCACCGTCAAGGGCGGCTCCGCGCTGCCTTCCACGGCCGCCGTCAAGCTCAATGGCGACGGCGAAGGCAGCCTGAACGTCCTGGTCTCAAGCGTCGAGATGGGACAGGGCGCGCAGACGGTCCTGGCCCAGATCGCCGCCGACGAGGCCGGGCTGCCGCTGGAGCGGGTGCGGGTCAGCGAGCCGGACACCGCCACCACGCCCTTCGATCACATGACGGCCGCCAGCCGCACGACTTTCACCATGGGCACCGCGATCCGGCTGGCCGTGCGGGACGTCAAGGAGCAGATCGTCGACCTGGCCGCGGACCTGCTCGAGGTGGCAAGGGAGGACCTGGTCCTCGAGGACGCCAGGGTGCAGGTGCGTGGCGCTCCAGAGCGGTCCATGGGCTTTGGCGAGGTGGTCCGGCGTGCGCAGCGGGGCAACCTGCTCGGCCACGGGTTCTTCGGTCCGACCACCCATCTGGACCTGGAGACGGGGCAGGGCAAGGGCTCGGTGCAGTGGCACCCGGCGGTGGTGGCCTGCGAGGTCGAGGTCGACACCGAGACCGGCAGCTACCAGGTGACCCGCCTGCACGCCGGGCTCTACGTGGGCCGCATGATCAACCCACGCCTCTGCGAGCTCCAGGTCGAGGGCAGCATCCTGTTCGGCCTCGGCCAGGCGATGTTCGAGGAGCTGGTCTGCGACAACGGGCGCATCACCAACCCCAACCTCGGCGACTACATGATCCCCTCGTTCGAGGACGTGCCCCGGGAGCTGTCGGTCCACGTGCTCGAGGTCGAGGACGCCACCGAGGTCCACGGCATCGGCGAGACGGCGGTGCCGCCGATCCGCCCGGCCATCGGCAACGCCGTCAGCCGCGCGGTCGGTTCCATGATCCTGGAGCTGCCGATCACCCCCGAGCGCGTCCTGCGGGCCCTTGGGGCCAACGAGCAGCTGACGGCCGGTTCCCCAGCCGTACGACGCAACGGCGACGGCCATCCAGACGACCAGCCCGGTGCCGGGAATCCAGGCGAGGTCCTGGCGAGGAGTGGTGGCAATGACGGCGCTTGAGCTCCTCCAGCCCGAGTCGGTCGACGAGACCACCCGGCTGCTCGCCGAGCATGGCGAAGCGTCGAAGCTGATCGCCGGCGGCACCGCCATGGTGATCATGCTCAAGAACCGGCTGATCGACCCGGAGGTGCTGATCAGCCTCGGGCGCGTCGAGGGCCTGAACGGCATCAGCCACGAGCCGGGCACGGGCCTGCGGATCGGCGCGCTGGTCAAGGTCCGCGAGGTCGAGCTGTCGCCGCTGGTCCGCGGTCTGAACCCCACCCTGGCCGAGACCTTCGGCAAGGTCGCCAACGTCCGCGTGCGCAACGCGGCCACGGTCGGGGGCAATCTCAGCGAGGCCGACTACGCGTCCGACCCTCCGGCGATCCTGGTCGCGATGCGCGGGCGGGTGCGGGTCGTCAGCCCGCGGGGCGAGCGGGAGATCCCGCTCACCGGCTTCTTCCGCGACTTCTACGAGACCGCTCTGGAGCCGGACGAGGTGCTCACCGAGCTGGTCGTCCCCGACCAGGACGCCTCGACACACTCCGCCTACATCAAGTTCGTCACCCGGTCCTCGGAGGACCGTCCGTGCGTGGGCACCGCCGCCGTGGTGGAGCTGAACCCCGACGGCACCTGCCGGGACCTGCGTGTGGCCGTCTGCGCGGTCGCCGAGACGCCCCAGGAGATCGAGTCGGCCGAGGCGATGGCGCGCGGCGAGCGCCTCACCGACGAACTGCTGGACGACATCGCCCAGGCGTACGCCGAGGAGATCGAGCCCTTGTCGGACCTGCGTGGCTCGGAGTGGTACCGCCGGCGGATGATCCGCGTGTTCGTGCGCCGGGCGATCCAGCAGGCGCTGGCGAACGGGAACGGGAGCCACTGAGATGGCCTCGCCCGTCGGGCAGAGCCTCCCGGTCGCCGATTCGCTGGAGCGGATCACCGGCCGCGTCGACTATGTGCTCAACGTCGAGCTGCCAGGGATGGCCGCGGGCCGCATCCTGCGCAGCCCGGTCCCGCACGCCAGGGTGGTCGCGGTGGACGCCTCCGCCGCGCGGCGGCTGCCGGGCGTGCTGGCGGTGGCCACCGGGCCGGAGCTGGTCCGCCACGGCGCCATCGAGCCGAGGTACGGGAGGTTCTTCCGGGACCAGACGGTGCTTGCCGTCGACCGCGTGCGGTTCGCGGGCGAGCCGGTCGCGGCGGTCGCCGCCGTGGACGAGGAGGTGGCCGACGAGGCGTGCCGCTCGATCGAGGTCGAGTACGATCCGCTGCCGGCCGTGTTCGACGCCGAGCAGGCGCTCCGGCCGGACGCCCCGCTGCTGCACGACCCTCGCCCCGAGCTGCGGGCCGCCTTCGGGGACATGCTCGCCACCGACTCGCTGCCCAGCAACCTGTGCAGCTTCTTCCGGCAGCGCCGCGGTGACGTCGAGCGCGGGTTCGACGCCTCGGACCACGTGTTCGAGGACACCTTCAGCAGCCCGGCGGTGCAGCACGTCGCCTTGGAGCCGCACGTGACGGTGGCCCGTCTGGAGGGCGGCCGCCTGACCATCTGGTCCTCGACGCAGATGCCGCACGCCATCCGTGCGCAGCTCGCGGAGCTGTTCCGGCTTCCACTGGCGCAGGTCCGGGTGATCACGCTGACGCTCGGTGGCGGGTTCGGCTCGAAGGGGTCGCTCCGGCTCGAGCCCATCGCGACGCTGCTGGCCGGCATGGCCGGCCGCCCGGTCAAGATCACCCTGGGCCGCGACGAGGAATTCGTCACGGTGACCAAGCACGCCGCGACCGTCCGGCTGCGGACCGGGGTCACCCGTGACGGGCTGTTGCTCGCCCGCGAGGCGACCGCGCTGTTCAACACCGGCGCCTACGCCGACGTCGGGCCGATGGTCGCCAGGAACGCCGGCAGCGCGGTGACGGGCCCCTACCGGATCCCCAACGTGAAGGTCGACTCGATGGCCGTCTGGACCAACCTGGTCCCGGCCGGTGCCTTCCGCGGGTTCGGCGTCTCCCAGGGGGCATGGGCCTACGAGAGCCAGGCGGACATGATCGCCGAGCGGATCGGTATGGACCCGGTCGAGTTCCGGCGCCGCAACCTCCTCCGCTCCGGCGACAGCTACGCGACCGGCGAGGTCCTCCACGACCTCCACTACGAGGAACTGCTCGGCCGCGTGGTCGCCGCGATCGGGTGGCCGCCGCGGGACCAGCCCGCACGTCAACGACCGGCGGGCAACGGCCTGCGACCCGCTGGCGCCGACGGGTCCAAGCGGCGCGGCAAAGCCGTCACCGCGCTCATCAAGGCGACTATCACGCCGTCGACCTCCACCGCCGCCGCCAAGCTGAACGAGGACGGCAGCCTCAACGTGTTGACCAGCAGCGTCGAGATGGGGCAGGGCGCGCGGACCGCGCTGGCCCAGCTCGCGGCCGAGGCGCTGGACCTGCCCTTCGAGCGGGTCCTGGTCTCCGAGCCCGACACCGACGTGACTCCCTACGACCAGCAGACCAGCTCCAGCCGGACCACCTTCTCGATGGGCAACGCCGTCGTCCGCGCCGTCCGGGACGTGCGGGGGCAGCTGCTCGAGCTGGCGGCCGAGGCCATGGAGACCGCGGTTGAGGACCTGGAGCCGCGGGAGGGTCGGGTCGAGGTGCGGGGCGCCCCGAACCAGTCGATGTCCTACGGCGACGTGGTCCGTTCCGCGCAGCGGGGCAACCTGCTCGGCCACGGCAGCTTCGTCACCGAGGGCGGACTGGACCCGCTGACAGGGCAGGGCGTCGGCTCGGTGCACTGGCACAACGGTGCGTTCGCCTGTGAGGTCGAGGTGGACGTCCAGACCGGCAGGGTCGAGGTCCAAAAGATCGCCTGCGCTGTCTTCGCCGGCCGGGTGGTGAACCCCCGGCTCTGCGAGCTGCAGATCGAGGGAAGCAACTTCTTCGGGCTCGGCCAGGCGCTCTTCGAGGAGATGGTCTACGACGACGGCCAGATCGTGAACCCGAACCTGGCCGACTACATGATCCCCTCCTTCAAGGACGTTCCCAGGGAGATCGGCATCTCGCTGCTCGAGCACCGGGGAGCGGGCGACATCCACGGCGTCGGGGAGACCTCGCTTCCCCCGGTGGCCCCCGCGGTCGCCAACGCCGTCTACAACGCCGTGGGCGTCCGCATCACGGATCTTCCGATCACGCCGGAGAAGGTGCTCAGGGGATTGGAGGCCAGGCATCTGGTGGTGGCGCAGGCCAGCGCGGACATCGCTCCCGCCTAGCGGGGCCGACTGGGTCAACGACACGGGCGTGGACGTGTCCAACGGAGCCGAGGAGAAAAGGTGAAGCGGATCGTCAGCCTCAAGGTGAACGGCTTGGAAGAGGAAGTCGCGATCCAGCCGCATCACACTCTGCTGGAAATCCTTCGGCGTGATTTCAAGCTCTTCGGCGCCCGGGAGGGCTGTGGCATCGGCATGTGCGGCTCCTGCACGGTATTGGTGGATGGCCAGCCGATCAGCGCTTGTCTCATGCTGGGAGCGCTGGCGGAGGGCAAGGAGGTGCTGACCATCGAGGGTCTCGCCGACGGAGGCGAGCTGCATCCCATTCAGCAGGCGTTCATCGACCATGCTGGCTTTCAGTGCTCGTATTGCACTCCCGGATTTGTGCTCTCGGCCAAGGCCCTGCTCGAGGAAATTCCCTCACCCACCGTTGAGCAGGTGCGTTCCTATCTGGCGGGCAATCTCTGCCGCTGTGGCAGCTACATCAAGATCCAAGAGGCCGTGCTGGCGGCGGCGAGGACACCGCCGAAGCGCGCATCCGGGGAAGCTTCGCGCGACGGAGGGGAGGAATAGATGAAGCGGATGCACATCAACAGGTGGCTCGGGCTCATCGCCGCGGTGATGCTGGTGCTGCTGGCCGCCGCCTGCTCGTCGAACGAGCCGGCTTCCAGCTCCGGTGGCGGGAACCTGCCCAAGGGAGACCTCAGCTTCAAGGTCGGTCACCCTTCGGAGGTCTCGTTGTACGACGTGGTGACCAATATCACCAGCGACCGCCTGAACCAGCAGGGCTGGAAGATCGAGAACGTCGAGTTCGCACGCACCGACCTCAACGCCCAGGCGGTCGCCCAGAACCGCGTCCAGATCGCCGTCTCACAGTTCCTCGACCCGCTGCGGGCGATCCAGAAGGGCGGCAAGGTCCGCTACCTGATGGAGAACAACGGCGGCGAGTTCGTGATCGTGGCCCGCAACGACATCCAGAGCTGCCAGGACATCGACGGCAAGCGGTTCGGGATCCACGGGGAGACCGCGACCAGCTCGATCGTGGCCAAGAACTGGCTCATCAAGGACTGTGGGATCAATCCCAAGGTCCTGGTGATCCCTGGCGGTGACAACCGGGCGGTGGCGTTGCGCAACAACCAGCTCGACGCGGCCATGGTCCAGATGGGTGACTGGCTGAACCTCGACGCCGAGGTGCCGGGCAGGTTCCACCTGATCTCGACCGAGCACGTCTTCGACATCAGCGGCGCCGGCTACTGGGGCAACACCGACTGGCTCGAGAAGAACCCCGAGGTGGCGGACGCCTACCTCGGCGAGCTGCTGAAGACGTTCCGCATGATCCATCAGGACCCGTCGGTCGCCGAGGCGGCCGTGCGCAAGTACGTCCCGGACACGCCCTCGCAGATCATCGGTCCGGCGGTGAAGGCGTACATCGACGTGGTGAAGGCCTGGCCGCGGAACGGCGGAGACACCGCCATGCTGGACAAGGCCATCCAGTACTTCACCAACGACGGGGAGCTGCAGCCCGGCATGCAGGTGAGCCAGGTCGTCAACGCGGCGTACCTGAACCAGGCGCTCACCAAGGTCGGCAAGGTCGACGGCGCGTAGTAGGCGCGCGCCAGGACCAGGGAGGCGAGGATGGTCGCAAGCGTGGGTCGCAGGGCCAGACGGCGGGAGGCCCGCATCGCCTGGGGGCTTCGGCTGCTGACCTTCGCCGTGTTCGCCGGGTTTTGGCAGCTCGCCGCCGGCCGCATGGACAATGCGCTGATCCCGACGTTCGCCGAGACGGTCCGGGGGCTCTACAGGCTGTTCACCGACGGGCAGCTCTGGGGGCCGCTGCTGGTCAGCAACCAGGCGATGCTGCTCGGCTTCGCGATCGCGGTGATCGTGGGCATCCCCTGGGGCCTGCTGGCCGGCCGCTTCCGGTTGCTGGACAGGGTCTCCAACCCGTACGTGGGGATCCTGCTGGCGGTGCCGATCGCCCCGCTGATCCCGATCGTGATCACGGCGCTCGGCCTCGGCCTCGCCTCCCGAGTCCTGATCGTGGTGCTGTTCTCGTTCATCTTCATCGCGGTCAACACCCGCGCCGGAGTCCGCAACGTGGACAGCTCCCTGACGGAGATGGCCCGCTCGTTCGGGGCCAACGAACGCCAGACCTGGTGGGGCATCGTCCTGCCGAGCGCGTTGCCGGCCATCTTCGCCGGCCTGCGCATCGGGCTGGGGCGGTCGATCGCCGGGATGGTCCTGGTCGAACTGTTACTGGTCGCTACCGGCGTCGGCCGGCTGGTGCTCGACTTCACCGGCCGGCTCGAGGCCGACCTGCTGTTCGCGACGGTGACGGCGGTCGTCCTCGAGGCGCTGCTCCTGCTGTCCGCGATGCGCATGCTCGAGCGCAGGATCGCGCCATGGGCGCGGGACACCGCGGTCCGGTAGCCAACTATCGACGCGAGCCGAACGGAGCGGGTTGGGATGATCCAGATTCGAGGACTCAAGAAGGAATTCACCGGTCACGGTGATTCGGATCTTGGCGTCCTGGCATTGAGTGACGTGGACCTGGAGGTGCACGACAACGAGTTCGTGACCGTCATTGGTCCCAGCGGGTGCGGCAAGACCACCCTGCTGCGCATCATCGCCGGGCTGATCCCCTGCGACCACGGCGAGGTCACGATCGACGGAGCCCCGGTGACCGGGCCGGGGCCCGACCGCGCCGTGGTGTTCCAGAACTTCGCGCTCATGCCCTGGGCGGACGTGGTCACCAACGTGGCCTTCGGGCTCAAGGTCCGCGGCATGTCCAAGGCCGAGCGCGAGGAGCGGGCCATGGAGCTCGTGCAGCTGGTCGGGCTCGACGGCTTCCAGCGGCGCCTGCCCAAGGAGCTGTCGGGCGGGATGCAGCAGCGCGTGGGCCTGGCCCGGGCGCTGGCGGTCGACCCCCAGATCCTGCTGATGGACGAGCCGTTCGGCGCGCTGGACGAGCAGACCCGCCGGTTGCTCCAAGAGGAGCTGCTGCGGATCTGGGAGCGGGAGCGCAAGACGGTGGTGTTCATCACGCACAGCATGGAGGAGGCGGTGCTTCTGGCGGACCGCCTGATCCTGATGACGCCTCGCCCCGGGGCGATCCAGGAGATCCTCGACATCCCGCTCGAGCGCCCAAGGGGCCGTGAGGTCGAGAAGTCCAGCACCTTCGTGGAGATCAAGGAATACGTCTGGGAGACCCTGCGTGCCATGCAGGTCGCGGGCTCCACCCGTCAACCCGGCGAAGCGGGCTCCACCCGTCAACCCACCGAAGCCTCCAGCGGCGCAACCATTTGAGAGGAGGGCGGTCAGATGGCCGAGGCGGCGGCAGAGGCCGTCAAGGTCCGGCGCCGGCTGGTGCGGAGGTCCAAACGCCGGCCGCTGGGCGACAACGCCATCGAGTTGCTGGCGCTGGTCGCCGGCGTCGCGCTCTGGGAGCTACTCGGCCGCACGCTGAGCCTGCCGTGGCTCCCGTCGTTCTCCAGCGTGGTGTCGGCGCTGGTGGAGTTCATCCGTGACGAGGGCATCCTGGTGGACCTGCGCTCCAGCCTCCAGGGGCTGGGGATCGGCTTCGGGATCTCGCTGGTGCTCGGAGTTGGAATCGGCGCGCTGATGGGCCGCTATCGCCGCCTGGAGCAGTCGCTGGACATCTACGTCTACGCCTTCTTCGTGGCCCCCTCGATGATCTTCGCGCCGATCTTCTTCGCGATCTTCGGGCTGTCCGACGCCACCCGGATCGCGGTCATCGTCATGTACTCGCTCTTCGTGATCATCATCAACACCTCCACCGCCGTCCGCCACGTCGACCCGGCGCTGGTGGAGATGGCCCGGTCGTTCGGCACCAACGAGCGCCAGATCATGCTGCAGATCCTGCTGCCAGCATCGCTGCCGCTGATCTTCGCCGGGATCCGGCTGGGGATGGGCCGTGCCGTCAAAGGGATGATCAACGGCGAGATGTTCATCGCCCTGGTCGGTCTGGGCGCCCTCGCGCAGAAATACGGCAGTCAATTCGCGGCGTCGCAGGCGTTCGCGATCGTCCTGGTCATTCTCGTTGTCGCACTGGTCGCCAACTGGGTCGTCGGTTTTGTGGACAACCGCCTCACGCGCTGGTCGGAGTAGCTCAACCGCAATCTGTGGCCAGGAGGGCTTTCATGAACCGTCCTCGGTACATCCTCTTCGCGATCGTCCTGCTCGCATTCGTCGCCTCGGCCTGCTCCTCCGGCAACAGCTCCAGCGGCTCCGGCTCCAGCTCCGACAAGACCATCAAGATCGGCGAGACTTCCGGCGAGTCCTTCAGCAGGCTGCCCGCCAGGGTTACCCAGGACCGCCTCAACGGCTCCGGCTGGAAGATCCAGTCGGTGGGATTCAACGGCACCGACCTGACCGCCGAGGCGGTCTCCAGCGGCGACGTGAACCTCGGGCGGATCCAGATCCTCGACGCCCTGAAGACGATCCAGAAGGGCGGCAACGTCGCCGTGCTCATGGCGGACCGGCCCGACGAGTTCGTGCTGATCGCGAAAAACGAGATCGCCTCCTGCGCGGACCTGAACGGCAAGAAGTTCGCGGTGCAGAGCAAGGGCTCGGCGTACACGGCCATGTCCGAGCAGTGGATGTCGCAGGGTGGCTGCAACGCCAAGCCCCAGCAACTGATCATCTCCGGTGGTGAGAACCGGGTCGTCGCGCTGGTGAACGGCCAGATCGACGCGACCTTCGTGCAGCTTGCCGACTGGATCAACCTCAACAACCAGAAGCCGGGCCAGTTCCACATCCTGATGACCTTCTCGCGGGAGATGCCCGGGCTCATCGGAGGCGTCCTGTTTGCCAACAAGGACTGGCTGGCGAGCCACAAGGAGATCGCCACCCAGTACGTCGAGGAGGCGCTCAAGGACATCCGCCAGGCCAACCAGGACCCCAAGTCGCTGGAGGCCGCGGCCAACAAGTACCAGACAGCAGCGGACGTCAAGTCGTTCTCCGATGTCTACGCCGCCTACTCCAAGGACCTGCATGGCTTTCCTGCCAACGGCGTGCTGACCAGCGCCACCCTGCAGACCACCATCGACCTGTTCACCAGCCTGAAGCTGCTCGATCCCGGCCTGACGTCGGCACAGGCGGCTGATCTCAGCGTCCTCGACGGGGCGCTGGCCGCCATCGGCAGGTCGCCAGAGCAGTAGCGCGCAGGCGGCTCCAGGACCAGGAGGAGGTGGACATGGCGGTCACGACTGCATCCCACGGGACGGCAGCGGAGCGCACGGCACGCCGGCGTGCGGCCCGCCGCGAGCGGATGACCGAACGGTTGTGGGGGGTGCTCCTCCCTGTGGGCGTCTTCGTCGTGATCGCCGCGCTCTGGCAGGCGCTGGCGCTGCGCTCCTCCAGCCTGATCATCCCCACCTTCGGCGAGACCATGGTCTCGCTCTACCGGCTGCTGTTCGTGCGCGGCGACCTGTGGCACGCGCTGCTGCTGAGCAACCAGGCCCTGGTGATCGGCTACCTCATCTCCGTGGTCATCGGGGTACCGCTGGGCCTGGCGATCGCCAGGGCGCGGTGGCTGGAGAACGTCACCGACCCCTACCTGAACATGCTGCTGGCGATGCCGACCGCGCCGCTGATCCCGCTGATCATGATGGCCTTCGGGCTGGGGCTGACCGCCCGGGTGGTGGTCATCGTCGTGTTCGTGTTCGTCTACATCACCGTCAACACCCGAGCCGGCGTCCGCGGCGTCGATGCGTCGCTGATCGAGATGGCCCGCTCCTTCGGTGCCAGCGAGCGGGAGATCTGGCGCAGCATCCTGATCCCCGGCGCCATACCCGCGATGCTGGCCGGGCTCCGGCTTGGGATGGCCCGCGCGGTCGACGGCATGGTGGTCGCGGAGTTGCTCCTGGTCGCGGTCGGCATCGGGAACCTCCTACTCGAGTTCCGCTCGTCGTTCGAGGGTGGCCTGCTGTTCGCCACGGTGATCGCGGTGGCGCTGGAGGCGATCGTGATCCTGAGCCTCATGCGCCTGCTCGAGCGGCGCCTCGCCCGCTGGACCTGATCGGAGAGGGGGAACGATGGCACGAGGAGCGACGCATGCGGTCGCCGCACGGAGGCGCGGACTACCCCTCACCCTCCAGCTCCCGGCGCGCGGCGGCCTGGTCAAGGCGCTCTCGCTGCTGGCCGGCGCGGCGATCTGGGAGGTCCTCGGCCTGGTCCTGAACTTCCCATGGCTCCCGCCGCTTTCGCGCGTCGTCGCGGCGCTGGTGGAGCTGATCCGCAACGGCGAGATCCTTTCCAACCTGGTGGTCAGCCTGCGAACGCTGGCGATCGGGTTCGGGGTCTCGATCGTCGGCGGCCTGGTGATCGGCGCCATGATGGGACGCTACCGACGCGTGGAGCAGGCGCTCGGCATCTACGTGAACGCGATGCTGTTCACCCCGAGCCTGGCGTTCGCGCCGGTGTACTTCGCGCTCTTCCACCTCTCGGACTGGACCCGCATCGCCGTCGTCATCCAGTTCTCGTTGTTCTTCGTGATCATCAACACCGCCACCGCCTTCCGCACGGTCGATCACTCGCTGGTCGAGATGGCGCGCTCGTTCCGCGCCAGCGAACGGCAGGTGCTGCTCTCCATCCTGCTGCCGGCCTCGCTGGTGGTCGTGTTCGCCGGCGTCCGCATCGCGATGGGGCGGGCGATCAAGGGCATGATCAGCGGCGAGATGTTCATCGCCGTGGTCGGGCTCGGCGGGATCATTCAGCGATATGGGAGCCAGTTCGACTCGGCGAGAGTGCTGGCGGTGGTGCTGGTCACGCTGGTACTCGCGCTGGTCCTCGGCGCCGCGGTCCAGGCGCTGGACCGCCGGGCGACGCGCTGGGCCGATTGATGGCGGGTGAGAGCTCATTGGGAAAAACACGGAGGTGATGCATGTCCATCGAGGCACAGAACCAGCATCAGCAGCGGCAGCACGGTGCCCGGCTCGGCGATCCGGAGATCACCGGGGACCGGTGGTGGGCGAACGAGGGTGCGCGGCTGGTGGATCTCTACAAGTCCGGCGCGACCATGGCCAGCGGCGAGCGGGCGGCCGCCGAGCGAGAGCTGCGGGCACGGGAGTCGCGCGCCAAGTCCCCGGTGGTGATCAAGCGCGAGTCGCTCGAGTTCGAGCCGTCCTCGTACAAGGGACTGCACATCGGCTACGTGGTGGCGCCGCACCTGGGCATCGAGGTGCGCAACATCCAGCTCGAGATCCACCGGCTGCTACCTGGCGCGCACACCGACACGATGCGCCAGGCGGAGTTCGTCTGCCACGTCCTCAACGGGCACGGCACCAGCGTGATCGACGGGGCTTCCCACGAATGGGGCCCGCACGACTCGCTGCACGTCCAGAAGGGCGCCTGGCACCAGCACGTCAACGCCAGCGACCAGGAGCCCGCGCACATCCTGGTCGCCAGGCCGGCCCCGATCCTGGAGCACCTTTCGCCCCATGCCATGGTCTACAAGGGCGACAGCTACAGCGACCAGCCCGAGGACTACATGCCCGAGCACCCCTTCACGCGGGAGCGGGTGCGGGTCGGCGAGGTCGGCGGGCAGAAGTGGATGAGCCACCTTCAGCTCGACACCCACAAGCGGCTCGCCGCGCAGGAGGAGCGCCGGCGGAAGGCGCGCGTGATCCTGCGCGCCAACGAGGCCGTGATCGAGCGCTCGGAGCACAAGGGGGACTGGAAAGTCGGCCTGGTCGATGAGTATCTGGGCTTCGACAACCGCATCATGGCGATGTACGTGCACCAGATGCCGCCCGACAGCCACACCGAGACCCACAAGCACGGCGAGGCGATCGTGTATGTGCTGAGCGGGCGCGGCTACTCGATCGTGGAGGGCGAGCGCTACGAGTGGCGTGCCGGGGACTGCATCTTCGTCCAGCCGGGCACCTGGCACCAGCACTTCAACAGCGACCCAGAGCGCGTCTCCCAACATTTGGCCATGTATATCGCGCCGATGCGCGACCGGATCGTCCGCGGCGCCGAGTTCGTCGACTGGAAGACCGAGCCCGACAACCCTCCCGCGCCCGAGGACTCCTCCCCGGGGGAATGGTGGCGGTAGCCCGGTGCCGGACGAGGCCACGCGGGCGTCGCGCCCGGACGAGACGGCGCGGGCGCCGGGCGAGGGCGCGCCGGGGCCGGTGGCGGAGCGTCCAGCGAGGCGTTCGTGCGCTGCTGCTTGGCGCACGCCGAGGTCTCCAGGGCCGGCGCGACCGTGGCCATGGGGCTGGAGGCGGCGGAGGTCGCCACCAGCGGCATGGAGGTGCGCGTCAACGGCGCCGCCGCCACCCCGGGGCAACCCCTGCGGGATGGCGACCTGGTCACCGTGATCCCACGGATCAAGGGCGGTTCTAGACCATACTGTATTGACTGAAGAACTTGATATAAGTAGAGTATTTCTGTAATACTACTGTCCTCCCGCCACGCGAGGAGGGATCCGTCTTGTGGTATCTCGTGCTGTCGCGAAAGGCCGGCTCAGAGGAGGCGCGCAAGGCACACCTCAAGGAGCACATGGACTGGCTGCTGGAGCAGCATCGTGCGGGCACGGTGCTGTTCTCCGGACCCACCGCTGACAAGTCCACCGGCATCTACGTGATGCTCGCTTCCAGCCACGACGAGGCCGTCAAGCTCGCGGCGGGCGATCCGCACCACATCTACGGCGACCGGGCCGCGGAGGTCCTGGAATGGGAGGCGCAGCGCGCGATGCGGCTGGACGGCCCGACCGTCGACGAGGTGGAGGCGATGGCCCGGGCGCGCACCGCCTGAGGCCGCTCGATCGAAAGGGGGACCAGACGGTGCCGCGAATCTGGGACGAGGTGCTGCCCGCGGCCGATCGCGCCATCTACGAGGCGGCCGGTTACGGGGCGGTCGGCGGTGGCGGGGAACGGCCAGCGCTCCTAGTGGTGGACGTGACCTACGAGTTCGTGGGCGACAAGCCGGAGCCGGTCCTCGATTCCATCAAGAAATTCCCCAACAGCTGCGGTGAGGCTGGCTGGCGCGCCATGGAGCACATCCGCGACCTCCTGGCCGACGCTCGCGAAATGGGGCTGCCGGTCTTCTACTCCAAGGGAATGGACGCGCGAAGCTCGATCACCCGCGGTGCCTGGGGATGGAAGAAATCGGCCGCCGCCGAGGGCAAGGTGGGAAGCAACCCGATCGGCAACCAGATCCCTGACCTGATCGCCCCCAGACCAGGCGAGACGGTCATCCAGAAGACCAAGCCGAGCGCGTTCTTCGGCACACCGCTCGCCAGCTACCTGACCCACCTGGGAGTGGACACCGTGGTGATCACCGGGACGACCACCAGCGGCTGCATCCGGGCAACCGTGCTCGACGCCTTCTCGAACAATTTCCGGTCGATCGTCGTCGAGGAGGCGGTCTTCGACCGCGGCGACCTCTCCCACCGCATGAACCTCTTCGACATGAACGCGAAATACGCGGACGTGATCTCCGCCGAAGAGGTCAGGGCCTATCTGCGAAAGGTCCAGCCAGCCGCGGCAGCCAGGTGACCAGGTGACCAGGGCTATGGCCGACCTCGGCGCCGGCGCCGGCGCCACCGTCGACGAGCGGATACTGATCGACGGCGAGTGGGTCGACCGCGGTGACGGGCGGCTCACCGTGCTCGATCCCGCCGACGAGGGCCAGGTCGTCGGAACCGTGCCGCACACCTCGCCGGTGGATGTCGACCTCGCCGTCCGCGCGGCGTCGCGGGCGTTCCAGCGCTGGTCGCGCACGGCCATGGCGGAGCGCGCCGAGCTGCTGGCCCGTGCCGCCGCCTCGGTGCTCGAGGACCTCGAGCCTCGCGCCGTGCTGCTGGTGCGCGAGTCCGGCAAGGTCATCGCCGAGGCCAGGGGCGAGATCCGCGCGGGAAGCGGGGTCCTCGCCTATTACGGCTCGCTCGGCACCAGCTACCAGCAGGTAGAGCCGTTGCCGTCTCCCAACGGCCGCGTGCTGGTCGCGCGCGAGCCGATGGGCGTGGCGGCCGTCATCGTGCCTTGGAACGCCCCCATTCTGCTCGGCTTCCTGGCGGTCGCCCCGGCGCTGCTGGCAGGCAACACCGTCGTGGTCAAGCCCTCCACTGAGGCGCCGCTCGCGCTGTGCGACTTCATCCGGGTCGTGAGCCGGCACCTCCCGCCCGGCGTGCTCAACGTGGTCACCGGGAGCGCCGACGTCGGCCACGCGCTGGCGACCCACCCGCTGGTCCGCAGGGTGATGTTCACCGGCAGCACCGAGGTCGGCCGGACCGTCGCGGCGGACGCGATCGCGTCGCTGAAGCGCGTGTCGCTTGAGCTGGGCGGCAACGATCCGGCGCTGGTTCTCGACGACGTGGACCTGGACGGCGACGCCGTCTCCGAGATCGTCAATGCCGTCTACCCGACCAGCGGGCAGGTCTGCTACGCGATCAAGCGGATCTACGTGCAGGCTTCCCGCTACCAGGAGTTCGTGCGGCGGTTCGTCGAGGCGTCCAGCGCGCTGATGGTCGGGAATGGTCTCGACCCAAGGAGCGACCTCGGCCCGTTGATCAACCGGCGGCAGGTGGCCTTCGTCGAGAGCCTGGTCGCCGACGCCCGGGACCGCGGTGCTGAGGTGCGGGTGGTTGGGGAGCGGCTGGACCCCTCCACCTGGGACCGGGGCTGCTTCCACCTGCCGACCGTGATCACCGGGGTGGACCACTCCTTCCGCGTCGTCGAATGCGAACAGTTCGGTCCGGTGATCCCCATCATCCCGTTCGACACGGAGGACGAGGGGATCGCGCTCGCCAATGACACCGCCTTCGGCCTGGCCTCGTCGATCTGGACAAGTGACGAGGAGCGCGGGATGTCGCTGGCGCGGCGAATCGAAGCCGGCAGCACCTTCGTCAACGTCCACCGTCCGGGCGCCTCGGGCGTCGACATGCCCTTTGGCGGCTTCAAGGAGAGCGGGCTCGGACGTGGTCACGGCGTGGTGGCGCTCGAGGAGCAGTTCGAGCTGCACACCATCAGCACGCGCCGCCCGCCGGCGCCGCCCCTCATCCAAGGCCCCGCCGGCGTGATCGCGTGAGCGGTCGAGGGGAGGACCTGCGCGGTCTGCTCGCCCGCTTCGAGCGGGCCGGCCGGCTGCTCCACGGCAAGGCCGAGGTCGACCCGGTCTTCGAGCTGGCGGCGGTCTGCCGCAAGCTCGAGCGGGACCCGGCCCTGCGCGAGCATGTGATCGTCTTCGAGCAGGTGCGCGGCAGCCGTTTCGCGGTGGTCGGCAACCTCTGCGACTCGCGCGACAAGCTGGCGTTCGCGCTCAGGACCACGGTGCGCGACTCCATCGACCACGTGCTCGGGGCGATCGACCATCCGATCCCCACCGAGCGGGTCGAGGACGCCCCATGCCAGGAGGTGGTGTCGCGGCCGGCAGACCTGGGCGAGCTGCCGATCCCCACGCTGTCCGAGCTGGACGGCGGACCATATGTCACCGCCGGCCTGCACGTGACCCGCAACCCGGTCACCGGCGTCCGCAACGCCGGCATCCAACGCAACCAGCTCCACGGGCCCGACCTGCTCGGCATCTACATGGCGCCCACCCACATGCTCCAGCACTTCCTCGCGGCGCAGCGAGAGGGGCGGCCGCTGCCGGTGGCGATCGCGCTCGGCGTCCACCCCGCGCTGCTGGTCTCCTCCCAGCTCCGCCTGCCGTTCGACACCGACGAGCTGGCGGTCGCGGGCGCGCTCCTCGGCGCGCCGGTGCGGATGGTCCGCTGCGTGAGCGTGGACGCCGAGGCTCCGGCCGACGCCGAGATCGTGATCGAGGGCGAGGTGCAGCTCCACGAGCGGTGGCTCGAGGGTCCCTTCGGCGAGTTCGCCCGGCTCTACGGGCCGGCGCGGGAGCTGCCGGTCGTGCGCGTCACGGCGATCACCCACCGCCGCGACGCCCGCTACCTCAACGTCCTCTGCGCCTCGTCGCCCGAGACCGTGACGCTCGGCGCCGTCGGGCGGGAGCCGTCGCTGCTGCGCGCGCTGCGCGCCAGCGTCCCGACCGTGCGGCAGGTGCGCATCACCATCGGGGGCGGCGCGAACTTCCAGGCGATCGTGTCGCTCCAGAAGAACTTCGAGGGCGAGGCGCAGAAGGTGGGCTTCGCCGCCTTCGCGGCCCAGGACCTGGTCAAGCACGTCTACGTGGTCGACGACGACATCGACATCCACGACGACGAGGAGGTGCACTACGCCCTCACCACCCGAATGGAGCCGTCGCGCGACATCCACGTCGTCGAGAACGTCAAGGGCAACCCGCTCGACCCGATGTCGACCGAGTACGCTCCCGGTCGGGCGGTGGTCAGCAAGATGATCGTCGACGCCACCAAGCCGCTGGGCGCCGGGGACCGGTATCAGGTCGCCGAGGTGCCGGCGGAGGTGCTGGAGCGGGTCGAGCGTGACTGGGACCGCTACCTGAGCCCACCCGAGACGTGAAGCCCAGCGGAGGAGCAGCCGTGGAGAGCAGCGTGCGCGCCGGCCGGGCGCCGCTCGACGGCGGCGGCCGCGCCGTGACGAACGGCGTCGGCGAGCGCCGGGCCAGGTCGGAGGGGCTGGACAAGGTGCGGGGGTCGCTGCGGTACGTGGCCGACCTGGTCCCGCCCCGCAGCCTGTGGGTGGCGGTGGCCCGGAGTGTCCGGCCCCATGCCCGCCTGATCGCGGTGGAGACCGCGGGCGCGCGGGCAGGTGCCGGGGTGGCGACGGTGGTCACCGGCGCGGACCTGTGGGCGGACATGGGGGAGCGCATGCTCACCGGTCCGGCGTTCCAGGACCAGCCGGTGCTCGCGGTCGACCGGGTGCGCTACGTCGGCGAGCCGCTGGCCGCGGTGGTGGCCGCCGACCTGCCGACCGCGCGCGGCGCCGCCGGGCTGATCCGCGCGGACTACGAGGACCTCCCCGCGGCGCTCGACCTGGAGGCGGCGCTCGCCGAGGTGAGCTTCGTCCACGACGAGCTGCGCCCCTCGGCGGTGTTCGGCGATCTCCGGCACATGCGCGGCAAGCGCGGGACCAACGTCTGCTATGAATTCAGGCTGCGATCCGGTGACCCGGAGCGGGCCCTCGACGAGGCGGCTGTGGTGGTCGAGGGGGAGTTCTGGTGCCCGCCGACCCACCACGTCCCCATGGAGCTGCCGTGCACCCACGCGTGGGTCGAGGGGGGCCGGCTGGAGCTGGTCACCACCACCCAGACGCCGTCGTACGTCCGGCAGATGGCCGCGGACCTGCTGGGGCTCCCGCTCAGCCGCGTGCGGGTGCGGACCACCCACCTGGGCGGCAGCTACGGCTCCAAGATGTACAGCCGCCTGGAGCCGTTGGCCGCCGCGCTCGCCTGGCGGCTGCGGCGCCCGGTGTCGCTGGTCGCCTCGCGGGAGGAGTCCTTCCTGTTGACGACCCGCCATGGCGCCGCGGTCGGCCTGCGCCTGGGCGGCGACGGGCGTGGCATCGTGGGCGCGGTCGCCGACGTGCGCTACGACACCGGCGCGTACGCCGACATCGGCCCCCGGATCGCGCACAAGTCCGGCCTGGTCTCCACCGGCCCCTACGACATCCCGCACGTGGCCATCCGGTCGCGCTGCGTCTACACCAACAAGCCGTCCGCCGGGCCGTTCCGCGGCTTCGGGGTGCCGCAGGTCGTCTGGGCCCACGAGTCGCTGGTGGACGAGCTGGCCAGGCGCTGCGGTCAGGATCCGTATCGCTTCCGCAGGGACAACCTGCTGCGCGAGGGCGACGTGGCCGCGGTCGGCACCGCCATGCACAGCGCCGACCTCGTCGGCTGCCTGGACGCGGTCGCCGGCGCCCTGGAATGGACCCGTCCGCTGGAGGTCCGCGGCGGTCGCTTCAGGCGCGGACGCGGGATCGCCGTGGGGCTCAAGGCGGTGCTCACCCCCACGGTCTCGGGCGCGGTGCTCCAGCTCAACCAGGACGGTTCGGCGAGTCTGCTCATCAGCACGGTCGACATGGGCCAGGGCAGCGACACGATCATGGCGCAGATCGTCGCCGAGGTGCTGGCGATCCCGGCCGCGGGCGTCCGCGTGGTCCAGCCCGACACCGACGTGACCCCGTACGACACCATCACCGCGGGCAGCCGCTCCACCTACCACATGGGCAACGCCGTCCGTGAGGCCGCCGAGCGG
>JBEDUQ010000329.1:0-18003 GCA_040414855.1 Actinomycetota bacterium
GCTATCGGGTGTCAGTGCTCGTCGAGGCCGAGGCGGGCATGGCGTTGCGTACAGCGCGCCGAATGCCGTCAGGGTCAGAGGACGGCGAGACCAGTCCGGTGCGGCGAGCGACGCCGTCGCCGCCGGCTGGCTCGCTCGGCGAGCCCGGGCGCGGTGGCCACGCTTTCCGCGCCGTCACCAGATCGAAACTGGAAGCCGGTCACCTGGCCGGCTTCCGTCCGGTCCAGGACGACGCATGACGACCATCCCTCCTGGCGCAGGACCGCGATGGCGGAGGCAGGCTCCGACAGCCGGGCGCGCAGCCGGCGCCAGCGAGCCCAATGGCGTCGCAGCGAGCTTCGGCGGACCACGCGGCCCCGGGCAAGCTGACCCTGACGCGCCGCTGGCAGGTCGGCGTCGAGCATGACCAGATGCGCCGACCGGCCGACGCGGCGAGCCTGGTGGGCAAGGAGGCGGCGGACGGCCGGTCTGGTCCCGCACTCGTACACGATGAGTGGCCGGTCCCCAGGTAGGGCCCGGACGATGGCGGTGTAGTGCAACAGGTGGACCAGCGGTCGCCACGCCGCGTAGGGCACGAACCTCGGCAGGCGGCCGGAGAGCCACGTCCGCTGGGCGTGGGAGTCCAGCAGCCGAGCTTCCTTTGACGACCGTTCGACGCGCTTCAGCAGGGTGGTCTTGCCGGCTCCTGGGATGCCGCCAACCAGCACGAAACTGCCGGGGGGAAACCGGAGCTCGGTCAGGGACAGGCCGGCGGGCTCATTGCGCAGGCCAGGCCGGCGGCCGGCCACTGGTCGCGGTGCCCACCGACTGCTCGCCGTGCTTCCTGCCGTGGACTGTGGGTGCCTGAGCATGCAGGTAGCAAACCAGGAGCCCCGTCAAGGGACGCTAAAGCCGAGCACCGGCGCGCTCGCCGTGGCGACCCGCGGACGTGATCCGGGTCACACCAGCTTGGCCCTGGCCAGCCTGTCAACGGCCACGAGCGCAAGGTCGGCCAAGAACGCCTCCGACGGAGGACCGGAGGAAGACAGCACGGAAACGCTCGTCAGATTGGCTCCCAGCCGCACCGTCGCGGTCATCAGGTGAACTTCGACCCCGTTGCCGGAGCGGTCCACCGTCCAAGTCGCCAGCCGGTCGTCGCCCAGCGGGGGCAACGGGACCTCACCGCGAAACTCGACCGTCTGCACGCCGACAGCACTGTTCATGACGGTTGGCCGGCAACCGGGCCGGATGTCGGCGCGGAGCCGGCCAAGGAACTGCTCGGCGGCGCCGGGCGGCAGCCGGTGGACGACGTTCGCCACGCCGGCCTGACTCTGCTGGCTGAGAAACAGCGCCATCGCGCTATCGGCGGGGGTGGATGGCAGCGCGATCTTTGTGCCGCAGGGCGCCGCCGCCGGGAAGGACTGGTCCTCGGCGGGCATGCCCATGACCCGCGGGCTGACTTCTTCCAACCCGACGGGAGCATCCGGGAAGGCCGCAACGTCGAGCACGCTGAGGAGCGCCCGCCGCAGGCGCTGCTCGGGCGGCTGAGAGGTGTCGCGGCCGACCGCGCAGCTGCCCAATACCAACACAAGCGCAAGCAGCACCATGGCCGTGGCCATCGTGCTTCGTGGGCGGCGACACATCACTTCGTTCTGCCTCCAGGTGTCCAATGAGCCAAAGTCTGCCGCTCGCCCAGCGTGGACAATTGCGGGCGAAGGCGGAGAGCCGCGCATTCTTTACATGAGGGAGTCCGCCCGTCAATTCGTCCCACGGTCAACCAGGCGGGGCGGGCAGGGGGTCTCAGTCCCCGAGCAAGAAGTTGATCCACGCCCAGCACACCGCGAACATCGCAAAGCCGAAGCCGACGAGCCCGCTCGCCCAATGCCCCTCGGCCAGCAGATGGGCAGCGCGGCGGCGATGGTGGCGAGGGCGTACAACCGGAGCATGTCAGAGCACGTGAACCCGACACGGGATACGGTCGCCTCGGAGCCGGTGGAAGCCCTCCTGGGCCGCGAGATCCCACAGCCCGCCCTGGACACGGTCTGGACCCAGGAGGACGCCGAGCTGCGCAAGCGCGCGCGGCTCACCGTCTACCTGGGAGCCGCCCCCGGGGTCGGCAAGACGTACGCCATGCTCGGCGAGGGCCAGCGGGCCAGGGCCAGAGGCACCGACGTGGTCGTCGGAATCGCGCAGACCTACGGGCGACCCCGGACCGCCGAGATGCTCGAGGGCCTGGAGGTTGTCCCGCCGCGCGTGCTCACCTATCACGGCCAGAACTTCGACGAGCTGGACGTCCAGGCGCTGATCGAGCGCGACCCGGAGCGGGCGCTCATCGACGAGCTGGCCCACACCAACATCCCCGGCAGCGGGCGGGCCAAGCGCTGGGAGGACGTGCTCGACGTCCTCGCGGAGGGGATCGCGGTCATCACCACCGTCAACGTCCAGCACCTGGCAAGCCTGAACGATCTGGTCGCCGGCATCACCGGCACCCGCCAGCAGGAGACCGTCCCGGACTGGGTGCTGGATCTCGCCGACCAGGTGGAACTGGTGGACATGTCGCCATATGCGCTGCGCCGGCGGATTGTGCACGGCAACGTCTATCCCGATCCGGACAGGGCGGAGCTCGCCCTCCAGCGGTACTTCACCACCGACAACCTGACCGCCCTGCGGGAGCTGGCGCTCATGCGGGTCGCCAACAAGGTCGACAGCGAGCTCCTCAGGAGCCGGTCCGGGCGGGACGCACCGGAGACCCGGGAGCGGATCCTGGTCGCGGTGGCCCGACCCGAGTCTTCCCAGGAGCTGGTCCGCCGCGGGTGCAGGATCGTCCAGCGAACCCAGGGCGACCTGCTGGTGGTTCACGTGGCCACGGACGAACGGCCGCCCGACCCTGCCTGGGTGGCGCAGATGCGACGGCTGGTGCGGGACCTCGGCGGCAAGTTCGAGGTCCTCCAGGCGGAGGATCCCGTCGCGGCGCTGCTCTCGTTCGCCGACGAGCGGCACGTGACCCAGATCGTGGTGGGTGAGACGCCGCGGCCCCGGTGGCAGGAGCTGATGCGCGGGTCCTTCGCGAACCACCTGATTCAGCGCGCCGCGAACATCGACGTCCACGTCATCGCCCGAACGAAGCGCTGAACCAGCCGCCGGGCGGAGTCTCCGCGAGCTGGCGGCCGCGCCGCGATTCTGATAGCTGCTTGATACGGTGAAGAGGCAGCGTATGCGACCGGCCTGCCTGAGCCGCCCGGACGGGCGGCCCTTTCGGACAGACTGCGGAGCGTGCCGGCCCACGGCATCTCGGTCGCCCGTGTTCCTGGGGTGAGGATGATGAGTGGGGTCTGGTTCGAGCTCGTGCTGGTCCTGTTCCTGGTGCTGCTCAACGCGGCGTTCGCCGGCAGCGAGGTCGCACTGATCTCGCTGCGCGAAGGCCAGCTCAAACGGCTGGAGCAAGAGAGCGGTCCCGGGCGCCTGGTGGCCCGGCTGGCCCGCAATCCCAACCAGTTCCTGTCCACCATCCAGATCGGCATCACCCTGGCCGGCTTTCTGGCCTCCGCCGCCGCGGCGGTCTCGCTCGCGAAGCCGTTGATCGGCCCGCTCGGGTTCCTCGGCGGCGCCGCCGAAGCGGTCGCGGTGGTGGTCGTCACCTTGGCACTCACCTTCGTCACCCTGGTCGCGGGCGAGCTGGCCCCCAAGCGGATCGCCTTGCAGCAGCCCGAGCCGTGGGCCAGGCGCGCCGCCCGCCCACTGGCCTGGATCACCGCCTCGACCCGCCCGGCTGTGTGGCTGCTGTCACGGACCACCGACCTGCTGGTTCGCGTCGCCGGGGGCGACCCGTCGGTGCAGCGCGAGGAGATCACCGAGGAAGAGGTCCGCGACCTGGTCGCCACCCCCGGACGGTTCCGCCCCGAGCAGCGCACCATCCTCGAGGGCGCGTTCGAGCTGGCCGAGCGGCGCCTGCGGGACGTGCTGGTCCCACGCCGGGACGTCATCGCCTTCCCCATCGGTATGCCTGCCTCGCAGGCGCTGGACGCCCTGGTGGCCACGACCCACAGCCGCGCGCCGGTCTACCGCCGCGACCTGGACGACGTGGTCGGGATGGTTCACCTTCGCGACCTCATCGACGAGTCCGACACGGTGGAAGCGCATGTGCGGCCGGCGTTTGCGCTGCCGGAAAGCCTGACGGTGCTGGAGGGCCTGCGGCGCCTGCAGGCTGAGCGTCAGCAGCTGGGCCTAGTGCTCAACGAGTACGGCGGGATCGAAGGGATCATCACCATCGAGGACCTGCTGGAAGAGGTGGTCGGCGAGATCTACGACGAGTTCGACCCCGAGGTGGCCGCCGTGCAGCGCCAGCCCGACGGCTCCATGCTGCTGGCGGGCTCGTTCCCCGTCCACGACCTGCCGGACCTCGGAGTCGAGCTGCCCGAGGGCCCATATACCACCATCGCGGGCCTGGTCCTGGCCCGGCTCGGCCACCTGCCCGTCCCCGGCGAGACCGTCCAGGTCGACGGCTGGCGGCTGGAGGTGCTCGAGGTGCAGCGCCGCGCGATCACCCGCCTTCGACTCTCATGCGCCAGTCCAACCACACCCTGACGCTCATCAAGTCCGCCCTGAGTAGCGCTTGGAGCGTCATCCGCGCCACCCGCTGACAGCTTGAGGGGGCCTCGGCCGCCGCAGGTCAGGGGAGGATTTCAGGTTCGACGTTAGGCGGGGCCGTCGTTGCATACGCAAATACTGGACAGAATGACTCGCGCCCCTGACAGAGCACCTGCCAGAGCATCTGCCAGGGAGGACGGCCGCTGTGCACGGCGGCCAGGAGGCGTGGCCGATGCGCACGTCGATTCGACCCGGTATGCCCGACGCAAGCCGATCGAGCGCGGACGTGGACGTCCCCGCGCTGGAGGCTGCCCTGCGCGACAGCGTCCGCGGGGAGGTCCGCTTCGACGCGGGCAGCCGCGGTGCCTACTCCACCGACGGCTCCAACTACCGGCAGGTGCCCATCGGCGTGGTCGTGCCGCTGGACGCCGAGGACGTGGTCGCGACCGTCAGCGCCTGCGCCGCGCACGGCGCGCCGGTGCTCAACCGCGCCGGCGGCACCAGCCTCGCGGGGGCAGTGCTGCAACGTCGCGGTGGTGCTGGACCACACCAAGTACCTGAACCACCTTCTGGAGCTCGACCCGGAGCGCCGCATCGCCCGGGTCGAGCCGGGAATCGTCCGCGATGCGCTGGACGCGGAGGCCGGACGCCACGGCCTGACCTTCGGGCCGGATCCGTCGACCCACGACCATTGCGCGATCGGCGGCATGGCCGGCAACAACGCCTGCGGCTCGCACGCGCAGATGGCCGGCCGGACCAGCGAGAACATCGAGGAGCTGGAGGTCCTCACCTACGACGGCCTACGCCTGCGGGTGGGCCCCACCAGCGACGAGGAGCTCGGCCGCATGGTGGCCGAGAACGGCCGAAGGGGCCAGATCTACCGGGACCTGCGCGAGCTGCGCGACCGCTACGCCGGCCAGATCCGCGAGCGCTTCCCGAAGATCCCACGGCGCGTCTCCGGCTACTGCCTCGAGGAACTGTTGCCGGAAAACGGCTTCAACGTGGCGCGGGCGCTGGTCGGCAGCGAGTCGACCTGCGTCACCATCCTGGAGGCGACCTGCCGGCTGTTGCCGGCGCCGAAGGTCAAGGTGCTGGTGCTGCTCGGCTACCCGGATGTCTACCAGGCCGCCGACCACGTGCCCGACGTGCTCGAGTTCGGCCCGATCGCGCTGGAGGGGCTCGACGACGTCCTGATCGACCACATGAAGCGCAAGGGGCTGCACCCCGACGACCTGTCGATGCTGCCCGAGGGGCGCGGCTGGCTGATGGTCGAGCTGGCGGCGGACAGCCGCGAGGAGGGCGACGCCCGCGGCAATGAGCTGATCAATGCCATGCGGGACGGCCGCGGCGGGGCGGTCGGCGCCAAGCTGGTCGACGACCCCGCCGACGAGCAGCTCATCTGGGAGGTCCGCGAATCCGGCCTCGGCGCCACCGCGCTGGTGCCCGGCGAGCCGCTCACCTGGGAGGGCTGGGAGGACTCCGCGGTGCCGCCGGACAAGCTCGGCGGCTATCTCCGCGACCTCCGCCAGCTGTACGAGCGCCACGGCTACAGCGGCGCGTTCTACGGCCACTTCGGGCAGGGCTGCCTGCACACCAGGATCAACTTCGACCTGGAGACCGCGCCGGGCATCGCCGAGTGGCGCGCCTTCCTCGACGAGGCAGCCGACCTGGTGGTGTCCTACGGCGGCTCGTTCTCCGGCGAGCACGGCGACGGCCAGTCCCGCGCGGAGCTGCTGCCCAAGCTGTACGGGGTCGAGCTGATGGACGCCTTCCGCGGGTTCAAGGCCATCTGGGACCCGGGCAACAAGATGAACCCCGGCAAGGTGGTGAACCCCTACCCGATCACCTCCAACCTGCGGCTCGGGACCGACTACCAGCCCAAGCCGGTGACCACGAAGTTCGCCTTCACGAACGACGAGCGCACCTTCTCCCGCGCGGCGCTGCGCTGCGTCGGCGTGGGCAAGTGCCGCCGCGACTCCGGCGGGGTGATGTGCCCCTCCTACATGGTCACCCGCGAGGAGGAGCACTCCACCCGCGGGCGCGCCCGCCTGCTGTTCGAGATGCTCAACGGCGAGGAGATCGCCGATGGCTGGCGCAGCAAGGAGGTCAAGGACGCGCTCGACCTGTGCCTGGCCTGCAAGGGCTGCAAGAGCGACTGCCCGGTGAACGTGGACATGGCCACCTACAAGGCCGAGTTCATGTACCACCACTACAAGGGGCGGCTGCGCCCGCGGCAGGCATACTCGATCGGCATGATCTGGCTGGCCGCCCGGCTCGCCAGCAAGGTGCCGTGGGCCGCCAACCTGGCGACCCAGACCCCGGTGCTGCGCGACCTGGTGAAGTGGGTCGGCGGGGTGGCGCCGCAGCGCCAGATCCCGCGCTTCGCCTCCGAGACCTTCACCAGCTGGTTCCGGCGGCGCGGCCGGGTCCACGCGGGCGAGGACCGGCCGCGGGTGCTGCTGTGGCCGGACACCTTCAACAACCACTTCCACCCGAACACGGCCAGGGCCACCGTCGAGGTGCTCGAGGCGGCCGGCTTCGAGGTGCTGATCCCCGAGGGGCCGCTGTGCTGCGGCCGGCCGCTCTACGACTACGGCATGCTCGACCTCGCCGAACGCCTGCTCGAGCAGGTGCTGAAGAGCCTGCGGCCGCTGATTCGGGAGGGCGTGCCGCTGGTCGCGGCGGAGCCGAGCTGCCTGGCGGTGTTCCGCGACGAGCTGGTGCAGCTGCTGCCGGACGACGAGGATGCCAGGCGCCTGGCGGCGCAGTCGTTCACCCTCGCGGAGCTGCTCGCTGAGCACGCGCCGGCCTTCGAGCCGCCGCGGCTGGAAGGCAAGGCGATCGTGCAGCGCCACTGCCACCACCACGCCGTGATGGGCTTCACGGCGGACCAGCGGTTGCTGGAGCGCATGGGGCTGGAGGTCGAGCTGCTCGACTCCGGCTGCTGCGGCATGGCCGGGTCCTTCGGGTTCGAGCGGGGCGACCGCTACGAGGTCGCCACCAAGGAGGGCGAGCGGGTCCTGCTGCCGCGCGTGCGCGAGGCGCCGGACGAGACGCTGGTGCTGGCCGACGGGTTCTCCTGCCGCACCCAGATCGAGCAGGGGAGCGACCGCCGCGCCCTGCATCTCGCCGAGGTCATGCGCCTCGGGCTGCGGGGCCCGGTCCAGGAGCTGGATTGTCGTCGGGACCGTCGCGGCCGGGCGGTCGCGCTCGCCGCCGCGGTGGCCGGCGTCGGCGCCGGCGTGTTCGCCTACCGCCGTCTTCGCCGGCGGCTCCGGCGGCTCCGGCGGCCCGAGCGGCCCCGTTGATGACAGAACTGTCATGGGCCTCGCCGTCGCCCTGCTAAAGCGCGGGTTGGCGGACGGGGCCCAATGACAGTCTTGTTAGCTTGCTGATTTTGGGCGAAATGCCGCCGTACCGTACCTCCGCGCACGATGTCCAGCGCTCCCGTCGTCAGGCGTCGTCAGGCGAGGAGATCTCATGGAGGGCAGGCTACGGGTGGGACGGACGGCCGTCGTCCTGGTGTGTGTGCTGGTGCTGGGGTTGTCGCTGACCGGATGCGCCAAGGGCCACACGGCAGCCGCCGCGACGTCGAGCTCCGGCACCGGATTGACGACCTACAACGTCGGAGTCCAGAAGTTCAAGTACAGCGGGATGCCAGACTCGATCAAGTCGGGGCCGGTGCTGATCACGTTCTCGAACCACGAGAGCTTCCCGATCACGCACGAGATGGTGGTGGTCGGTCTGCCCTCGGGCAAGAGCGCCCAGGACGTGATCGCCGACGCCAAGAAGAAGGCCGACGCGTCCGAGGACGACTGGCTGCATTTCGGCGAGATCGGTGAGGTGAACACCGGCGCGACCATCGCCGGCGTCTTCTCCCTCCCGCCGGGCACCTACGCGCTGGCCTGCTGGCAGTCGGGCACCCCTCAGGGCAAGCCCAAGGGCGGTCCAACGCACCTCACCGTCGGGATGATCCACCAGTTCACGGTGAGCTGAGCGGATGCGTCGTCGTGGCGCGGCCACCGCTCTGGCCGTCGGCGCCCTGCTGCTCGCGGGCTGCGCCCAGCAGGGCGTCAGCACGCAGGGCCAGGACATCCACGACCTGTACGTTCGCATCGCGATCCTCGCCGCCCCGGTGTTCGTCGGGGTCGAGGCGTTCCTGCTGTGGTGCGTCTTCCGCTACCGCAAGCGGGACGACGAGCCCGCGCCCCAGGGCGCCGGCAGCGGCAGGGTCCTCGCGGCGTTCTTCGCGATCCCGACCGTGATCATCGCGGTGCTGTTCCCGTTCGGCGAGCAGACCCTCAGCTTCGTCCAGCACATGGAGAAGCATCCTGACGTGGTCATCGACGCCGACGCCTTCCAGTGGGAGTGGACCTTCACCTACACCAACGAGGGTCTGGTGGAGAGCGGCAAGACGCTCGTCAAGCCGGCGGTCATCGAGGTTCCCGTCGATCAGACCGTGCACATCCGCCTGCGATCTCGCGACGTGGTTCATGAGTTCTACGTGCCGGCGCTCCTGTTCATGCGCAACGCGATCCCGGGATATCCGAACGAATTCGATTTCACCCCCACCAAGATCGGCACCTACCCGGGCCAGTGCGCGGAGTTCTGCGGGCTGTGGCACTCGAAGATGACCTTCGTCCTCAAGGTGGTGTCGCCGCCGGATTATGCCGCCTGGATCCAGAGCGAGAAGGCCGCCGCGCTCAACGTCTCCTGCCCCCGCGGCCCCGCCGCGGTTCAGCTCACCGCGCAGAACACCTCGTGGAACACCGCCTGCATCGCGGTGCCGCCAGAGCAGGCATGGTCGGCGACGGTGACCAACAAGGACGCGGGCATCGACCACACCTTCGCCGTCTTCGACTCAGCCAGTCAGAAGGTCAGGTACTTCTTGAGCCCGCCTGTCCCCGGACCGTCGACGGCGACCTTCCAGCTCTCCGCGCTGCGGCCTGGCAGGTACTACTTCGAATGCACCATCCATGGCCCGTCCATGTCCGGTGTGCTGATCGTTCGATAGAGAGGCGTCATGGCGATCACCGAGGTCCAACGGCCAGCGCTGGTCCCGGAGCCGTCCCCCCCGGGGACCCGTCTGCTCGCGTGGCTGACCACCACCGACCACAAGCGGATCGGGATCCTGTACTTCTGGAATTCGTTCGCGGTCTTCGCGGTCGCCGGGGTGATGGCGCTGCTGCTCCGCACCGAGCTGGCGCGACCGGGCACCCAGGTCCTCTCGGTCCACGCCTACAACCAGGTCTTCACACTGCACGGCACGCTGATGATCTTCCTGTTCATCTTCCCGGTGCTGGCGGGCTTCGGGAACTATTTCGTGCCGCTCCAGATCGGGGCGCTGGACATGGCGTTTCCACGGGTCAACGCGCTGTCGTTCTGGCTGCTGCCGGTCTCGGCGCTGACCATCCTGTCCGGCCTGTTCGTCAAGGGCGGGGCGGCGGCGTCGGGCTGGACCAACTACGTGCCGATCTCGGTGCAGCAGGGGGCCGGCGAGGACCTCTGGATCGCCGGGCTGCTGCTGGCGGGGGCCGCGTCGATCCTCGGCGCCATCAACTTCATCGTCACCATCCTGCGGATGCGCGCCCCGGGCATGACCATGGCGCGGCTGCCGATCTTCACCTGGTCGACCCTGGCGACCTCGCTGCTGGTCGTGCTGGCGACCCCCGTGCTCACCGCCGGGCTGGTGATGCTGTTCGCGGACCGGCGCCTAGGCACCACCTTCTTCGACCCCAACCGGGGCGGCGACGTGCTGCTCTGGCAGCACGTCTTCTGGTTCTTCGGCCACCCTGAGGTCTACATGCTGATCCTCGCGGCCTGGGGCATGGTGAGCGAGATCATCCCGGTGTTCTCGGGCAGGCCGCTGTTCGGCTACACCGGCGTGGTGCTGTCGTTCCTCTTGATCACCGCGCTGTCATTCAGCGTCTGGGCGCACCACATGTTCGCCACCGGCCAGGTCGAGCTGCCGTTCTTCTCGGTGACGACCGAGCTCATCTCCATCCCCACCGGCGTGCTGTTCTTCAACTGGCTCGCCACCATGCGCAAGGGCAAGCTCCGCTTCGAGCCGCCGATGCTGTTCGCGCTCGGCTTCGTCGCCATGTTCCTGATCGGCGGGCTCGACGGCGTCTGGATGGCCTCGCCGGCGATGGACTTCGCGATCCACGACACCTACTGGGTGGTGGCCCACATCCACTACGTGCTGTTCGGCGGGACCGTGTTCGGCGTCATGGCGGGGATGTACTACTGGTTCCCGAAGATCTGCGGCCGCATGCTCAGCCGCCGCCTCGGCCAGTGGCACTTCTGGCTGCAACTGGTCGGCTTCAACTTGACCTTCTTCACCATGCACCTGCTGGGGCTGCGCGGAATGCCCAGGCGGATCGCCGACTACGCCCCAGACCGCGGCTGGACGTTCCTGAACTCGCTCGCAACCCTCGGCGCCCTGGTGATCGCGGTGGCGATGCTGGTGTTCCTGGTCAACGTGATCCTCACCTTGCGGCGGCCGCGAGGCGCGCCGGCCGATCCCTGGGACGGCTTCACGCTCGAGTGGTCGACCTCGTCGCCGCCGCCGGCCCACAACTTCGACCGCTTGCCGCCGGTGCGCTCCAACCGCCCGACCTACGACGCGCGGATCTCGGCTCAGGGTCGAGCCCCGGGAGCGTCGGCATGAGCGCCGCCATCCCCGCCCGGTCGAGCGACGAGCGTGCCGTCGCGGGCACCTCGAGCGCGGTCCTCGGCATGGTGCTGTTCGTCGCCTCGGAATCGATGTTCTTCGCCGCGTTCTTCGGCGCCTACGTCACCACCTACGTGAACCAGAAGGTCTGGCCGCCGTACAACACCCCGGCACCGCCGCTGGGCATCGCCACGGCCGCGGCGGCGAGCCTGGTGGTTTCCGGCCTGCTGCTCCAGGGAGCGCTGCGAACGGCACGGCGTGGCGTTCCGAGGAACATCAACCGCTGGCTCGGGCTGACGTTCGCCGCCGCCATCGTCTCGGTGGCGCTCACCTTGTTCGGCTATTCCGAGGTGGGCTTCGGCCTCCACGCCGGAATCTTCGCCTCGCTCTTCTACCTGATGACCGGCCTCGGGCTGGCTCACGTGGCCGGCGGGGTCGTCCTGCTGTTCCTGGTGGCGATGCAGAGCCTGACCGGCAGGCTCGCGTCCACCCGCTACCAGCCGCTCCAGGCGGCCGCGGTGTACTGGAATTTCGTCGTCGCCCTCGGGCTGGTCATCTACGTCGTCTTCTACGTCCTGACCAACACCGGCGGCTAGGGAGGCTCGACGTGAAGGTGTACGCGCGGATCGCGCTGCTGCTCGGCGCCTACCTGCTCGCCGGAGGGCTCGTCTACGGAGGGACCAACACGGAGCGGATGGGGCTGGTGCTGCTGCTGGTCGGGGGCGGCGGCTTCGCCTACGTTGGCGTGTATGCCTGGCGCGCGGTCAGCGCCGCGGACCGGGCGAGCCGGCAAGCCGCGGCCGAGCTCGAACCTGAGATCGAACCTGAGATCGAAGAGGTGCGGCCGACCATCTGGCCGCTGGTGTTCTCGCTGGCCGGCGCGGGCATCGTGGCGGGGGTGCTCGCGAGCCACTGGATCCTGCTCGCCGGCGGCCTGCTGGCGGTGGCGGCGGCCACCGGGTGGTTCCGCGAGGTGCTCAGCCAGCGGCACGGGCACGGCTGACGCCCTCGGCGCTGGCGGCGGCGCGCTCCTCTCGCGCGAGCCAGTCGAGCAGCACCATCCCGAGGGCGGGAACCATCACCAGCATCCCGGCGGAGCCCATGATCGTGCCGGCCAGACGCTGGTCGGCGAGCGCCGCCGGCCCCAGCGCGACCTGGTAGCTCGGATACAGGACCCGGCTGGTACCCCACATCGCCAACCCGAGGAAGCTCGTCTGGGGCATGGCGAGGAACAGGTACAGCAGCCGCCCCGGATGCGACAGCGGCTTCGGGCGCGGCTCGACGCCAATCACAGGCGACCAGAACAGCACCGCGGAGGCGACGTAGAGGAGGTGCTCCATGGCGTGCACGCCGTTGGAATGCAGCGCCGACTCGTACAGCGGCGAAAAATGGCTCACCCACAGGACCAGGGCGAACTGCGCCCAGCTCACCACCGGAGCCGTCAGCAGCCGGACGGCGCGGCTGCGGAGCAGCGGCACCACCCACCGCTTACGCAACGCCGGCGTGGCCGCCCGGAGGACCAGGGTCACCGGGGCCCCGAGCACGAGCAGCGGAGCGGCGACCATGGTGAGCAGCAGATGCTGGACCATGTGGACCGACAGCCGCACGTCGGCGTAGGTGTCGACCGGCGACTGCAGCGCGACGTAGAGGACGACCAGACCGCCAAGGAAGTACGCGGCCTGGCGAGCCAGCCGGCGGTCCGAGCGCCGGGCCCGCCACACCCGCCGCACGCCGCGCACGTACAGCACGCCCGAGCCGACCAGCCCGGCGACCACGGTCGGGTCGAAGGTCCAGGCGGTGACGATCCTGGTCACTTCGGCATCGGCTCCACCGGCGCCCGCCGAAGCGGCAGCAGGATCTCGAAGACGCTCCCCTGGCCGAGCGCGCTGCGGACCCGGGTCGACCCGCCGTGCGCCTCGGCGACCGCCTTGACGATCGCCAGACCGAGGCCGACGCCGCCACGGTCGCGGCTGCGGCCGGTGTCGAGGCGCGTGAAGCGATCGAAGATGGGCTCGAGCTGGTCGGGGGCGATTCCAGGGCCGCGGTCGGCGACCGCGATCGCCAGCAGGTCGCCCTCGCGCTCGGCGGTCAGGCGGATCTCGTCGCCGGACTCGGTCTGCTTGACCGCGTTCTCGATCAGCGCGTCCAGAGCCGTTCCCAGGCGGTCGGGATCGCCGACCACCACGGCTGGAGACCCGTCCTCGACCACGAACCGGCGCCCTGCGGGCGCCCACCGGCTGACCGCCTCGGTCAGGAGCCGCTCGACGGCGATGGGCGATCTCGTCAGGAAGTCGGGGTCGGCCGACGACGCGAGCAGCAGCAGGCGGTCGGCGAGGCGCCGCAGCCGAAGCAGCTCGTCGACGACGATGCCGGCGTCCTCGGCCAGCTCCGGGTCGCGGCTGCCGCGAGCGAGCAGGTCGGCGTGGCCCATGGCGATCGTGATCGGGGTGCGCAGCTCGTGGGAGGCATCCTGCACGAACTGCCGCTGCCGCTCCAGCAGCCGCCGGCTCGCCTCGGAGGCCTGACGCTCTCGCTCCATCGCCACCATGCGGCGGCGCGCATGCCACACCATCGCCAGAAAGACCGCGGCCATCAGCGGAACTTCGGTGAGCTCGTCAGGGGGCTGCAACGACTGGCCAACCTCGTGCAGGAGCACGGCGCCGGTGGTGATGACCACCACCGTGAGCACCCAGCCGGTGCGCTCCAGGTCCCATACCCGGTAGCCGTAGATGAGCGTCAGGCTCACCCAGATGAAGTGGAACGGGACCGTCTCCCAGGTGGGCAGCAACCACATCGCGCCCAGGTTCGCCACCGCGAACGCGACCCAGGCGACCTCGAGCCAGGCGAAGCCCCGCAGCGGCCACTCCCACCGCCTGCGGGTCTGCTCAGCCAGCATCGACCTGATACCCCTTGCCACGCACCGTCCTGATCACCTCAGCGCCGAGCTTGGCCCGCAGCCGGCCGACGTAGACGTCGACCACGTTGGATCCGGAGTCGAAGTGGTACCGCCACACGGACGAGAGCAGCCGCTGCTTGGAGACGGTCTGGCCCGCATGGCGCATCAGCTCGTACAGCAGCAGGAATTCCCGCTCGGCAAGCTGCGCCGGTCCGGAGCCGTTGTCGGCTTCGCGGCGGACCATGTCGAGCTCCAGCCGGCCGGCGCGCAGCGTGGTCGCCGACGAGGTCCTGGCGAGGACCCGCAGTTGCGCCCGGACCCGCGCCAGCAACTCGTCGAGCGAGAACGGCTTCGCCAGGTAGTCGCCGGCGCCCTCCTCGAAGCAGCTCACCTTGGTCGCGGTGCCGGTCAGGCATGACACGACCATGACCTGCTGCTCGGGGAGCTTGCGGACGATCCTGCGCAGCACGGTTGGGCCGTCGAGGCCGGGCATGAGCAGGTCGAGGATGATCAGGTCGTAGGCGCCGGTGAGCGACATCCGTAGCCCGTCCGAGCCGTTGTCGGCCGAGTCCACGACGTAGCCCTCCGCCCGCAGGCCCCGCGACACGAAACGCAGGACCCGATGCTCGTCGTCGATCAGCAGGATCCTGGCCGGTCGGGACGCCAGTGGCGTCAATTCCTGCACGCGCGAATGCATCCCGTTTTTCGCCTCCGGCCCATTCTAGGCCGTCGTAGCGGACCTGCCCAGCCGGCGCGAAAGCCCGCAGAAGGAATAGTTGGCCCGGGCGGAAGTCGACGAGAAGTCGACGAACGGAAACGGCCCGTCACCGACCCAATGAGCCGGTGGCGGGCCTGGACACGCACTGGCGTTGCGTCAGGTCCGAAAGGTCAGGCGTCCACGCTGGGACTGCGGGGGTCGTGGCCGAGGCGGCCCTGGGCCAGCGCCCAGTCGATGAACTCCTCGGTGGTCAAGCCGATGTCCTTGGCGGCGAACGCCAGCGCCAGCTCGTGGACGCGCCCCTCGGTGAAGCCCTGGGCCTCCAGGAACGGAAGCGCCTTCTGGGCGAGGTCGTGGGCGCTCTCGAGCTCGGTGAGCAGCGTCGGGTCAGGCTGTTCCGGCTTGTACGATTCCGGGTCGACGCTGATGTCGGCCAAGGCCGCCGCGAGCCGCTCGCGGCGCCGGCGGCTGTAGGCCACCCCCGAACGGTACAGCGTGAACAACAGACCGACGATACCAACGAAGATCAGGATCAATCCGATGGTCTGGATCTTGATCCAGCCGGTTTCGGCGGTGATTGCGAACCTGAGGACCGCGCCTACCGCCATGAATGCGAGTGCAGCGCGAAACTTCATTTTCCTCTGTCCTTTCTCCGCTCCTCAGGCTTGTCAACGATCCGGGCTTACCCACTGAACGCGGGTTGGACACAGCCGGCGCGCTTGGCCAATCGGGATCGCTCGGGTCCCAGCCCGAGCGACGAGATCCCGGCCACACAGGGAGCTCGCCTCTGGTAATCGCTCAGAGCAGGTTGCCCACACCGAGATCCAGGTTCAGGTCCTCCTCCTCGAGCCCAAATAGCTCCCGCAGCTCGCGCATGCGCTGCTCGAGGAGCATGAGCGTCGTTCCGAGGCGCTCGACCTCGTCGTCGGTCAAATTTCCGCCCTCGACCCGCCGCACGGCCTGACGCTCCATGAGCTGGCGGAGCAGCTCCACCACGGTGAGGACCAGCTGGGCGAGCCCGCGCTCGACATTGTCCTTGTCCACGTCGACACGACGGCCGGGCAGGGCGCCCGGAGGTGCGGCCCGGGGATCATCGGCGAGCGGATCACCGGCCAATGGATCATCCGCCAGGAGATCATCGGTCGCGCCAAGAAGGTCGCGGAGATTCTCCGTCATGGCTGCTCCTCCGAGACGAAGCTGTAGGCGGGCCATGGTCCGGTGCAGACCAGCGCGGCCGCCCAGTCTGGCCCGGGGTCGAGCCGGGCACGGAAGTCGGCGACCTGCTCGGCATCCACCAGGTACGCGATCCGTAGGTCATCCCGGCTGGCGAGCACGTTCCGCCGCACAGCCAGCGCACCGAGGTGGTGGTCGAGCCGGTCGGCCATCCGCTGCGCCAAGCGCTCGCGATGGAGCTTGTCGAGGAGGTAGCTCCGGCCAGTCGGAGAAGGCCGCGTTGGCTTGGCCGGGAGGTCCATGTGGACTCCCATCTCCACGCGGCCGCGCAGCCGTTCGAGCAGGCGGGACAACTGCTCGACGCGTTCGGTCAGCAGGGCGGAGAGCACGCCCGCGTCGGGGACGGCTGGGCCGTACCGCGCGGGCACGACGCCGTACGGGAGCAGCCCCTCGAGCACCCGCTCATGCTCCAGCAGCCGCGCCGCGGTGGGGCGCGGGTCCTCGGCATGGTCGCTCACGATGGCGACGAGGGGGTGGACGCCGAAGCCACGCGGCACGGCCCCGTCCACGCCCGGCGCCGGTGGCACGGTGACCGGTGCGCCCGCCACGCCATAGACGTGGATCACCCGGCTTCCCTCCTCGACAGATCATCCGGCGCGGGCGGGTCGGGCATGAGCGTGTCCACCGAGCTGATCAGCGCGCGCAGGGAGATGTGGACGAGGTCGACGCCCGCGGCCGCGAGGGTGATGTCGCCGGCCAGCACGATGCCCCCGGCGAGAAGCCGGTCCACGAGGTCGACCAGGGCGACCTCGGTGGATTCCTGCCAGCGCGGGTCACGCGCGTTGTGCACACTCACCACACTCACAGCCCTTCGGGCGACCCGGCGAAGCTGTAGGGCGGCCAGGGGCCGGTGAGCTGCACCCGCAGGCCTTCCTCGCGGTGCCGGTCGGCGAGGTCGCGCACCACCGCGGTGAAGGTCTCCTGGTGGGCGACGTCGACCAGGTAGGCCGCGTTGAGCAGCATCGGCGCGCGGACACCAGAGACCTTGGGGTGCTGTGGAGGCCGGGTGACCGTCGCGTGGGCCGCGGCGGCGACCGCGCGATGCAGGTCGGCCACCATCCTGGCGGCCGCGTCCTGGTCGGCCTCGCGTTGCCGGCGTTCAGCCTGCCGGCGCCGCAGGTACGCCGTCCCGGTCTGGAGCGCGTCAGCGCGCGGCGCCGGGGCCGTCTCCGTCGGGCCCCTGTAGACCTTCAGGCCCCACTCGCTGCGGCCGGAGAGACTGTCGAGCGCGGCGCTGAGCTCCCCGCGATGGCGGTCGAGCATGGCGGCGACCGCCTGCCTGGACGGATAGAGCGAGCCGAGACGGGCGGGTACGACCGTGGTGCGCTCCGCCAGCGCCCGCAGGACCTTGTCGTGCGCTCTGGCAAGGCGGCCGACGTGGTCGATGTCCCGCATGGCCTCGTCCGCAACGAGGTCCTCGGGCACCGGGGAGGCAACGGCCTCCAGGCCCCCTGCGGTAACGGTTTCCAGAGATCGACCGGGAAGCAGCGTCGGCACGCCCTCCAGCGACCACGACGTCGGCCTGACGATGCCGACGACCCACCACCTGGGTTCGCCGTACGTGGCGCCCGGTTCAGCCACGGCGCCGCGTACCCCCGCCGTCCCCGTCGGAGATGCCCATCCGCGACTCGAGGCGCTCGAGGCGCCGCTCCAATCCGCGGTTCTCGTCGTCCGAGTTTCCGGACTTCCCCATGGTGAGGGAGGGATCTGACTCCCACCAGTTGATGCCCATCTCGCGAGCGCGGTCGACCGAGGCGACGAGGAGCCGCAGCTTGATGGTAAGCAGCTCGATGTCGAGAAGGTTCACCTGGATGTCGCCAGCGATGACGATGCCTCGGTCCAGCACCCGCTCGAGCACGTCCGCGAGGGTCGTCGACTCCGGATGGCCGGCGAGGGATGGGCTATTGCCGCGTGGGG
>JBEDUQ010000330.1:0-5916 GCA_040414855.1 Actinomycetota bacterium
CCGGCCAAGCTCTACCGGGCGGCGAGCCAGCGGGTGGCGGTCTCGCTCTCGACCACGCGCTACCCGTTGGCCGGGCGCATCCTGGCGAGCGCGGTGGTCGAGAAGTCCGGCGAGGAGGACGCCGTCGCGGCGGTCCGGCGGGTCGCCGGGCGGGTGGCCACCGAGCTGGGCGACGAGCTGCGCGACGAGCTGCGCGAGCGGTCGTCCGGCAACGGCGACACCTCCGCCAACGGCGACACCTCCACCAACGGCGACGCGGCCGGCGACGGCGAGACCGACGGGAACGGCGCCGACGACCGGCCGCTCGGGATCGCGGAGCGGGCGGTCCGCGAGCTGGGCTACGACCCCGAACCCAGCCGCGGCCAGCTGGTCCTGCGCAACTGCCCGTTCGCCGAGCTGGCCGCCTCGCACCGCGACCTGATCTGCCAGATGAACCACGCCCTGCTCACCGGGCTGCTGCCCGCGGTGGGCGCGGGCGCCCTCTCGGCCGTCGGCCCGAAGCCCAGCAAGCGCCCGGGGTTCTGCTGCGTGACGATCGCGCCCGGCGAAGGCTAGCGCCGAACTCCTCAGTCCTGTGCCGTCGGCGGGGGGCCGAGGGTCTCGATGTGAAAGCGCTCACCGGCTCGCTCCGCCCGGGCCGTGTCTGGCGGTCCTGGTGGGGGCAGCTCGCGGGCCAGTGCGGGCTCGCCGGCCTCGGCCACGAACCGCTCGAACTGCGCCGGGGTCGTCAGCACCAGGCTGCGCACGGGCCCGTCGCCGACGGCCCGCAGCCAGTGCGGCACGCCCTTGGGCAGCAGCACGAACCCCCCCGGGCCGGCCGCGAAGACCTTCTCGCCGCAGTGGAACTCCACCTGGCCGTCGAGGACATAGATCGCCTCGTCCTCGGTGTGGTGGACGTGCACCGGCGAGGCGAAGCCGGGCGGGTTGAGCCACTCGCTCAGGGTGTAGCCGCCACCGGTGTCGTTGGTGCCGGCCTTGACCGTGACCAGGTTGCCGAAGAACCACAGCGCCTCGCCCTCGTTGGGGCCGAGCGCGTAGGCTGTACCGCCGTTACCCATCCTCCACCTCCAATGACTATACCAAATGCCTATCGGATATACTCGGAGTATGGCAGAATGAGTGAGGCTGTCAAGGGCACACCACGCCCCTACCACTCCCCCCTACGCCAGCAACAAGCCACCGCCACCCGCACCCGCATCGCGATCGCCGCCGGCGAGCTGTTCGCCACCCACGGCTACGCCCGCACCTCCATCGACCAGATCGCCACCCACGCCGGCGTCGCCCGACCAACCGTGTACGCCGCCTTCAGCGGCAAGCCAGCATTGCTCAAGCACGCCATCGACCTGCACCTGGCCGGCGACGACGCCCCCACCCCCGTCAGCGAGCGGCCATGGTTCCAGGAGCTCATGCGGCAGCGCGACCAGCGCCGGATGCTCCAGCTGCACGCACGCAACAACCGCGACATCAACCAGCGCGTCGCCGCGCTGTTCGAGGCGCTCCGCAACGCCGCGGCAGCCGACGACGAGATGGCCGAGCTGTACGCCACCCTCAAACAGCAACGGCTCACCGGCGCCCGCCACGTCGCCGAAGCCCTGGCCGGGCTCGGCCCCCTCCGCGACGGCATCGACCTCGACACCGCCGCCGACCTCCTCTGGACCTTCAACGACCCGGCCCTGTGGACCGACCTGGTCACCGACCGTGGCTGGCCACCCGACCGCTACCAGACCTGGCTCGCCCGCACCCTGGAGGACTCCCTGCTACCGCCCTGACCCAACACAACCAGCCTCCGGGCCAGAGCACCAAGCGAAGGCCAGGGCCCCAGGCCAGGGATCAGGGCTACGGGCCGGGCGGCTGGGCCGGCGGGGCCTGGTTGGCCGAAGCGAGCGCGAGCAACTGCTGGACCGCGTCCCGGTGGGATCCAAACGGCGCCGCCGAGAGGTAGGCCTTGAAGGCGTCCACGGCCGCCGCGGGCTGGCGCATTCCCATGAACAGGATGATGCCCTTGGCGTAGAGCGCCTCCGGGTAGCGCGGGTCGCCGGCGAGCGCCTTGTTCACCGACTTCAGCCCCTGCTCGGGCAGGCCCGACTCGAACAGCAGCAGGCCGAGACTGGTGCTGGCCTCGAGGTTGCCGGGCTCGAGCTTGACCGCCGCCAGGTACTCGGTGGTCGCCTCGCGCAGCTTGCCGGCCTGCTGGTAGCGCTGGCCGAGGTCGAGACGCGCGGCCACGTCGTTGGGGTGGTCCTTGACCCGCTGCTCGAAGGCCGACAGCGGCAGCTCGGGCGCCTGCCCGCCCGCCGCGGCGCCCGCCTGGGCGTTCGGGTCGGCCTGCGCGCCCTGGTCGGCCTGGGCCTGGGCGGCCACGCCCCCGATGATGGTCTCGCCCCCGGTCCGGTTGCTGGCCGTGCCGGCCAGCAGCGCCACCGCCCCGGCCACGACCACCGCCGCCGCGACCCCGCCGATCGCCAGGCGGCCCCAGCGGCGGACGGGCGCGGCCTCCGTCTTCCCGTTCCGCTTCCCGTTCGCCTTCGCCTTCGCGTTCGCCGGGGCGCGCTCCGCCGCGGCGTTCTTCGCGGTCCCGCCGGCCGCCCGCGCCTCGCCCGCCTCACGCACCTCGCGCACCTCACGCACCTCGCGCACCTCACGCACCTCACGCACCTCGCGCATCGCCGCGGGCAGCTCGCCGTTGCCCTCGCGGGCCTCCAGGGCGCGGAGCACGGTGATGGCGTGCGCCTCGGCGCCCGCCCGCGACGCCCGGTAGCCCTCCTCGTCGAGCTTGCCCCGGGCGAGGTCCTCGTCCAGGTCCCGGAGGTGGCGGAGCGCGCGGCGCCGCTCGTCCTCGAGCGGGTCGGCCAGACGCTCCAGCGAGCGGATCCCCTGGCGCTGGTAGGGCCCGAGCACGCCCCAGGCCGCGATGCCGGTCAGGGCGAGCATGATCGCCGCGACCACCTCGTTCACGAACGCTCCTCCTCGTCCAGCCGCGCCAGCGCCCGCTCCAGCATGCGGCGGTCGGCGCCGGCCAGCCGCGCCGGCTTCCTCTGGAGCTCCCCACCGTCCGGGCCGGGCTCCCCCGCCACGCCGGTCCCGGCGCCCGCCCGGGCCTCACCCGGGCTGGCGTCGCCGGCCTCGCCGGCGACGGGCGGGCCGCGCCAGCGGAGGACGGTCAGCAGCGCCACCCCCAGGCCGGCGAGCAGCAGGACCGCCGGCGCGATCCACGGGACCAGGCCGATGCCCCGGCTCGGCGGGGTGAGCAGGATCGACTCGCCGTAGGAGGCGACGAACTCCGCGCGGATCTGGTCGGGGGTCCGTCCCTGCGCCAGCCGCTCGGCGATGGTGTCGCGCATCTGCTTGGCCAGCGGCGCCGGCGAGTCCGCCACCGAGAGGTCGCGGCAGACCGGGCAGCGGAGGCCGACGGCGATCGCGTGGACCTGGTCGGCACGGCTCCGCGCCGGCGCCGGCCCGCGCAGCGCGACCGCGCCGAGCGCGACCGCCGCGGCGAGCAGGCCCCCGACCAGCCACCAGACCGAGCTCCGCGGCCCGGGTCTCATTGCGGGTCTCATTGCGGGGCTCATTGCGCTTCCCTCGGGAGCAGGCGGTTCACCTCGGCCACGACCCGGTCGTAGGAGACCGGCCCGACCTGCTTGGCCGCGATCTGGCCGTCGGTGCCGATGAAGAAGGTCTCGGGGATGCCGTAGACGCCGTAGGCGAGCGCGGTGCGCGAGCCCGGGTCCTCGACCGCCGGCCAGGTCACGCCGGCGGCCTCGAGGTAGGCGAGCGCGTCCGAGCGGGTGTCCTGGAAGCCGACGCCCACGATCACCACGCCCGAGTCCCGGAACCGCTTCCAGGCGGCGTCGAGCACCGGGTGCTCGACCCGGCACTCGGTGCACCACGAGGCCCAGAAATTCACCACCACGACCTGGCCGCGGAGGTCGCCGAGCCGCACCATCTCCTTGCCGTCGAGGGTGCGGAGCTGGAACCCGGGCGCGGTCCGGCCGATCAGCGGCGAACTGATCGCGGTCGGGTCGCGCCCGAGGCCGCTCGCAAGCAGCCCGGCGAACAGCACCACCACGATCACCACCGCGGCGAGCGGCACCCATACCTTTGGATTTCTCATCGTCGGCCCGTCCTGGTCAGCTCACGCTCCCTCGGCGCCTTCCTCGCCTTGGGCCGCTCCGGCTCGGGTTGCCCGCGGCGTCGCGACGGCCAGACGGCCAGCAGGCCGCCCAGCGCCATCACCGCGCCGCCGATCCAGAGCCAGGTGACGCCCGGATTGAGGAAGAAGCGGAAGGTCGCCTGCTCCCCCGCGCCGTCGACGCCGATCACCGAGGCGTAGAGGTCCCGAAGCGTGCCGTAGCGGATCGACGGGGTGCCGATCGGCTCGCTCGCGGCCGGGTAGAGGTTCAGCGACGGCGACATGCGGCCGAGGTCGCCGCGCCTGGAGACGGCGAGATCGGTGACCAGCACCGTCCGCTGCGGCTGCCGCAGCGTCCGCATGCCCTGGTAGCGGAGGTCGAATCCGGCGAAGGTGGTGCTCTTCCCCTGGGCGAGGGTCACCTCGGCCTGCCGCGCCATGGTCGACGAGGCGGTGATCGCGACCGCCGCCAGCGCCAGGCCGACGTGGACGATCAGGCCGCCGTAGCGGCGCCTGCCGCGCAGGATCCCGTGGACGCCCCCGCCGCGGTGCGCCGCCCGGACGCCCTGCACGATCTCGACGGCGTTGGCGACCGCCACGAAGGCGCCGAGGCCGAAGGCGGCCACCGCCTCCAGGTCGCGCATGCCAACCGCCGCCAGCACGACCATCACGCCCACCGCCGCGCCCAGCGGCACCCTGAGGCGCCGCAGCAGCCGCTGCCCCTTGCCGCCGCGCCAGGGCAGCAGCGGCCCGACGCCGGCGAGGAACAGCAGCATCAGCAGCAGCGGCACGGTGGTGCGGCGGAAATAGGGCCCGCCAACGGTCACCTGCCGGTTGGAGATCGCCTCGACCACCAGCGGGAACACCGTCCCGAGCAGGACCACGAAGGTGAGCGCCAGCAGCACCAGGTTGTTGCCGACGAAGGTGGCCTCGCGGGAGGCGACCGCGTCGATCTGCCCCGGCGCGCGCAGGCGCCAGGCCTTGACGGCGATCAGGCCGAAGCCGCCGAGCAGCACCACGGCGAGGAAGCCGAGGTACATCGGCCCGACCGCGGAGGCGGCGAAGCTGTGGACCGACGACAGCACGCTGCCGCGGGTCAGGAAGGTCCCGAAAGTGGTCAGCGCGAACGCGCCGACCGCCAGCGCGAGGTTCCAGACCTTCAGCATGCCGCGCCGTTCCTGGAGCATCACCGAGTGCAGCAGCGCGGTGGCCACCAGCCACGGCAGCAGCGCGGCGTTCTCGACCGGGTCCCACGCCCAGTAGCCGCCCCAGCCGAGCACCGAGTACGACCACAGCGCGCCGAGCAGCAGCCCGACCGTCAGGAAGCACCACACCGCCAGCGTCCAGCGCCTGGTGAGCACCACCCAGCGGTCGGAGACGCCCTGGCCGAGCAGGCCGGCGATCGCGAACGCGAACGGCACCGTGAAGCCGATGAAGCCGAGATAGAGGAAGGGCGGGTGCACCGCCATCAGCGGATGGTTCTGGAGCAAGGGCTGCGGCCCGTTGCCGTCGGCGACCGGCGCCGCCAGGGTCTGGAACGGCCGCGACGGGCCCGAGACCAGCAGCAGGTAGAACATCGACACGCCGTACATGACCGCGAGCACCCACGGGAGCGTGTCGGGCCGGTAGCGGCGGAAGCGCAGGGCGACCGCCGCCAGGTAGCCGGACAGCACCAGGTTCCACAGCAGCAGCGAGCCGTCGTCGGCCGACCACAGCGACAGCACCTTGAAGAAGGTGGGGGTCGCGCGGCTCGAGTTCTCGGCGACGTAGCGGATCGTGAAGTCGTT
>JBEDUQ010000331.1:0-3359 GCA_040414855.1 Actinomycetota bacterium
GGGGCGGTGGCACAGCTACGCCGACGGGTCGGCGACCTGGCCGAGGAAGAGCAGGACGCCGGTGGTGCGGTCGCGGACGGCGAACAGGAACGGCCGGTCCACCCGCAGCTCGATCGGCCGGCTCGGCGCGACCATGCTGACCAGCCGCATGCTCGCGCCGGTGGCCGCGGCCGCGGTGGTGCCGCGCTCGTCGACCTCGACGTGGGCGCGCTGGACCACGCGGTCGATGCGCAGCCGGTCCCGGTCGGTGATCCCCGAGAAGTCGGCGGCATTGGAGAACGGCGTCCGCATGCCCATCGCCATCAGCGGCGCGCCGAGGTCGAGGTCCGAGTCGAAGCGGAACTTCGGCAGCGCGAGCTGGACCTCGTGCGACTCGAGCGACACCAGCAGCTCGCCGAGCCGGTCGGCGTCCAGGCCGGCGCGGAAGCGGTCGAAGCCGCCCTGGTCGGGGACCACCACGTCCATCGCCATGCGCCCGCCGCGATAGGGCAGCTCGATCGCGCGCCAGCCGTCGCCCCGGCCGTAGTCGTAGCGGCCCTGCCGGTGGAGCATGGGCACCTCGACCGAGCCGCCCGGCCGGTGGAACGGCTCGGGGTTGGTGTCCGCCGGGTCGAACGCGTCATGCCAGCGGGCCTGGAGGTAGATCGCGTTGGTGAGGACCAGCCGGCAGGTGGCGTCGATCGCGCCGGACTCGAACAGCTCGGTGATCTTGCCGGCGGTCTGCTCGGCGACCAGCCGGTTGATCGCCCGCCGCGCGGCCTCGGGGTCGTGCTCGAAGTCGGCCTGACGCAGCCCGGCCCTGAACGCGGCGGTGAGCACGCGCTCGAACGCCGGCTTCAGCGGCAGCCCCTCCTGGGTCCAGACGGCGTTGGAGATGCGCAGGTCCAGCTCGTCGGCCTCGGCCTGCTCGCCCAGGACCGAGTCGAGCGAGCCCGCGGCGGCGGCGCAGCGCTCCCCGTCCAGACCGGTCCGCAGCACGCGCGCGATCTCGTCCGCGGTGGCGCCGCCAGCACCGGGAAGGACCATCGCCAGCACGGTCGCCGCGCTCGACGGCGACACCACCAGGTTGCCGGCGCCGGCCGCCTCACCCGGCGGGACGAGCCGCTGGTAGAGGTCGACCGCGAACCGGCTCCACCCGTCGACCAGCGCGCGGACCTCGGCGCTCAGCGTGCCGGTGCGCCGCTCGACCATCGTGGTCAGCCCGGGGTCTGACGGGGCGGGTCAGGGCGTGCGCCGGCCAGCTGGCGCGACTGCGCCACCAGGCGTCCGTGCTCGTCCCACACCTCGGCCCCCTCGTCGAACCAGCCTCCCTGGAGCAGGTTCCCGCGCACCACGCAGCGCAACCAGCCGTCCGCCGGCATGGCCCGCACGTACACCGACATCTCGACGGTCGGCGCCCAGCGCAGAATGCCCAGCTCGAAGCTGGCGGGCGGCAGGATGTCCACGACCTGGAGGAGCGAGAGCGGGTCGGGGGGACGGGCGTCGCTGAAGCGCACCCAGCCCTGCATCTGGAGCCTGCCGCCGGGGTCGCCCTTGGCCCAGCCCATGGTCGCCGGGTCCATCCGGACGTCGAGGTGGTCCATGATCCCGACGCGGATGCCGCCGGGTGCCTCGGACTGGCCGCGGACGCACTCCTCCACCGGCGCCAGCTCGGGCGGCTCGGTGGCGGCCGCCCAGTCGGGCTGGTCGTTCCGCTCGATGCGGCCCGCGCTGACCAGTGCCTCCAGGCGCGGCTGGCCCTGCTGGATCAGGGTGACCCGCGCGGTCGAGACCGAGCGGCCGCCGCGAACCAGGCGCACGTCGAGCTCGACCGGTCCGGGGGACGGCGCGGCCACGAAATGCGAGCTGACCGCGAGGGGATGCGGCTGACCGGTCACCGACAGCGCCGCACGGGTCGCCATCGACAGCAGGTAGCCGCCATTTGGTTTCGAGCCCACGGTCCAGCCGGGGTCGATGCTGGCGGTGAAGCACTCTTCGGCGGGAAAGACGGCGGTGGCCAGGTCGAATTCGTACACCCGCACCTCCGCGGCGGCGTGGTTCTCAGGATCGCCCACGTCGGTCGACGACCGTTCTGCCATGCGGCCCCCCTCATGTGACAATGAGAAAGCCTGACATCCGGTCGCTGATCCATGCAACTTGTCAGATTCCTCGTTGTCTCCGCAAAGCCTCGATACGGTCGTCGTCCCACCCGAGCCCCCGGAGCACCGCGTCGGTGTCTCTGCCCAGCTCTCCAGGGGCGCTGTCGATGGGGACGTAGGCCCCGTCGACCCGGACCGGCGAGCGCACCTGGGGCATGCCGTCGACCTCGGCCAGCAACCGGTCGCGTACGGAAGGGTCGGCGAACACCTCCGGGACGGTGTTGATCGGCGCGGCCGGCACGCCAGCCTCGGCCAACCGCCGGAGCCATCCCCGGCGGTCGTCGTGGGCGAGCTGGCGCTCGATCGCCTGCTTCAGCTCGGCTCGGTTCGCGACCCTGGCGGCGTTGCCGTCGAACCTCGGATCGCTGGCCAGCTCCGGCGCGCCCAGCGCCGCCATCAGCTTGGCGAACTGGCGGTCGGTGCCGACGCCGATCGCGATCGGGCCGTCGCCGGTGCGGTAGCTCTCGTACGGCGCGATGCTCGGGTGGGCGTTGCCCATTCGTCCGGGCGTGACCCCGCCGACCAGCCAGTTCATCGCCTGGTTGCCGAGCAGCCCGACCTGGGCGTCGAGCAGCGACACCTCGATCCTGCGGCCGCGCCCGGTGAGGTCCCGCTCGCGCAGGGCGGCCAGCACGCCGATGGTCGCGAACAGGCCGGCGCCGAGGTCCGCGATCGCCACGCCGACCTTGGTCGGCTCGTCGCCGGGCTGGCCGGTGACCGACATGATCCCGCCCTCCGCCTGGATCAGGAAGTCGAAGCCCGGCCGCAGCGGGTCGGCGCCGTAGCCGCTGATCGTGCAGGTCACCACGCGCGGGTTCGCGGCGATCAGGCGATCGTGGTCGAGCCCGAAGCGCTCCAGCCGCCCCGGCAGGAAATTGTCGATCACCACGTCCGCCGCCAGCGCCAGCCGCCGCGCGACGGCCGCGGCCTCGGGGTGGGCGAGGTCGAGCGCGATCGCACGCTTGTTGCGGTTCATCCCCAGGAAATAGGCCGCGGTGCCGTCCGCCGTGAACGGCGGTCCCCAGCGGCGCGTCTCGTCCCCGACGCCCGGCGCCTCGACCTTGATGACGTCCGCGCCCAGGTCCGCGAGCTGCATGGTCGCGAACGGCCCCGCCAGGATCCTCGACAGGTCCAGCACCCGCAGCCCGGCCAGCGGCCCGCGGCGAGCGGGACCGGCCGGCCACGCCGGGATCGCCTCAGCCATCGGCAGCGCTCGCCCCG
>JBEDUQ010000332.1:0-20873 GCA_040414855.1 Actinomycetota bacterium
CGACCGCCGGGGCGTCCTTGCCGAAGCGCGGCCCGATCGCCCGGAAGTTCGGCACCAGCCGGTAGGCGACCAGCCCGGCCTCGCCCTCGGCGAACTCGACCCGCTTGACGTTCAGCTCGGCGGCGACAAGGTCGAGCAGCTCGGCGACGCCGTCGCGGCGCTCGGCCGGGACCGACACCAGCGCACGGGCCAGCGGCTGGCGGACCTTCACCTTGGCGTCGGTGCGCGCCTGCCGCCCGAGCCCGACCAGCCGCCGGACCTCGGCCATGGTCGCCCGCAGCCGCTCGTCGGCGGCGGAGCGGTCCGGCTCCGGCCAGTCGGCAAGGTGGACCGAGTCGGGCGCGCCCGGGTCGACGGCAACCACCAGCCCCTGCCAGAGCTTCTCGGCCACGAACGGCGTGTACGGCGCCAGCAGCAGCGACAGCGTCTGGAGGCAGGTCCACAGGGTGCGGAACGCGGCGTCGGAGTCCTCGCCGGCCCCGCGCCAGAACCGCCGCCGCGACAGTCGCACGTACCAGTTCGACAGGTCGTCGACGAAGGTGGTGATCCTGCGGCCGGCGACCGCCGGGTCATAGGCGTCGAGCCGCTGGGTGACCTGCTCGACGGTGTCGGCCAGCTCGGCCAGCACCCAGCGGTCCAGCGGCGTCGGCCTGGCGGTGGCCGGGGCGGTCGGGTCGAAGCCGGCCAGCCGCGCGTACAGGCTGAAGAAGCCGTAGGTGTTCCACAGCGTCAGCAGGAACGACCGGGTGACCTCCTCGAGCACCTCCGGCGCCAGCCGCCGCGACACCCACGGCGAGCCGCCGGCCAGCATGAACCAGCGCAGCGAGTCGGCCCCGTAGCGGTCGAGCAGGTCGAAGGGGTCGAGCGCGTTGCCGAGGCTCTTGGACATCTTGCGGCCGTCGCGGTCGACGATGTGCCCAAGGACGACGACGTTCCTGTAGGGCGAGCGGTCGAACAGCATGGTGTTGACCGCCAGCAGCGAGTAGAACCAGCCGCGGGTCTGGTCGACCGCCTCGGAGACGAAGTCGGCCGGGAACTGGTCCCTGAAGCGGCGCTGGCTGGCGGGGACCTCGCCGCCGCCGGCCGTCGGGTCGGTGGGGGAGCCGTCCGCGTGCGGGTAGCCCCACTGCGCGAACGGCATCGAGCCCGAGTCGAACCAGGCGTCGAGCACGTCCGGGATCCGTCGCGCCTCGTCCTGGCACTCGGGGCAGGGGAAGCCGACCTCGTCGACGTAGGGGCGGTGCGGGTCGAGGTCCGACAGGTCGCGGCCGGCGCGGGCGGAGAGGTCGGCCAGGCTCGACACCGCGGTGACGTGGCCCTGGCCGCAGCGCCACAGCGGCAGCGGCGTGCCCCAGTAGCGGGCCCGCGACAGCGCCCAGTCCACGTTGTGGGCCAGCCAGTCGCCGAAACGGCCGTCGCGGATGTGCTCCGGCTGCCAGCCGACCTTGGCGTTCTCCTCGAGCAGCCGCTGCTTGACCGCGGTGGTGCGCGCGTACCACGAGGTCAGCGCGTAGTAGAGCAGGCCGGTGCCGCAGCGCCAGCAGTGCGGGTAGGCGTGGCGCTGGTGCTCGGCGCGCCACAGCAGCCCGCGCTTGCGGAGGTCGTCGACGATCAGCGAGTCGGCCTCCTTGACGTAGACGCCGGCCAGCCAGCCCGTCTCCGGGCCGAAGCGCCCGTCGGCCTGGACCGGGTGCAGGATCGGCGTGCCGTGCGCCTGCCCGACCGCGAGGTCCTCGGCGCCGTAGGCGGGCGAGGTCTGGACCAGGCCCGACCCGTCGGTGGTGGTGACGTAGTCGTCGGCGACCACCCGCCAGCCGCGCTCGGCCTCCTGCCCGCTGACCGGGATCATGTCGAAGGCGCGCTGGTAGCGGGTGCCGACCAGCTCCTCGAGCGGCACCGGCCGCAGCACCTTGGCGTCGGGGCCGACCGCCTGCTCGACCAGGTCGGCGGCGACCACCAGCCTGCGCCTGACCCCGTCGCGCTCGGCCTCGACCAGGACGTAGCGGATCCGCGGGCCGACCACCACCGAGACGTTGGGAACCAGCGTCCACGGCTGGGTGGTCCAGACCAGCAGCTCGGCGCCCTCGTCGCCGAGCGTGCCCGAGGTCGCCGGCAGCGCCACGTAGGCGGTCAGGTCCTCGATGTCCTGGTAGCCCATGGCCACCTCGGCGTCGGACAGCGCCGTCTCGCAGCGGGGGCAGTACGGCACGACCTTGTAGTCCTCCACCAGCAGCCCGCGCCGGTGCAGGTCGGCCAGCGCCCACCAGACCGACTCGACGTAGGAGGTGTCCATGGTCCGGTACGCCTGGCTGGTGTCGATCCAGAAGCCGATCCGGTCGGTCAGCTCCTCGAAGGCGTCGACGTAGCGCTCCACCGACTCGCGGCAGCGGGCGTTGAAGCGCTCGATGCCGTAGGCCTCGACGTCCCGCTTGGTCGCGAGCCCGAGTTCCTTCTCGACCTCCAGCTCGACCGGCAGCCCGTGGCAGTCCCAGCCGCCCTTGCGGTCGACCCGGTAGCCGCGCATGGTCTTGAAGCGCGGGAACAGGTCCTTGAACACCCGTGCCTCGATGTGGTGGACGCCGGGCGCGCCGTTGGCGGTCGGCGGGCCCTCGTAGAACACGAACGGCTTCGCGCCGCTCCGCCGCTCCAGGGAGCGCTCGAAGACCTTGCGCTCGCGCCAGAGCTCGCGCACCGAGCTGTCGAGCGCCGGGAGGTCGAGGTTGGGGTCGACCTCGGGGAACTGCGCCATCTGAGTCTGTCTCCTTCGCGTCGCTCGCGTCGCTCGCGTCGTGCGTCGCGGTGCTTCGCACGCGCCGCGCGACTGTCGCTTGTCGCCGTCTCGCGAAGGGACGAGGCCGAGGGCCCCGCGGTACCACCCTCCTTGCCAGCGCCTTGCGACGCCGACCACTCACAGCCACCTGGCCAGGGCTGGCCGTTGATGACCTGCCGCGATCACGGGCGGACCCGGCTGCGTCTACTGGGCCTGGCGCCGCGGGGGTCCTGAAGGGGTCCGGGCGCTCCAGCCGTTCGGGCAGCGGCTCGGGGAGGATCTTCGAGGTGGTCGTGCCCGCCGGGCTTCCACCGTCCCCGGCTCGCTGGCGGCCGTGCCGCCCCTACTCGTTCCCGTCGTCGCCTTTCTTCCGCGAGTGTACCTTGCGCGGTCATCCCGCCAAAGCGAATACGCGTCGCGGAGGCCGCCGCCGGTACAATGCGCAACCAGCATGCGGCCCCAGAGCGCCGACGGGTGCGCTGGTGCCGGCACGCCCTTACGGGCCCCCTTACGGGCGCCCATGCGGTCGGTCACGGCGAGCCGGTCCATCGCCCGCTGGGACCGATGGACGCGGAGGACTGCCGATGGCAACCAAGAAGACAGCAACCGCCCGCACCTCCCATGCAGGGTCGTCCGGCTCCTCGCGGACGGCGCGCTCCGGCGGCAAGCGGATCTCCGCCGGCGACCTGAAGAGCCTCCGCAAGCGGCTCCAGGACGAGCTGGTGGCGCTCAAGGGCCGCCACGCCGGCCTGGAGGCGGCGGGGGCGCGGGACGGCGCTATCGCCGGTGCCAGCGGCTACAGCGAGGAGGGCGACGCCGGCTCGTCCACCTCCGAGCGGGAGCGGGACCTGTCGATCGCCGACAACCTCCGCGACCTGATCGAGAAGGTCGAGGGGGCGATCGCGCGGATCGACGACGGCGGCTACGGGCGTTGCGAGGTCTGCGGCGAGGCGATCGAGCCGGAGCGGCTCGAGGCGCTGCCCTACACCACGCTCTGCCTCGACGACGCCCGCCGCAGGGCGAGGACCAGGTGAGGCCGTGAGCGCGCGGGTGGGCACCCGCCGGCCGCTGCTGCGGCCGCTGGCGATCTACGGCACCGCCCTGCTGGTGATCGGGCTCGACCAGCTGATCAAGTACCTGGTCGTGCGCGAGCTCGCCGGCCGCCCGCCGTTCAGGATCCTCGGCGACTTCGTCGAGCTGCGCTACGCCACCAACTCGGGCGGCGCGTTCTCGCTGCTCACCGGGGCTCCGGTGTTCTTCGCGGTGATGGCGATCGTGGTCATCGGCGGGATCCTCTACGCCAGCAGGCGCGCCAGAGGGCTGCCGATCGCGGTCGCGCTCGGGCTGCTGCTCGGCGGCGCCGTCGGCAACCTGCTGGACCGCATCTTCCGGGGCGACCTGCCGCTGCGCGGCGAGGTGGTCGACTTCGTCAAGATCGGTCCCTGGCCGCTGTTCAACCTCGCCGACTCCTGCGTGGTGGTCGGGGGCATCCTGCTGGCCCTACTGCTCGGACGGCCCGAGCGCAGCGGCGACCAACCGGCCGAGGAGGCGGGTCCTGGCGCCGGCGACGACGCCGCCGCGCATGGCACGCCCGGCGGCCCAGGATCCCGGAGCGACACCCCCGCCCCGGCGTCCAGAACAGACCCCGCCGCGACCGGCGAGCCCGATCGCGGCACCGGCGCGGAGGCCCGGTCGCGACCGATCTGAGCGAATCGCCCCAGCCCGGCGGCCCGGGCGAGGCGATCGTGCCGGGCGAGGAGGCGGGCCACCGCCTCGACCAGGTCGTCGCCGACCTCGCCGGCGTCTCGCGCGCGGTCGCGACCCGCTGGATCGACGCCGGGCGGGTGCTGGTCGCCGGTGCCGCGCGTCCCAAGTCGTACCGGCTCGACGGAGGCGAGCGGGTCCGCTGGGAGCCGCTGGAGATCCCCGCCGCCGCCGAGCTGGTGCCGGAGCGGTGGCCGCTCGAGGTCCGCTACGAGGACGAGCACCTGCTGGTGGTGGCCAAGCCGGCCGGCCTGGTGGTCCACCCCGGTGCGGGGCACGCCACCGGGACCCTGGTCAACGCCCTGCTCGGCCGCGACGACCCGAGGCTGTCGTCCAGCGGCGGCGGGGTGCGGCCGGGGATCGTCCACCGCCTCGACAAGGACACCTCCGGGCTGCTGCTGGTCGCCAAGGACGACGCCGCCCACGCCGCGCTGGCCAGGGACCTGGCCGCCCGCCGCATCGAGCGGCGCTACCTGGCGCTGGTCCAGGGCCACCTCGACCCCGAGGGCACGGTCGACGCGCCGATCGCGCGCCACCCACGCGACCGCAAGCGCATGGGCGTGGTGGCCGGCGGCCGCCCGGCGGTCACCCACTGGCGGGTCCGCGAGCGGCTCGCCGGCGTCGACCTGGTCGAGCTGCGGCTGGAGACCGGCAGGACCCACCAGATCCGGGTCCACCTTTCGTCGGTCGGGCACCCGGTGGTGGGGGACCGGACCTACGGCGCCGACCCGCGGCTCGCCGAGCGGACCGGCGCGGCGCGGCCGTTCCTGCACGCCTGGCGCCTGCGATTCCGCCACCCCGTGAGCGGCGAGGAGGTCGAGGTCACCGAAGAGCTGCCCGCTGACCTCGCCGCCGTGCTCGACCGCGCCCGCCAGGTCAGGCCCGGCTCCCGGCGCGCAGGCCGCTGACCTGGGAATCCCTTGCGGCGCAAGGGATTTGGGGTGATCTGGGATGGCTTGGCAGCGCTTGATCACGGCGTTGATCGAGGCGTCGATGCGGGCTACTCTGGCACCTGCTTACAGCGGTGTAATTTGTCCACAGCCTGTGGAAAATGGGGTCCGGGCTGTGGATGGCGCGGCCCGCTGCAAGCGCACCTTCGCAGGGCGCATTTCGCAGGGAACGAGCAGACACGGGGGACGCGTGCCGGACAGCTTCGTACATCTCCACGTCCACACCGAGTACTCGATGCTCGACGGGGCGGCCCGGGTCGACGACCTCTTCGCCGAGGCGGCCCGGATGGGGATGCCGGCGCTGGCCATGACCGACCACGGCTACCTGTTCGGCGCGGTCGACTTCTACCAGGCCGGCAAGAAGCACGGCGTGAAGCCAATCCTCGGCTTGGAAGGCTACCTGGCCCCGGGATCCCGCTACGAGAAGCAGCGGCGCGACACCGCCGAGCCGTACAGCCACCTCACCCTCCTGGCCGAGAACCAGACCGGCTACGCGAACCTGCTGCGGCTCGTCTCGCTCGCCTCGCTGGAGGGCTTCTTCTACAAGCCGCGCATGGACCGCGAGCTGTTCGAGCGCTACCACGAGGGGATCATTGCCACCACCGGCTGCCTCGGCGGCGAGGTGAACCAGGCGATCCTCAAGGACGACCTCGATCGCGCCCGCAAGATCGCCGCCGAGATGCGCGACCTGTTCGGCCCGGACAACTACTTCGTCGAGCTGCACGACCATGGCATCCCCGAGCAGCGGCGGGTCAACCGGGAGCTGATCCCGCTCGCCAAGGAGCTGGGCATCCCGCTGCTGGCCGCCAACGACCTGCACTACACCCACAAGCGCGACGCCGGCCCGCACGAGGTGCTGCTCTGCATCCAGACCGGCGCCACCATGGCCGACCCGAAGCGCTTCAAGCTGGAGGGCGACCAGTTCTACCTGAAGTCCCCGGCCGAGATGCGCGCGCTGTTCCCCGGCGACGAGTTCCAGGACGCCTGCGACAACACCCTGCTGGTCGCCGAGCGCTGCAACGTCGAGCTCGAGTTCGGCAACAACAAGCTGCCGCGCTTCGACGTGCCCGAGGGCCACGACCTCGAGTCCTGGCTCCGCCACGAGGTGCTCCGCGGCGCCAGGGAGCGCTACGGCGACCCCCTTCCCGAGGCCGCCCAGCAGCGGATCGACTATGAGCTCTCGGTGATCAACCAGCTCGGCTTCGCCGGCTACTTCCTGATCGTCACCGACCTGTGCCGCCACGCCCGCGAGAACGGCATCCGCGTTGGCCCCGGGCGGGGCAGCGCCGCCGGCTCGTGCGTGTCCTACTGCCTGCGGATCACCGACCTCGACCCGATCGCGTACAACCTGATGTTCGAGCGCTTCCTCAACCCGGAACGCCGGGAGATGCCGGACATCGACCTGGACTTCGACGAGCGCCGGCGCGGCGACATGATCCGCTACGCCACCGAGAAATACGGCGAGGACCACGTCGCCCAGATCGTTACGTTCTCCACCATCAAGGGCAAGCAGGCGATCCGCGACTCGGCCAGGGTGCTCGGCTTCCCCTACAAGTTGGGCGACGACCTCGCCAAGATGATGCCGCCGCCGGTCCTCGGCAAGGAGTTCCCGCTCGCCAAGGCGTACGAGCTGTCGGCCGAGCTGCGTGCCAGCCGCCACGGCGACGACCCCGACGCCCGCCACGTGCTGGAGACCGCCGAGGGCCTCGAGGGCCTCCGCCGCCAGTGGGGCGTCCACGCGGCCGCGGTGGTGATCTCGCGCGACCCGCTGATGGACAACGTGCCGATCATGAAGCGCGAGGCGGACAGCGCGATCATCACCCAGTACGAGATGAACGGCGTCGCCAAGCTCGGCCTGCTGAAGATGGACTTCCTCGGGCTGCGCAACCTCACCGTGCTCGACGACACCGTCAAGCACCTGGGCGCCCGCGGCATCGAGCTGGACCTCGACAAGCTGCCGACCGACGACGCCGAGACCTTCACGATGCTCTGCCGCGGCGACTCCGACGGCGTCTTCCAGATGGAATCCGAGGGCGTGCGCCGCATCCTGCGCCAGCTCAAGCCGGACCGGTTCGAGGACGTCGTGGCGGTGATCGCGCTGTACCGCCCGGGCCCGATGGAGCAGATCCCCGCCTACATCAGGGGCAAACAGGACCCCAGCAGCATCACCTACCTGCACCCGCTGATGGAGGAGATCACCTCCGACACCTACGGCGTGATGGTCTACCAGGAGCAGATCATCACCCTGCTCCAGAAGGTCGCCGGCTACACCGCCGGCGAGGCCGACATCGTCCGCAAGGCGATCGGCAAGAAGATCGACGCGCTGATGCGCAAGGAGGAGCCCCGCTTCCTGGCGGGCTGCAAGGAGCGCGGGCTCACCGCCGACCAGGCGCAGACGCTGTGGCGGCTGATCCAGCCGTTCGCCGGCTACTCGTTCAACCGCGCCCACGCCGCCGGCTACGGGGTGGTCACCTGGCAGACCGCCTACCTGCGGGCGCACCACCCGGTCGAGTACATGGCGGCGTTGCTCACCAGCGTCAAGGACGACAAGGACGCGCGCCCGAAGTACCTCGGCAGCTGCCGGCGGATGGGCATCACCGTGCTGCCGCCCGACGTCAACGACTCCGACTCGGACTTCACCCCGGCGGCCGAGGCGGGCGCCGAGCCCGGGGCGCCGCCGTCCGCGATCCGCTACGGGCTCTCCGCCGTCCGCAACGTCGGCGAGCAGGTGGTCGAGGGCATCGTGGCGGCGCGCAGGGACAAGGGCCGCTTCACCGACTTCTTCGACTTCTGCGAGAAGGTCGACGCCGGCGTGCTCAACAAGCGGGTGGTGGAGTCGCTCATCAAGGCCGGCGCGTTCGACTCCTTCGGCCACTCGCGCAAGGGCCTGCTCCAGATCCACGACAAGCACATCGACGACGTGCTCGGCCGCAAGCGTGCCGAGGCCGCCGGCCAGTTCTCGCTGTTCGGCGGGCTCGGCGACGACGCCGCCACCAGCGTTGCCCAGCCGCTGCCGAACATCGCCGGCGACGACTGGGACAAGGCGCAGCGGCTCGCGTTCGAGAAGGAGATGCTCGGCCAGTACGTCTCCGACCACCCGCTGCTCGGCCTCGAGCACGTGCTGGAGCGGGAGGCGGACACCCAGCTGTCGAGCCTGGCCGAGCGCTCCGACGGGGCCGTGGTCACCGTCGCCGGGATCATCGCCAAGCTGGTCAAGAAGCTCACCAAGCGCGGCGAGACCTACGTGGTCGCCGACCTCGAGGACCTCGACGGCGCGGCCGAGTGCATCTTCTTCCCGCAGGCCTACCAGCAGCACCAGAACCTGCTCGCCCAGGACGCGGTGGTGGTGGTCCGCGCCAGGGTCGACGGCCGCGACGAGACCCCCAAGCTGATGGCGATCGACGCGCGGCCGCCGAACCTCGACGAACCCGGCGCGCTGCCGATCGTGGTCCGGCTCGAGGCGCGCGCCTGCACCGACATGACCGTCAACCAGCTCAAGCGCATCCTCGGCTCGCACCGCGGCCGCTCGCCGGTCAACCTCCAGATCCGCGGCGCTCACTCGACCATGGTCGTGCGCCTCGGCGACGAGTTCCGGGTCGACCCACGCAACGGCCTCTACGCCGAGATCAAGGCCGAGTTCGGTCCGGACGCGCTGGTCAACTGACCGCCCACGGTTGAGCGCCGGTGCCTGGGCTGCGGCGGCTGCGGCGCCGTGGGCCTCGGCGCCGGGGGTCTCGGCTCCCGGGCTCCCGGCGTGATCTCGCCGGGTTTGCCATGCTATGTGGCGGCGCCAGCCGGTGCCGACGCAAGCCGCGCCACAGTCGGTCGCAGTTGAGAGGGAGCCGTCATGCCGCAGCAGGTTCGTGGAGTGGTTTCGAGGTCCAAGGGCGCGCCCGTCGAGGTCGCCACCGTGGTGGTGCCTGACCCTGGGCCGCGCGAGGCGCTGATCGGGATCAAGGCGTGCGGCGTCTGCCACACCGACCTGCACTATCGCGAGGGAGCCATCGCCGACGAGTTCCCGTTCCTCTTGGGCCACGAGGCGGCTGGTGTGGTCGAGGCGGTCGGGTCCGACGTCAGCCAGCTCGCGCCCGGCGACACCGTGGTGCTGGCCTGGCGCGCGCCCTGCGGCCGCTGCCGGTCGTGCCTGCGCGGACGGTCCTGGTACTGCTTCGACTCCCAGAACGCGACCCAGAAGATGACCCTGGAGGACGGCACCCCGCTCTCGCCGGCGATCGGGATCGGCGCCTTCGCCGAGGCCTGCCTGGTCGCCGCCGACCAGGCGGTCAAGGTCGACCCCGCGGCTCGGCCCGAGGCGGCCGGGCTGGTGGGCTGCGGGGTCATGGCCGGGTTCGGCGCCGCGGTCAACACCGGCGGGGTCCAGCGCGGCGACACCGTTGCCGTGTTCGGCTGCGGCGGGGTGGGCGACGCGGCGATCGCGGGCGCCGCGATCGCCGGGGCGCGGCGCATCATCGCGGTCGACCTCGACCCGCGCAAGCTGGAGTGGGCGAAGCAGTTCGGTGCCACCGACGTGATCGACGCCAGCGCCGAGAACCCGGTGACCAGGATCCGCGAGCTGACCGGAGGGCACGGCGCGGACGTCACCATCGAGGCGGTCGGCCGCCCGGAGGTCTTCAAGCAGGCGTTCCTCGCCCGCGACCACGCCGGGACCATGGTCCAGGTCGGGGTGCCGGACCCGGAGATGCGCATCGACGTGCGCATGATCGACTTCTTCGGCCGCGGCGGTCAGCTCAAGCCGTCCTGGTACGGCGACTGCCTGCCGACCCGCGACTTCCCGATGCTGATCGACCTGTACCTGCGCGGCAAGCTCGACCTGGACCGGTTCGTCTCCGAGACGATCAGCCTCGACCAGGTCGAGGAGGCCTTCGCCAAGATGCAGCGCGGCGAGGTCCTCCGCTCGGTGGTCGTGTTCTGAGGGACCGCTCTGGGCCGGCTGTCGCGCACCGAGGGCGTGCGGTGTGGCCCCCCGGTGAGGGCGGCCAGGGGAGCGAGAGGAGGCGGCAGGATGAGTCGGCCCGACGCGCCAGCGGATGACCGAGCCGCCGGCGGGGCGGCACAGGACGTGGTGGTCGAATCGCGGGATGTGCGGATCGAGCCGCTGCGGCCCGCCGACTGGCCGGCGGTCGCCACGATCTACGCGCAGGGGATCGCCACCGGCAACGCCACCTTCGAGACAGACGTGCCGAGCTGGGAGCGGTGGGACGCCGCGCACCTCGCCGGCCACCGCCTCGTCGCCCGGGCCGGTCCCGCGGGCGAGGTGCTCGGATGGGCAGCTCTGGCACCGGTGTCCGACCGTTGCGCCTACGCGGGGGTCGCGGAGAACAGCGTCTACGTCGCGGAGGGAGCGCGGGGCCTCGGTGTTGGCCGGCGCCTGTTGACAGAGCTGGTCGTGGGTGCCGAACGGGCGGGTATCTGGACCGTCCAGACCGGCGTCTTCCCCGAGAACACCGCCAGCCTTGCGCTGCACCGCGACTGCGGCTTCCGGGTCGTGGGTGTCCGCGAGCGCGTCGGCCAGCTCGACGGACGCTGGCGCGACGTCGTGTTCCTGGAGCGCCGCAGCGCGGTCGCGGGCCGCTGACCAGGCTGCATTGACGTTCATCGATTCATATGGCACTGTCATGCATCGAAGAAACATCGATGTAGGAGCCCGGTCCGGTGACCGCCACCCAAACCCCACGCGCCCCGCTCGCGATGGCGTGCTGCGCGCCGCTGGCCGCCCCGGCGCTGTCCGCTGAGGAGGCGGCCGCCACCGCCTCCCTGTTCAAGGCACTGGCCGACCCGCACCGTGTGCGGATCGTCAACCTGTTGGCAACCAGCCCCGAGCCGCTGTGCGTCTGCGAGTTCACCGGCCCGCTCGGGCTGGCCCAGCCAACCGTCAGCCACCACCTCAAGAAACTGGTCACCGCCGGGCTGCTGGATCGGCAGCGGCGCGGCACCTGGGCCTACTACTCCCTCAACCGCGACGCCCTGGTCCGCTTGGCGGCCGTCGCCGACCTTCAAGTCCAAGGAGGCACCCAGTGAGCACTCCATCCAAGGCAGTCCGTGGAACCCAGGAGGGGCTCCTTGACGGCTTGGTCGAAGAGGTCGCCCTGCGCGAGCGGGTCCGTGCCCGCTACGCCGACGCCGCCCGCCAGGCCGCCGCCGGCACCCAAGCCAACGACAGCGACTGTGGCTGCGGCCAGCCGGCGGACTGCGGCTGCGCCAGCTCGTGCTGCGGAGCGGACAGTACCGACGGCAGCGAGGTCCAGGCGGTCGTAGCGTTCGGCCCCGAGCTCTACAGCATCGGCGAGCGCGGAGAGGTGCCGGAGACCGCGTTGCTGGCAAGCCTCGGCTGCGGCAACCCGACCGCGGTCGCCGACCTGCACCCCGGCGAGACCGTCCTGGACCTCGGCTCCGGTGGTGGCATCGACGTGCTGCTCAGCGCCCGGCGTGTCGGCCGGACCGGCAAGGCCTACGGCCTGGACATGACCGAGGAGATGCTCGCGCTCGCCCGCCGCAACACCGTCGAGGCCGGCGTGAGCAACGTCGACTTCCTCAAGGGTCACATCGAGCAGATCCCACTGCCCGCCGAGACGGTCGACGTGGTCATCTCTAATTGCGTCATCAACCTGTCGGTCGACAAGCCCGCCGTGTTCGCCGAGATGCACCGGGTCCTGGTCGCGGGCGGACGGATCGGCATCAGTGACGTGGTCGCCGAGGACCGCCTCAGCCCCGCGGACCGTGCCGAGCGCGGCACCTACGTCGGCTGCATCGCGGGCGCCCTGTCCCGCGGCGAATATGAGCAGGGGCTGATGAGCGCCGGGTTCGAGGACGTCTCGGTGACCTTCACGCACGAGGTCGCGGACGGACTCCACAACGCCATCATCAAAGCGGTGAAGCCGTCTGGACCCGTGGCGGAGCTGCCACTCGTCGCCGACACAACGCCGGCCGCCGGCCCTGCGTGCTGCTGATCGGCTCGCTGGCCAAGCTGGCCCGCTCGCGGATCGCGTACCGAGCGTCATCGTCGGTGCCAAGCCAGCGGAAGAAGGCCCAGCAGGGCCAGGGCCATCCAGGCGGCCAGGTACGCGAACGCCGTCCGGGGCGAGATGGCGGTCCAGAGCAGGCCGGCGATGGCGCTGGCCGCGAGATTCCCAAAGCTCTGCACGGCGGCGAGCAACCCGAAGGCTGAGCCGCGCAGCTCCTGGGGCGCGAAGGCCGCGACGGCGGCATGCTCGGCGGTCTCGACCGCCCCGATGGCGATGCCGGCGGCGATGAACCATGGGGCGAGGGCGAGCACGGTTGGGCCGGTGAGGGCGAAGCCGAGGTAGGCGAGGGCGAACAGGGCCACGCCCAGGCCGAACACGCCGACGGGGCCGCGCCGGTCGCCGAGCCGTCCGGCGGGGACGCTGGCCAGGGTGGCGGCCAGGTTGTAGGCGGTGTAGAGCGCCAGGGCGAGCTGGGTGGCCCTGGTGGTGCCGTGGGCTGGGGCGAGCAGGTCGCTGGCTCGCAGGATCAGCAGAGTGGCCGCGACGTTGCCGACCTCGAAGCAGGCGACGCCGACCATCAGCCGGCCGAGCGTGCCGGTCAGGACCGGGCGGATGCGCAGGCGGATCGGCTGGCGTCCCTGGGCGCGGGCGCGTGGCGTGTTGCGGATGGCGTAGACGATCGCGAGCGCGGCGAGCAGCCCGGGGATGACCGAGAGGCCGATGGCGCCGCGGACGCCGACGAGACCGACCAGGGCGAGGGCGAGGAGTGGCCCCCCGATGGCGCCGAGGTTGTCCATGGCGCGCTCGAAGCCGTAGGCGCGGCCGTAGACGCTCGCCGGTACGAGGTCGGCCAGCAGGGCGTTGCGGGCTGGGACGCGCAGGCCTCGGGCGGCCCAGGCGCCGGTGCGGAGGACTCCGACCTGCCAGACGGCGGTGGCGGCACCGACCAGGCTGGAGAGGATGGCGGTGGTGGTGTAGCCGCCGACCGCGATGGTGCGGCGTCGGGTGGGGTCGTCGGCCAAGGCGCCGCCGCCGAGTCGTGCCGCCCCCGCGAGCCCGTCGGCGAGACCCTCGATGATGCCGAGCGCGGCGGCGGGGGCGCCGAGGGTGGTGGTGAGCAGGCTGGGCAGCAACGAGCTGGGGATCTCGTGGCCCAGGTCGGCGAGGAAGCTGGCCGAGCCGATCCCGGCCACGCCTGGCCCGAGCCAGCGCCCGCTCGGCTTGGTGACTTCGGTCATGGCTCGGGAAGCCTAGCGGCAAGAGATGTCGTATGCGTTGCGACGCAATGAGGTGCAGCCGACCCGACAACGATGAGCTGCCGCCCTTGAGCTGGTCGCCGCGGGCCCGGGGTCGCCGCGGCCCGTTGCCCTCTTGGCCGCCGGGGCGAGTCTGCCGTGGCTCAACCTGGCTGGCCGGGCTGCGCGTCGCTGCCTGGCCGACCGCGCGACGCTCGCCTGACCGGTAGCAGCCGCCGCCTCGCCAGGGCGCGCAGAATGAGCGGTATGCCGACGACGCTGGGCAGGGTCCAGTAGGCGATGGTGGGCAGCCGGTCCCAGAGGGGCAGGTGCCGGCCGTTGTCGACGTAGAAGCCGGTGAACAGGGTGATGTAGGCGCCGCCCATCGCGGGGATGTGGAGCCGCTGCCATCCGGGCCGCTGGCGTCGGCGGGCCAGGTAGCCAAGGCTCCCGGCCCCAAAGGCCATGGTGCCGATCAGCAGCAGGTGCCAGTCCTGGGCGAAGCGCAGCAGGGCCATGGTGGTCGAGGAGCCGAACACCACGGCCAGCGAGCAGAAGAAGATGCGGCCGGAGATGGTGTGACGCCCGGGCCGCTTGGGGGCGGTGGCGGCCAGGGCTCCGGTGAGGACACAAGTCAGCCCGGCCGCGATGTGGCAGGCGAGCGCGGCGTCGAAGAGCGCACCTTCGTCGGGGACCGGCAGGCCAAAGACCTGGCGGGCAAGCTCTGACACCCTGATCCACCTCCCGAGACCGGCGCTGGCCGTAGTGTAGCAACACTACACGTAGGATTACTACTTATTGTGGCCAGTCAGGTTCGCCGCCCGGTGGTGGGTGTTTCCGAGAGTCGGCCGGTCGCCGTCCGGCCGCCGCCGGTGGGTCAGGCGACCTCGCGGAGGCGGCCGGAGTGCACCTCGTAGACGAACCCGCGGACGGCCTCGGTGGCGGAGAGGAACGGGCTCGCCTTCACCCGGGCGACCGACTGCCGCACGTCGGCGTCCAGGTCGGCGAACGACTCCATCGCGAACGGCGGGCGGATGCCGACCTCCGAGTGGATCCGCTCCTTGAGCTCGTCGTCGCGGAACTTCTGCATGCCGCAGTCGCTGTGGTGGATCACCGCGACCTCGCGGGTGCCGAGCAGCCGCTGCGAGATCACCAGCGAGCGGATCACGTCCTCGGTCACCGCCCCGCCCGCGTTGCGGATCACGTGCGCGTCGCCCGGCCGCAGGCCCAAGGCCCCGAACACGTCGATCCGCGCGTCCATGCAGGTCACGACCGCCACGGCGAGGCGCGGGGCGGCGTGGCCGCTGCCCGGGTAGGCGTCGGCCGAGGCCGCCTGGTTGTTGCGCAGCAGCTGCTCGATGCGCGAGGAGCCGCTGCCGCCGGCGCTGCCGGCCCGTCGGCTGGAATCGGACATGCCGGCAGACTAGCCGAGGCGGGTCGGGGCTGACGAGTTCCGGCCAGGGTGGACAGCCCGGCGGAAAACCCCGGCTCAGTTCAGCGAGAAGGAGACGGTCAGGCGCGCCGGCCCGGCGATGCCGAGGTGCTCGAGCAGCGAGAGCTCGCGCCGCAGCAGGGCGGCCTCGGTGCGCAGGCGCTCCGCGGCCGACGGGACCGCCAGCAGGTTCTGCTTGTCCGGGAGATCGACCTGAAGCCCGGCAGCGACCAGGTAGGAGGCTGCGACCGGGTCATCGGGGAGGTCGACCTGCTCGATCTCGTCCTCGCCGGCGATCTCCAGCAGGGTGGTCACATAGCGGTTGAAGAGCCGCGTCACCGGCATGATCCGCTCGGACGCCGAGCGCCCCTTGCTCTCGCCGAGGGTCGCCACCTCGGCGACGATGTACGGCGCCGCCTGGGCCACACCGTCGATTCGGAAGCGGCGCTCGCCCCTGGCGACCACGTCCAGGCGGCCGTCCGGGTAGCGGCGCACGTCGCGGACCTCGGCGACGCAGCCGACCGGATGGTAGACGGCCGATCCGCCCACCTCGTGACCGTGGACGATCGCGACAACCCCGAAGCGGCGGTCGCCGTCGAGGATCCGGCCGAACATCTCCCGGTAGCGCTCCTCGAACACGTGCAGCGGGATCGGCAGCCCCGGGTACAGGACGGTCGACAGCGGGAACAGCGGCAGTTCCACGGCACCCCCTGGCGCCTGGTCGTGCAGCCTCGACAGCCTCTGACCGGCACATGGTACGGCCCGGAACGGTCATGCCCAACCACCCGGAGTCCGCAAGTCGCGCGGTCCCCCCTGGCGATCGGTTCACGGCGCCCGCTCGGGTTGTGGCTCGGGTCGCGGTTGGGTTCGCGGGGCGGGCTATGGCCCGGGCCGCGGCACGGCCGCCCCCGGCGCGGCCCGGCGACGGCGCGAAGGAGCGCTGGTCAGCGGCCTCGCGGGGGCGGTCGAGGGGGTGTGGATTATCCTTCGCCGCCGCCGAGCCGCTGCGGTAGGGTGAGGTTCCCGAGCTGGTGCCCATCCGTTGCCGACCCCACGCCCAGGCGGACGTGGGAATGCCGAATCCCGTGGAGCGTGCCCGTGCTGCCCGTCATCGATTACCGAGGCTCGGCCCGAGATCCGGCCGAGCAGCTGCCGCGAGCGCCCGCCGCCGACCTGGCCGAGGCCAGGGCCAGCGTCCGGGCGCTGGTCGCCGACGTGGCGGAGCGTGGCGACCATGCGGTGGCCGAGGCGGCGCGGCGCTTCGACGGGGTGGACCTGCCACCGGAGGCGTGGCGGGCGACCGAGGACGAGCTCGCCGCCGCCGAGCGCTCGCTCGATCCGGCCCTGCGCGCGGCGCTGCTCGACGCGATCGACCGGACCCGCGCCTTCCACCAGGCGCAGCGCCCCGCGGACCTGGTCTGGGAGGGCCGGCCGGGCGTCCGTCTCACCCAGCGGTTCGTGCCGCTGGACCGCGTCGGGGTCTACGTGCCCGGCGGGCTCGGCGCCTACCCGTCCAGCGTGGTCATGAACGTGGTGCCCGCCCAGGCGGCCGGTGTCGCCGGCATCGCCCTGGCGACCCCGCCCGGCCCGGACGGCCGCGGCCACCCCTCGATCCTCGGGGCGGCGGCGCTGCTCGGCGTGCGCGAGGTCTGGCGCATCGGCGGCGCCCAGGCCGTGGCCGCGCTCGCCTACGGCACCCGCACCGTCCCGCGGGTCGACTCGGTCACCGGACCCGGCAACCTCTATGTCGCGCTCGCCAAGCGCGAGGTCGCCGACCGGGTGCGCACCGACGGCTTCCCGGGGCCGACCGAGGTGGCGGTCATGGCCGACGCCGGCGCCGACCCGAGGCTGGTCGCCGTCGACCTGGTCGCGCAGGCCGAGCACGACCCGCTGGCAGCTTGCCTGCTGATCACCAGCGATCCCGACCTGTGGAAGGCGGTCGAGCCGGTGCTCGCCGACGAGGTCGCCGCCACCGCCCACCGGGACCGGGTCGAGCGCGCGCTGGCCGGCCAGTCGGCCGTGGTGCTCTGCGACGACCTCGACGCGATGCTGCGGGTCGCCGAGGCGTTCGCGCCCGAGCACCTGGAGCTGCTGGTCAGGGACCCGGCTGCGGTCGCGGCGCGGGTCCGCCACGCCGGCGCGGTGTTCGTCGGCCCGTGGACGCCGGTCGCCCTCGGCGACTACGCGGCCGGCACCAACCACGTGCTGCCGACCGCCGGCACCGCCCGCTTCGCCGGCGGCCTGTCCACCTACGACTTCCTGCGGCCGATGCAGGTCGCCGAGTTCGACCGCCCGGCGCTCGCCGCCGCCGCGCCCAGCGTCGCCGCCCTCTCCGCAGCCGAGGACCTGCCCGCCCACGGCCGCGCCGTCGCCGTGCGGGTGGCGGTGGTCGATGCGGCCCAGTTGGCGACCGAGAGCGGCGGCACCGGCCCGACGACAGCCGCCCAGGCGGGGGAGGGCGACGCATGACGGTCGACGGCACCCGGCACCAGAGCGGGCGTGTCAGCGTCCGCGAGGACCTCGGCGACCTGGTCCCCTACGGCGCGCCACAGCTCGACGTCCCGGTCCGGCTCAACAACAACGAGACGCCGTACCCGCTGCCGCCGGCGGTGCTCGACGACATGGCCGACGCCGTCCGCGGGCTCGAGCTCCAGCGCTACCCCGACCGCGAGGCGACCGAGCTCCGCGAGGCGCTCGCGCTGCACGCCGGCCACGGGTTCGAAGGCACCTGGGCGGCCAACGGATCCAACGAGATCCTCCAGCAGCTGCTGATGGCGTTCGCCGGGCCAGGCCGCACGGCGCTGGTGGTCGAGCCCACCTACGCGATGCACTCGCTGATCGCGCGGGCCACCGGCACGCGCCTGATCACCAGGGTGCAGTCGCGCGAGCTGCCGATCACCCCCGAGGTCGCCGCCGAGCTGGTCAGCGACGCCGACGCCGACCTGACCTTCTGGTGCTCGCCGAACAACCCGACCGGCGAGGCCAGCTCGATGGAGACGCTGGCGGCCGTGTGCCGGGTCGCGCCTGGCCTGGTGGTGGTCGACGAGGCCTACGGCGAGTTCGGCCGCGCCCGCGCCGCCGAGCTGCTCGGCGACCACGAAAACCTGGTGGTCGCCCGGACCTTCTCCAAGGCGTTCCGGATGGCCGGGCTGCGGCTCGGCTACCTGCTCGCGGACCCCGAGGTGGTGGACGGGCTCCGGCTGGTGCGGCTGCCCTACCACCTGTCCTCGGTGACCCAGGCGGTGGCGTTGCGGGCGCTCGCCCACGTCGGCGAGCTGATGGGCCACATCCCGGTGATCGAGCGCGAGCGCGAGCGGGTGGCTGGCGCGCTCGCCGCGCTGCCCGGGGTAGAGGTACTGCCGAGCGACGCCAACTTCCTCTGCTTCGCCACCGGGCAGGCGCCCAAGCGGCTCTGGCACAGGCTGCTCGACCGCGGCGTGCTGGTCCGCGACGTCTCCGGCTACCCGACGCTCGACCGGTACCTGCGGGTCACCATCGGCACCGCCGACGAGAACGATGCCTTCATCCAGGCGATCACTGCGGAGCTGAGCTGATGGCCGCGCCACGCAACGCCCGGGTCGAGCGGCGCACCGCCGAGGTCGACGTGCTGGTCGAGCTCGACCTCGACGGCGAGGGCAAGGCGACCGCCGACACCGGCGTTCCGTTCCTCGACCACATGCTCGCCCAGCTCGGCAAGCACGCCCGCTTCGACCTCGCCGTCCGCGCCAAGGGCGACCTCGAGGTCGACTCGCACCACACCATCGAGGACGTCGGCATCGCTCTCGGCCAGGCGCTCGGACAGGCGCTCGGCGACAAGGCCGGGATCCGACGGTTCGGCGACGCCACCGTGCCGCTCGACGAGGCCCGCGCCCGCGTCGCCATCGACCTGTCCGGCCGGCCCTTCCTGCTGTGGCGGGTCGGGGTCCAGGTAGGCCCCGGCGAGCTGGGCAACTTCGACCCCAGACAGGCGCGCCACCTGCTCGAGGGCCTGGTCGCCAACGCCCGCTGCACCATCCACGTCGTCCTCGAGGAGGGCGATCTTCCGCACCACTGCCTGGAAGTGTGCTTCAAGGCACTCGCCCGCGCGCTCGGCGACGCCTGCACACCCGACCCGCGGGCCGGCAGCGGCAGCACGAAGGGGACGCTGGCGTGACCCGCCCGCCCGTCGCCCTGGTCGGGAGGCTGAGATGACCCGGCCACCCGTCGCCGTGATCGGGAGGCTGGTATGACCCGCCCGACCCGGCCGCCTGTCGCCCTGCTCGACTACGGGGTCGGCAACCTCCACTCGGCCGCCAAGGCCCTGGACCGCGCCGGCGCCGACGTCCGCCTGGTCCCGACCGTGGAGGCCGCCTCCGGGGCCGCCGCGCTGGTGGTCCCCGGCGTCGGCGCCTACGGCGCCTGCCTGGCCGGGCTCGGTCGCGCCGGCGGCCCCGAGGCGGTCGCCGGCTGGATCAAGGGCGGCCTGCCCATGCTCGGCATCTGCGTCGGCATGCAGCTGATCTTCGAGGGCAGCGAGGAGGGCCCGGTGCCCGACGGCATCGGCGCCATCCCCGGCACCGTCCGCCACCTGCCCACGACCGTCAAGGTGCCGCACATCGGCTGGAACCAGGTCCAGGTGCGGCCGGGCAGCCGCCTGCTCGCCGGCCTGCCCGACGGCGCCCGGTTCTACTTCGTCCACTCGTACGCCGCCGAGGCCGTCGACCCCGCGGTCGCGGCCGTCTGCGACTACGGCGGGCCATTCGCCGCCGCGGTCGAGCGGGACAACCTCTTCGGCACCCAGTTCCACCCCGAGAAGTCAGGCGCGGGCGGGCTCGCCCTGCTCGGCAACTTCGTCGACCAGGCGAGGCGCGCATGAGCCTCACGCTGCTCCCAGCGGTCGACCTGCTCGACGGGCAGGCCGCCCGCCTGGTCCAGGGCGCGCTCGGGACCGAGACCGGCTACGGCGACCCCGTCAGCGCCGCCGAGGACTTCGTCGCCCAGGGCGCCAGCTGGCTGCACGTCGTGGACCTTAACGCCGCCTTCGGCCGCGGTCCCGTCAACCGCCAGCACATCGCCCTCATCGTCGAGGCGGTCGCACCGGCCAAGGTCGAGGCCTCCGGCGGCGTGCGGCGTCCCGAGGACCTCGAGGCCCTGCTCGACCTCGGCGCCGCCAGGGTCGTCATCGGCACCGCCGCGCTCGAGGACCCAGAGTGGGTCCTGCGGGCGTGCGGGCGCCACGGCGACAAGGTGGCGGTCGGCCTCGACGCCCGCGGCCGCACCCTCCAGGCCCGCGGCTGGACAGAAAGCGGCGGCGACCTGTTCGAGACGCTCGAAAAGCTCGACGCCGGCGGCTGCCACAGATTCGTCTACACCGAGGTCGCGACCGACGGCATGCTCACCGGCCCACCCCTCGACAGCCTGGCCGCCGTGCTCGAGGCAACCAGCCGCCCCATCATCGCGTCCGGCGGCGTCTCCAATCTGGACGACCTCCGCGCCCTCGCGACGCTCGAGGCACGCGGCCTCGAAGGCGTCATCGTCGGCAAAGCCCTCTACGCCCACCGCTTCAGCGCCACCGAGGCGCTCGACACCCTCGCGGGAGTGGGCGCGGCCCGTCACGGTCGGGCCGCCGGTCCCGGTAGGCCCACCGGCCCCACCGGGAGCACCGGGAGCACCGGGAGCACCGGGAGCACCGAGACCGCCCGACCCGGCGGCCCCGCCCGACCCGGCGGCCCCGCCCGACCCGGCGGCCCCGCCCGACCC
>JBEDUQ010000333.1:0-14247 GCA_040414855.1 Actinomycetota bacterium
AGCGACGACGCCTGCCCGCCGCCGATGTCGGGCACGCCGCAGCGGACGGTAAGGCTGCCGTCCAGCTGCCAGCCGACCCAGGCCGCGGCGGAGTCGTTCAGCCAGACAAGCCGGCCGTAGGACTGGATGTTGGAGGCGATGCCGCGGCCCACCGCGCGGCGCGGCCCGGACGGGCGCGGCTTGTCGCCGGCCCGGTCGCACACCGCGTCGATCGTCTGCCCGAGCAGCACCTCGGTCTCGATCGGCTGCCCGACCGGCAGGACGTCGCCCCGGGCCAGCGCGTTGCGCTTGCGGATGTCGGCGGGCGGGATGCCGAGCCGGCGGGCGAGCAGGTCCATCTGCGACTCGTACCCGAACACCACCTGCATGCCCCCGAAGCCGCGGAACGCCGAGGTCGGCGGGTTGTTGGTGTAGGCGCAGCGGGCGCGCAGCCGCACGTTGTCCACCCGGTACGGCCCGCACGCGTGGACCGACGAGTAGAGCAGGACCAGCGCCGACAGGTAGGCGTAGGCGCCGGAGTCGGCGGTGATGTCGACCTCCTGCCCGAGGATCGTGCCGTCGGCGCGGGCCGCGGTCCGGTAGCGCAGCAGCATCGCGTGCCGCGGGGGCCGGGCCAGCAGCGCCTCCTGCCGCGTCCAGACCATCCGGACCGGGCGCCGGGTCCGCCACACGGCGAGCGCGAGGTAGGGCTCGACGGTCATGTCCTCCTTGCCGCCGAAGCCGCCGCCCATGTAGGTGCTGATCACCCGCACCTTGCTCTCGGGCAGGCCAAGGATCGCGGCGATGGTGGCGGCGTGCTCGATCACCTGGGTGGCGACGCGCAGCGTGACCACCCCGGAGGTGTCGATCCAGCCCACCCCGGCCTCCGGCTCGAGATACGCGTGCTCGACCCGTTGGGTGTGGTAGGTGCCCTCGACCACCAGGTCGGCGGCCGCCAGCTCCCCGTCCGGATCGCCGTGGGCGATCGTCCAGGTCACCAGCACGTTGCCCTCGTCGTGGACCAGCGGCGCGCCCGGCTCCATCGCCCGCTCGGCGTCGAACACCGCCGGCAGGTCCTCGTAGTCGACCTCGACCAGCTCGGCCGCCTCCTCGGCCGCCAGCGGCGTGGTGGCCGCGACCAGCGCGACCGGCTCGCCGAGGTAGCGCACCCGCTCGCCGGCGAGCACCGGCATGGCCACCGCCAGCTCGCCGAGGCCGCCGCTGGCGCGCTCGACCACCTGGTTCCAGGGCACCTCGGCGGCGGTGAGCACGGCGACCACGCCCCGCACCGCCCGGGCCGCCGCGACGTCGACCGCGGTGACGCGGGCGCACGGGACCTGCGCCCGCACCACCTTGCCGTGCAGCATGCCCGGAAGCTGCCAGTCAGCCGCGTACAGCAGCGACCCCTCGACCTTGTCGACGAAGTCGTGGTGGGTCGGGCTCTGCCCGACGACCCGGAGCGCCCGCTCCCGGGCCGGGGCGCGGGTCTCAGCCATCGCCGCTCCCGGCGGCCGCGTCGCCGCTCCCGGCGGCCGAGGCGGCGCACTGCTCGATGGCGTCGAGGATGCTGCTGTAGCCGGTGCAGCGACAGAGGTTGCCGATCAGCTCGCGCCGGATGCGCTCGCGGCTCGGCCGAGCCTCCCGCTCCAGCAGCGCGTGCGCGGCCAGCAGCATCCCCGGGGTGCAGAAGCCGCACTGCGCCGCGCCGTTGCGCAGGAAGCTCGCCTGGAGCGGGTGCGGCCCGTCCCCGCCGGCCCCGCCGGAAAGGCCGCGGACGGTGACCACCGAGCAGCCGTCGGCCTGCACCGCCAGCAGCAGGCACGAGCTGACCGGCTCGCCGTCGAGCAGCACGGTGCAGGTCCCGCACACGCCCTCGCCGCAGCCGTAGCGGACCTCGTGGTGGCCGAGGCCGTCCCGCAACACCTCGAGCAGCGTCTCGTGTGGCAGCACCCAGGCGTCCAGGTCCGCGCCGTTGACGGTCATGGCGACGCGCCACCTGCCGTGGTCAACCTGGTCGCCCGGGACCTGGAGGTCGCTCATCGGTCGGCTCCCTGGTTCGCGCGGGCCCGCCCGAGCGCCTCGGCCAGCGCGCGCCGGCCGAGCACGGCGGCCATGCGCCGCCGGTACGCGGCCGAGGCATGGACGTCGTCCTCGGGGTCGAGCATGGCGGCGGCCTGTTCGGCGACCCGGGCGAGCAGCGCCTCGTCGGGCACCGCGCTGAGCAGGGCGGCGAGCGGCTCGGGCGGTACCAGCCTTGGCCGCTCGGCCACGCCGCCGAACGCGACCGAGGCGCCGGCCACCACGCCGCCGGCGTCCAGCTCGACCACGGCGGCCACGCCGACCACCATCCAGTCGGAGCTGCGCCGGGTCAGCTCCTGGAACGACCAGCCGGCGCGCGGCGGCAGGGTCGGCACGCGCACCTCGGTGATGACCTCGTCCGGCTCCAGCGCGGTGGTGAGGAACGACACCAGCAGGTCGCGGACCGGCAGCTCGCGGCCGCCGTCGGGCCCCTGGATGGAGACCTCGGCGCCGAGCGCGACCGCCACCAGTGGCAGCTCGCCGCTGGGGTCGGCGTGCGCCAGGCTGCCGGCCACCGTGCCGCGGGCCCGGCTGCGCGGGTTGCCGACCCGCGCGGTCGCCGCCGCCAGGATTGGGCAGCGCCGCCGCACCAGCTCGGCGTGCTCGACCTCACGCTGCCGGGTGAGCGCCGGCACCCGCAGGTGCCCGCCCAGGTCCTCGACCGGTCCGGCGCCGATCGGGTTGAGGTCGATCAGCCAGGCGGGCCGGGCGATCCGCAGGTTCAGCATCGGGACCAGGCTCTGGCCGCCGGCGATCAGCTTGGCGTCCTCGCCGCGCTCCCGCAGCGCCAGCGCGGCCTCCTCGAAGGAGCCGACGCGCTGGTAGCCGAACGGCGCGGCGACCATCCCGCTCAGCCGCCCCTGGTCGATGGCGCCGCTTCCCGCATCCCGTCGAGCAGCGCGAGCACCGCGGCGATGGCGGCCTGGTTGCTGGTCACCACCGGCAGGCCGAGCCGCCGCTCCAGCTCCGGCAGCACGCTCACCGCGGGGAAGTTGGTGCACGACACGAACGCCAGGTCGAGGTCGAGCCCGCGCAAGGACCGCTCGGCGAACTCGACGATCTCGCCCCCTGGCACCGCTGCGATCTGGAAGTTGTCGGAGATGCCCAGCCCGGCGATGGCGACGACCTCGACGCCGTCGGCCTCCACGCTCTCCTTGATGCGCTGGTTGAGCGCGTCGACGTAGGGGGTGACCACGCCGACCCGGCGCGCGCCGCCGGCGGCGATCGCCTTCCTGACCGAGGCGATCACGCTGACCGTCGGCACCCCTGACAGGTCGCTGATGCGCCGGCACAGCTCGGCGTCGTGGTCGTTGCCGCGCAGCGCGCCGGCGCTGGTGCAGCCGAAGACGATCAGGTCGGTCCGCGCGGTGGCGAGGTCGCGGGCGGGCGGGATCACGTGCTCGTCGAGCATGCGCTCCTCGCCCTCGGGGGTGGTGTCCTCCAGGTACATCCGCCCGCTGTGAAGGGTCGCGTCCGGCGGCAGCGCGCGCCAGAGGTCGGGCTCCATCACCGTGTTCGAGGACGGGACCAGCAGCCCCACCCTGCGGCTGGCGTCCATGCCGGCCATCACCGCCTCTCAATCTCCCCCGGGGGATCCGCCGCCGTCCAGCTCCCGCAGGATCCGCAGCTCCTCGTCGTCGGGGGGCGACAGCTCCCCGAGCTCGGGGTGGACCAGCAGCTCGAACCCGGTCCGCTCCCGCACCTGGTCGACGCCGACCCCGGGCTGGAGGGCGCGCACGCGCATCCGCCTGCTCTCCGGCTCGAAGTCGAGCAGCGCCAGCTCGGTGACGACCGTGCTCGGCCCGCGCGAGATCAGCCCCGCCTTCTCGCGGGCGTCGCCGCCGCCGAGGTGGCCGGGGCTGGTGACGAAATCCACCCGCTCGACGAAGCGCCGGGGCTCGTGGGCGGTGACCACCAGCACCTCGTTGCAGAGCGAGGCAATGTCGTTGGCGCCACCGGTGCCGGGCAGGCGGACGCGCGGGCGCTCCATGTTCCCGATCACGCTGGTGTTGATGTTGCCGTGCATGTCGATCTGGGCGGCGCCGAGGAAGCCGTAGTGGAGGAATCCCCGCTGTGCCAGCAGGAACACGTCCACGATCGGGGTGAGCATGGCCGCGCGCCGCGCCGCCCGCATCTCGTTGGTGGAGATCGGCAGCTTGCCGGGGAGCATGCTCGGCCCGATGATGCCGCCCTCCAGCACGATCGTCAGGTCCGGGGCCTGCCGCCGCTTGGCCAGCACCGACGCGAGCAGCGGCACGCCGACCCCGGCGAACACCACCCGGTGGTCGCGCAGCAACCGGCTGGCCGACACCGTCATCAGCTCCTTCGGGCTCCAGGTGGTGCTCGCGCCGGCCGTCACAACGCCATCAGCTCCCCTGCGCGCTCCCGCTGGCCGTCGATTCGCGCGGTGCCGAAGCTGTCGAGGAACCCGGCGAAGCCGGCCTGTCCGTTGACGTGCCGCTCGACGTAGTCGGCGACCGCACCGGTGCCGTCGCGCCGGATCGCCTCGGTGTACTCGTCGAAATGCGCGAAGTCGGCCTCGTAGAGGCCGTAGCACTCGTGCGGGTAGGCGCCCATCGGCGCCTCGACCACCGCGTCGACCAGGAAATGCGGGATGGCGGTGGCGTCGGGGCGCTGCATGATCCGCTCCGGCTCGACCACCTCCTCGGCGCTGACGATCACGGTGCGCGCGGCCGCGGCCATGTCCGCGTCCATGTGCGTATAGCCGTCGATCTGGGCGTTGCCGAAGCGGTCGGCGCGCTGCGCGTGGACCAGCGCGACATCGGGGTTGAGCGCCGGCACCAGCAGCACCTTCTCGCCGGTGAACGGGCAGGTCAGCTCGTGGGTGTCGACTAGCCGGACCAGGTCGGACCCGAGCATTGAGAAGGTGGGAAGAAACGGCACCCCCATGGCGCCCGCCTTGTAGCGCAGCCCGAGCGCCAGGTGGCTCCACTCCTCGTAGGTCGCGCGGCCGCTCTCGACCAGCTCGCGGACCACCCGCGAGATGCCCCACGGCAGCCCGATCCCGACCCAGCTGGTGACGATCCCGCTGGCGGCGCCCGCGACCAGGAACAGCTCCGCCTCGTAGCAGGTGAGCGGCCGCGACAGCGTCAGCCCGGTGCGGCCCTGGCGCAGCAGCTCGAACAGCAGCGCCATCGGCGTCCGCGAGTACAGCGTGCCGCCGATCGCCAGGTGGTCGCCGTCGCCGACCAGGCGCATGGCGGTCTCGACCGGCACGAGCTTGTCGGCGACGGGCCGCAGCTTGCCGCCGAGCTCGTCCCGGAGCCGCCTGGTCGGGACGGCGTCCATTTCAGGCCCGCTCCCCCGCCATGCGGCTCGGCCGCACCGCCGGCAGCACCTCGGCGGCGATCCGCTCCACCTGGTCGAGCGCATAGTCGCAGGGCACCAGCACGAGGTGGTGGACGCCGGCGGCGAAGTACTCGGCGAGCTGCTCCGCACACTGCTCCGGGGTGCCGCGGATGGCGCTTTCGGGGCTGGACTCGCTCCACGCCGGCACGTCGAAGCGCTCGTCGATGAACTCCCGCACGCGGCGATCGGCGTCCTCGTACGACGAGGAGACGCAGATCGGCACCTGGGCGACGTTGGTGAGCGAGTCCGGGTCGCGGGCTGCCGCCGCGGCGTGGTCGCGGATCCGGCCCCACGCCGACTTGAAGCTCGCCGGCGTGTAGAAGTAGGTCAGCCAGCCGTCGCTCAGGGTCGCCACCCTGCGCAGCACCCGGTCGGCGTAGCCGCCGATCAGCAGCTTCGGGCGGGGCGTGCTCGCCGGCGGCGGCTGCATCGCCACCCGCCGCAGGTCGAGCTCGTCGTAGACGGCGGTCACCTCGGGCTCCCGCCAGAGCCGGTCGACGATCTCGAGGTTCCGCTCGAAGATTCGCCCCCGCTGCTTGAACGGCACGCCGCAGGCGAGGAACTCGCGCTCGTACCAGCCGGCGGCCACCCCGAGCGCGAGCCGGCCGCCGGAGATCAGGTCGACGGTGGCGGCGGCCTTGGCCAGCACCACCGGGTTGCGGAGCGGCAGCACCAGCACGCCGGTCCCCAGCGTCACGGTCGAGGTCCGGCTCGCCAGGGCGGCCAGCGTGGAGAGCGACTCGAGGAACGGGAACGGCCGCCGGCCGCCCAGGAACAGGTGGTCCCAGACCCACAGTGAGCCGAACCCGAGCCGTTCCGCGGTGCTGGCGTACTCGAGGATCCGGTCGAAGCTCGGACTCGTGCTCGCGGGGGTGAAGTTCTCGACCGCAAGGCCGAACTCGGTGGGCATGTGGACGCCTCTCCCTGTGATTGCGAATGCAATTGTCGGGCGTGGTCTAAGGGAAATTCGCGATGGCGGTGGGCGCCGAACGGAACGATCGTAGGCGGCCCGCCCGAGCCGAGGCACTGGCAGAGATCGCCGAAGCTTCGGCGAAAGGCTTGTCGGCTGTTGCCAAGTTCCGACCGGTCGGTTGCCGCGCCGATTCGCGGACTGCCTGCATGCCGCCGCGTGCTATGGTGAAAACCCAGGACGCAAAACCGATTCCAGTCCGTTGGCGGTACCCCAGGAATTATCTGGAGGCTCCGGCTGACCGGTCCCAGCGACTCCGTGCGACCCGCTGGCGAGAACCCTTCGCAGGTCAAGGCGGGCGCGCTGCCGCGCGGGCCGTCGATCGGCGAGCTGCTGCGGCTGCCGACGCTGTCGTCGGCCGAGGTGGTCGCCGGTCGTTCGGGACTGCACCGAGCGGTGCAGCGCCTCAACGTGATGACCGTGCCGGACATCCTGCCGTGGGTGAAGGAGCACGAGTTCCTGCTCGCGACCGGCTACCCGCTGCCGCGCTCCCCCGCCGAGCTGGCCGAGCTGGTGGCCGCGCTGGACGCCCGCGGCCTCGCCGCGCTCGGCGTCAAGCTCGGCAAGTACATCGACGCGCTGCCCGCGCAGATGCTGCGCCGCGCCGACCAGCTCGCCTTCCCGATCATCGACATCCCCGAGCAGGTCGGCTTCGACGACATCCTCAGCCAGGCGCTCACCGACATCATCAACCGCCAGTCGGCCGTGCTCGCCCGCGCCGAGGAGATCCACCGGGTGTTCATGGAGATCGTGCTGCACGGCGGCGGTCTCCCCGAGATCACCGAGACGCTCTCGCACCTGATCGAGGGCGCGGTGGTGGTGCTCGACGACGAGGACCGCGTGCTGGCGGCCTCGCGGCTGGACGAGGTCTCCGCCTCGCTGGCCGGCGCCGGCCTGCTCGCCGAGGACGGCAGGATCGTCGCCGGCGACGCGCTGGACCCGCAGACCCGCGTGCAGGCGACCCGCGGCGTCCGCTGGGCGGTCGCGCCGGTGCTCGCCGGCTCGATGCGCCACGGCCGCATCCTCGTGGTGCAGGGAGAACGGCCGCTCCAGGACGACGTGCTGATCGCGCTGGAGCGCGCCGCCACCGTGGTCGCGCTGGACGCCACCAACAAGCTCGCGGTCACCGCCGTGGAGCGCAAGTTCCGCTCGGACTTCCTGCACGAGCTGCTCAGCGGCAGGGCGCGCGACGAGCAGGAGGTGCTGAGCCGCTCCAGGTCGCTCGGCTGGGACCTCGAGCGGCCGCTGATCGTGGTGGTCGCCGAGCTCGACCCGGTCGACGGCGACGGGCGCTCGGAGCTGGAGGAGCGGCGCCTGCGCGCCCGCCTCACCGACGCCTGGACCTCGGCGGTCCGCGCCTGCGACCCGGGCGCCGCCGTCGCCGGCTTCGCCAGCGAGTTCGTGGCGATCGTCGGAGCCCCGCCCGAGGGCGACGCCGCCGAGGCGGGCACGCCGCTGGTCGAGACGATCGCGACCGGGCTTGCGCAGCGCAGCCGCCATCCGCTGTCGTTCGGCGTCAGCCGACCGGTGGCCGCGGCCACCGAGCTGGCCCAGGCCTACGACCAGGCCACCAAGGCGATGCAGATCGGGCGGCGCATCCACGGGCCCGGCGGCATCACCCGCTTCGACACCTTGGGCGTGTACCGCCTGCTCAGCCTGATCGACGACGTCGAGGAGCTGCGCTCGTTCGCATATGAGAGCCTTGGGCCGTTATTGACCCTGGAGCCGCCGGAGCGCGACGACCTGCTCCAGACGCTCGAGGTCCTGGTCGAGTGCAACCTCAACGTCGCGCGGGCCGCCAGGCGGCTGTACTTCCACTACAACACGCTCCGGTACCGGATCATCAAGCTGGAGCGGCTGCTCGGGCCCTTCACCACCGACCCGAACCTGTGCCTCCAGATCGAGCTGGCGCTCCAGATCATCCACATCCGCGAGATGCTCCAGGAGCGGCCCGAGCGGATGCGGGCGCCCGGCGTGCGCTGAGGGCCGGCATAGCTGGCGCCCGGCCTGCGCTGAGGGCCGGCATAGTCCTCCCGGATTCGGGCAGACTGACCGGGATCACGGACGAGCCGAGGAGAATCCATGCAGTACAGCGTCCAGGTCGAACCGGGCAAGCGCGTCAAGCTCGCGAAGATAAATCCGGCGGACGACAGCGGCGTCAGCAAGAGCGACGGCAAGCAGCGGACCGCCGAGCTGAGCGCCCGGCTCGCCGACCTCCAGCAGGACCTGTACGCGTCGGGGGTCAACAGCGTGCTGGTCGTGCTCCAGGGCATGGACACCAGCGGCAAGGACGGCACCATCCGCAAGGTGCTGTCGGCGCTCAACCCGCAGGGCTGCGAGGTCACCTCGTTCAAGGAGCCGAACCCGGTCGAGCTCGCCCACGACTTCCTGTGGCGGGTGCACCGCCGCGCGCCCGGCAAGGGCACGCTCGGCGTCTTCAACCGCTCCCATTACGAGGACGTGCTGATCGTTCGGGTCCACGGGCTGGTACCGCCGAAGGTCTGGAAAGATCGCTACGACCGGATCAATGAGTTCGAGCGGTTGCTCCACGCCAACGGCACCATCGTCTGCAAATTCTTCCTGCACATCTCCAAGGACGAGCAGCGCGAGCGGCTGCTGGCGCGCGAGCAGGACGTCGAGAAGGCCTACAAGCTCTCGCCCGAGGACTGGAAGGAGCGCGAGCGCTGGGACGACTATATGGCCGCCTACGAGGACGCACTGTCCCGGTGCAGCACCCCCCACGCGCCTTGGACGATCGTGCCGGCCGACCGCAAATGGCACCGCGACCTGGCGGTCGCGCAGGTCCTGGTCGACCGGCTCGAGCAGCATCGCAAGAGCTGGCGCGCCAAGCTGCGCGAGATGAACCGGGAGAAGCTCGCGGAGCTGGCGAAGTTCCACGCCGCCGAGGAGCTGGCCGCCTCCAGGTCCGGCGACGGCCACCACCCCCAAGCCGTCGAGCCGATCGAAGCCCAGCCCGCAGACCTCACCGCACCCGCGTAGGCTCCGGCCGGCCCCCTCCTCTTCCTCACCACACCGTTCGGCGCGGGTTGTGTCACGATGGGCTGGAACTGCTTCGTCATCGACCGGGGGGAGGCGACCACCGCGATGAGCACCTTCAACAGCATTGCGTGGTTCCCGTTGTGCGCCGGTCTGACTGGTCTTGGGCTGGTTGGCGCCTGGTTCGCGCTGCGCCGGCGCGGCGCCGGCTCCGGGCTGCGCTGGGCCGCATGGGCCCTGCTGCCGATCGCCGCCTACCTGACCGGCGCCGTCGAGATGTTTTGGCGCATCGGCACAGCGATCGCCGACTGGGTCGGCGGCTTCGTGTTCTCGCCGAAGGTCTGGTCCGGCGTGATCGTGGCCCTGTTCGCGATGCTGCTGTTCGTGGTGTCGGGAGCGCTTCGGCGGCGGGCGCCGGCCCGTGGGGAGCGCCGGCGGGAGACCCCCGGCGCGCGCCAGCCCAGCCTGGCCGGCCAGGGCGCGAAGACCGCGGAGATCGACCGGCCCACCGCCAAGCAGGCGCCGGCGCGGAGCAAGGCCGGCAAGGGCGACAAGGGCGACGACGACGACGAGTTCGCGGAGATCGAGGAGATCCTCCGCCGCCGCGGGATCAGTTGACCTCGCGCCTGAGTCGACCACGCGACTGAGTTGACGGCCTCGCTGAGTTGACCGCGCGGGCTGAGTTGACGGCCTCGCTGAGTTGACCGCGAGGCTCAGGCGGCCGCTGCGGCGCGCAGGATCGCCGCGACCGTGAGGTCGACGTCGTCGGCGGTGGTCGACCAGTTGGACACCGAGATTCGCATCGCCGCCATGCCGTGCCAGACGGTGGGGCCGAGCCAGGCGGTGCCGTCGCGCTGGACCCGCTCGACCACCGCGCGGGTGCGCCGGTCGTGGTCGCCGTCCCGATCGAGGAACCGGACCAGCACCTGGTTCAGAACTACCTGGTTGAGGATCTCGACCTCGGGCACCGGCTCGAGCAGCGCGGCGAACCTTCTGGCGTGGGCGCAGCAGCGGTCGACCAGCTCGGCGACGCCGGAGCGGCCGAGCGAGCGCAGCGCCGCCCAGACCGCGAAGCCTCTCGCCCGCCGCGACACCTCCGGCGACCAGTCGCCGCCGTCGCGGGCGCCCTCCGCCGGGATCAGGTAGCTGGCGACGCTGCGCATGGCGGCATGGTGGGCCTCCGGGTTGGCGCAGATCGCCAGGCCCGAGTCGTAGGGGACGTTGAGCCACTTGTGCGCGTCGGTGGCCCAGGAATCGGCCAGCTCGACCCCCTCGATCAGGCCGCGCAGGCGCGGGCTGGCGGCCGCCCAGAGCCCGAAGGCTCCGTCGACGTGGACCCAGGCGCCGACCTCGTGGGCCTCCGCGCAGATCTCGCCGACCGGGTCGAGCGCCCCGGTGTTCACGTTGCCGGCCTGCGCGCAGACGATGGTCGGGCCGTCGTGGCGCTCCAGCGCCTCCCGCAGCGCGTCCGGGCGCATGCGGCCCTGGTCGTCGGTGGGCACCAGATGCGTACGGCCGCTGCCGAGGCCGAGGTAGCGCAGGGCGGTGTCCAGGGTGGCGTGGCGCTCGTCGCCGGCGATCACGTTGACCCGCGGGGCCTCCTGGAGACCGTCGCGCTCGACGTCCCAGCCGGCCTCGGCGAGCACGTGATGGCGCGCGGCGGCCAGTCCGGTGAAGTTCGCCATGGTGGCGCCGGTCACCAGGCCGACCGAGGCGTCCGGCGGCAGGCCGAGCAGGTCCAGCACCCAGCCGGCGGCGACCGACTCGACCACCGCGGCGGCCGGGCTGCAGATGAGCAGCCCGGCGTTCTGGTCCCAGGCGCTGGTCAGCCAGTCGGCGCCGAGGCTGGCCGGCAGGCTGCCGCCGGTCACGAAGCCGAAGAACCGCGGTCCCGCCGAGCCGACCAGCCCACCGTCGGCGCCCGTCGCCAGCCGCTCGATAACCTCGACCGGGTCGGTCGGGTCGTCCGGCAGCGGTCCGCCGAGGGCACCGGCCAGCTCCTCGACGGTGGCCGTGGCGTGCACCGGACGGTCGGGCAGGCTGTGGAGGAACTCGGCGGCGCGGGCCGCGGCCCGCTCCAGGACGGGGTCGATCTCGTCAGCCACGGGCGCCCCTCCGGTCGCGCGGGGTCATTCCCGCGCCCGCCGCCTGAGGGCCTCCTGGAGCGCCGCGGTCGCCTCGCCGGGCACACCGTCGCCGATGCGATCGCCGTTGACGGTCGCGACCGGCATCACCTCGCGGGTCGAGCTGGAGGTGAACGCCTCCTCGGCGCCGAACAGGTCCTCGGCGGTGAACACGCCCTCGACCACCCGGTAGCCGCTGCCCGCGGCCAGCTCGAGCAGCGTCAGCCGGGTGACCCCGGCGAGGATGCCGAGGTCGAGCGAGGGTGTGTAGAGGGTCGAGCCCGACCGCCACCAGATGTTCGCCGTCGGGCCCTCGAGCAGCTCGCCGCCGAGCCCGGTGAACAGCGCGTCGTCGGCGCCCTTGCCCTGCGCCTCGCGCTGCGCCGCCATGTTGACCGCGTAGCTGATGCTCTTGATGCCGGGCAGCAGCCACGGCGCCGCCGCGCGCACCAGCGGGTCGACCGCCAGCGTCAGCAGCACCAGCCGCAGCCCCCGGCGCCGCTCCTGGTCGTAGGCGGCGGGCACCTCGCTGACGACCGCGAAGGCGGTCGACGCGAAATCCCCATCGATCCCGCGCGTGCAGATCAGCCGCAGCACCGCCTCGCGGGCGCCGGCCTGATCGAGCGCCCGCGAGCAGAGCTCCTCGAGCCCCTGGGGCAGCCCGATGTCGAGCCCGCGAGCCGAGTTGGCCAGCCTGGCGAGGTGGGCGTCCAGCCGGAACGGCCGCCCGCCGTAGACCCGCATGGTCTCGAACGCCGCCTCGCCGCGGACCAGGCCGAGGTCCAGCGGCGACAGGGCCGGCGGGCCGCCGGCGGCGGCGCCAGGACCGCCGGCGACGATGGCGAGCACCCGCGGACGCTCCGGCCCCTGGACGATCACTGGTTAGAGCCTCGGGATCCGCTCGTCCAGGTAGCCGACCAGCCGGTCGATGCCGACCCGGTCCTGCCGCATGGTGTCGCGGTCCCGCACGGTGACCGCATGGTCGTCGAGCGAGTCGAAGTCGACGGTGATGCAGTAGGGCGTGCCGATCTCGTCCTGGCGGCGGTAGCGGCGGCCGATCGAGCGGGCGTCGTCGTAGTCGACCGTCCACAGCTCCCGCACGCTGGCCGCGACCTCCTGGGCGAGCGGGACCAGCCGCTCGTTGCGCGACAACGGCAGCACCGCCGCCTTCATCGGAGCCAGCCGCTTGTCCAGCCGCAGCACCACCCGGGACTCCTTGCCGCCGGACGCGGTCGGGGCCTCCTCCTCGCGGTAGGCGTCCACCAGGAACGCGAGCAGCGACCGGTCGGCACCGGCGGACGGCTCGACCACGTACGGGATGTACCGGGAGTTCGACTCCTGGTCGAAGTAGCTGAGGTCCTGGCCGGAGTACTTCTGGTGCTGGCTCAGGTCGAAGTCGCTGCGGTTGGCGATGCCCTCGAGCTCCGACCAGCCGAACGGGAAGTTGTACTCGATGTCCACGGCGCGCTTGGCGTAGTGGGCCAGTTCGTCGCTGCCGTGCTCCCGCTGGCGCAGGTTCTCCTCACGGATGCCGAGGTCGACGTACCAGTTGAAGCGCTCGTCGATCCAGATCTGGTGCCAATTCTCGTCGGTGCCCGGCTCGACGAAGTACTCCAGCTCCATCTGCTCGAACTCGCGGGTCCGGAAGATGAAGTTCCCCGGGGTGATCTCGTTGCGGAAGGCCTTGCCGATCTGGGCGATACCGAAGGGGATCTTCTTGCGGCTGACCGCCTGGACGACCGGGAAGTCGACGAAGATGCCCTGGGCCGTCTCGGGCCGCAGCCACACCACCGCGGAGTCGTCCTCGACCGGCCCCATGAAGGTCTTGAACATGAGGTTGAAGTTGCGCGGGTCGGTGAACGGCCCCCGGCCGCAGCTCGGGCAGGTCAGCTCGCCACGGTCCGGCTGGCGACCGTGCTTGCGCTCGAAGTCCTCGATCAGGTGGTCCTCGCGGAAGCGCTGGTGGCAGTTGGTGCACTCGACCAGGGGGTCGGAGAACGACTCCAGGTGCCCGGACGCCTCCCAGACGCGCGGCGCCATGATGATCGCCGCGTCCTGGCCGACCACGTCGTCACGGAGCTGCACGACCGAGCGCCACCAGGCGCGCTTGATGTTGTTCTTCAGCTCGACCCCGAGCGGGCCGTAGTCGTAGCTGGAGCGCAGCCCGCCGTAGATCTCGCTGGACTGGAACACGAAGCCGCGGCGCTTTGCGAGGTTGACGATCTGATCCATTGCGTCGGTGGCCACTTCCGCCTCCTCAGCCGCCTGCATGGCGGGCAGGCAGCATCATGAATGAGCTTGACCTGGGTATCGTCCCATCCTACCCGAGACCGACAACGCGTTTTCCCGGTTGTCCACAGGGGGCGGACGGGACCAGGCCGCGCCCGGGTCCGCCTCCGGGCCCGCCCACGGCCGCCCGCGGCCGCGGGCGGCGCGGCGCTCAGGTCGAGGGGACGAACTCGTGCCTGGACCGGCGCAGGAAGCTGTTCGGGAACACGTCGGTGTCCAGCTCGCCCGACAGCAGCAGCGCGAGGAACTCGGTCACCGGGTGCCGGTGGACCTCGTGGTCGGTCGAGCGGCCGGCGAACGCCACCACGCCCCAGCCGTTCGGCTTTCCCTCGGTCAGCCAGTACAGCTCGTTGCCGTTGTCGCTGCGGCCGAGCGGCAGCAGCCCGCCCGGCTCCGGGTAGGACGGCAGCGGCAGCCGGTCCGGGAACTTGCCGCGGGTCT
>JBEDUQ010000334.1:0-7688 GCA_040414855.1 Actinomycetota bacterium
CGCCTCGACCTGCGCCTCCAGCGCGGCGTGGGTCCAGACCGCCCCCTTGGGCCGGCCGGTGGTGCCGCTGGTCGAGAAGATGATCGCCAGCCGGTCGGCGGCCACCGCCGGCAGCCCCTCGCCGGCCTCCGCCGCCCCCGTTAGCCGTCCCGGCTCGGCGAGCGCGGCCTCCAGCTCGACCAGGCGCAGCCCGCGGGCCGCGGCGATCGGCTCGAGCCGCGACAGCATGGCGCGGTCGGCGACCAGCGTGTCGGCGCCGCATCGGTCGATGGCGGCGTCCAGCTCGGCCTCCGGATGGGAGACCGCCAGCGGCACGGCGATGCCGCCGGCACGCCAGATGCCCCACTGGGCGGCCACGTAGCCGTAGCCGGGCGCGCACAGGAGCGCCAGCGGCCGCTCACGCAGGTCGCTCTCGGACCCGAGCAGGACGCGGGCGAGGACGGCGGAGTCCGCCAGCACCTGGCCGTAGGGGTAGCTGCCCTGGTCGTCGACGATCGCCACACGCTCATGGTTGCGCTCGGCCCGCTCGACCAGCGGCGGCGTGGTATGGCTCCTCCCCGTCTTCCCGGTACTCCCAGTGCTCGGCATCGGTCGGATCAGCCGCCGATCTCGCCGAGTTTGACGTGGCCCTTGAGCAGGTTGCGGGCGATCGCGCGGCGCTGGATCTCGTCGGTGCCCTCGTAGATGCGCAGCAGGCGCAGCTCGCGGTACCAGCGCTCGATCGGCAGCTCCTTGGTGTAGCCCATGCCGCCGTGGATCTGCATCACCCGGTCGACCACCTGGTTGGCCATTACCGCCCCGGACAGCTTGGCGATCGAGGAGGCGTGGCGGGTGTCCTTGCCCTGCTCAGCACGCCATGCCGCATACAGGGTGAGCCACTTCGCTGATTCAATCTCAACCTGAGAGTCAGCGATCATCCACTGGATCGCCTGGTACTCGGCGATCGGATGGCCCATCGAGACGCGGGTCTTGGCGTAGTCGATCGCCATCTGGAGCATCCGCTCGGCCGAGCCGATCGCCCTCGCCGGGATCATGTACCGGCCCTGGCCGATCCAGCGCATCGCCAGCTCGAAGCCCTCGCCGACCTCGCCGAGCACGTTCGCGTCCGGCACGTGGACGTTGTCGAACACCAGCGCCGCCGGTCCCCACTCCCCCATGGTCGGGATCGGCTCCGAGGTCCAGCCCATGTCGCGGTCGACCAGGAACCCGGTGATGCCGCCCTCGGAGCCCTTCTCAGGGTCGGTGACCGCGAAGACGATCACGAAGTCGGCCTCGTTGCCGCCGGTTATGAAGGTCTTCTCGCCGTTGATCACCCAGTCGTCCCCGTCCCTGCGGGCGCGGGTGCGGATGTTGCGCGCGTCGGAGCCGGCGTCCGGCTCGGTGATCGCGAAGCACGAGCGCCGGTCGCCCTCGATGGTCGGGAGCAGGTACCGCTGCTTCTGCTCCTCGGTGCCGATATAGAGGATGTTGTCCGCGCGGCCGCCGAAGCTGAACGGCACGAAGGTCCGGCCGGTCTCCATCTCGAGGATCGCCGACATCACCGGCCCGAGGTTCATGCCGCCGTACTCTTCGGGGGTATTGATCCCCCAAAAGCCCGCCTTCCTCGCATGCATGCGCAGGTCGCGGAGCACCTCGGGGTCGAGGCTCCGCTGCCCGGCGCGCTCGTTGCGGAGGACCTCGGGCTCGAGCGGCATGACCTCTTTGCGGATGAACGACCTGACCGTGTCGCGGATCTGCCGCTCCTCCTCGGTCAGCGAGAAGTCGACCATGAGCTGCCCCTTCCTGCGCTGCGCCCCTCTAGGCGCGCGGGCCCCCGGCCACGTAGATGACCTGGCCGGACACGTACGAGGCGTCCTCGCTGCACAGGAACGAGATGACGTTGGCCACGTCCTCGGGGCGACCGGTGCGGCGCAGCGGGATCTGTGTGGTGGCTGCCTGCTTGAAGTCCTCGAAGTCGACCCCGACTCTGGCCGCGGTCGCCCTGGTCATGGCGGTCTCGATGAAGCCCGGCGCGACCGCGTTCACGTTGACGTTGAAGGGACCGAGCTCGATCGCAAGCGTCTTGGTCATGCCCTGAAGGCCCGCCTTGGCGGTCGAGTAATTGGTCTGGCCCCGGTTGCCGAGTGCGGAGGTGCTGCTCAGGTTGACGATCTTTCCCCAGCGCCGCTCGACCATGCACTTCTGCGCCTCGCGCGCGCAGTTGAAGCTGCCGCGCAGGTGGGTGTCGATGACCAGGCTCCAGTCGTCGTCGGTCATCTTGAACAGCAGGTTGTCGCGGAGCACGCCGGCGTTGTTGACGAGCACGTCGAGCCAGCCCAGCTCGTCGACGACCCGGGCGACGGTGGCCTCGACCTGGTCGCGGCGGGTCACGTCGCAGCCGACGGCGATCGCGGTGCCGCCGTCGCCGGCGATCGCGTCGACCGTCTCCTTACAGGACGCCTCCTCGAGGTCGACCACGGCGACCTTCGCGCCGTCGGCGGCGAGCCGCCTCGCGGTCGCCGCGCCGATGCCCCGCGCGCTCCCGGTCACCATCGCGACGCGCCCATCGAGTCCGCCCACGTGCCCTCCTTCGAACGAGACGAGGCCCATGCGCCAAGCACCCAGCGCGAGCTGAACCTGCCCTGGAGCGGCTTGGCACCACCAGATTCCAGAATTCCCACGGTTCCGGCAAGAGCACGGCGCGAAGCTGTGGACAGTCTCCCGTGGGCGGGGTCTCGCGTGGTTGGGCTCCTTACCTTGGCGGGGTGGTGCCGGCGAGCCTGCTCATGTCGGGATAGCGGTCGCCGTGGAAGCTGCCGGCTGGGGCGGCGCCCTCGATCGCCGCGAGGTCGTCGGGGGTGAGCTCGACCTGGAGCGCCGCGACGTTCTCCTCGAGGTAGGCGCGGCGCTTGGTGCCGGGGATGGGCACGACGTCCTCGCCGCGGGACTGGACCCACGCGAGCGCAAGCTGACCCGGGGTGCATCCCTTCCTTTCGGCCAGGTCCCAGACCTTCGCGGCCACGCTGAGGTTCGCCTGCAATGCCTCGCCCTTGAACCGCGGGTTGTTGCGGCGGAAATCGTCAGGCGCGAGGTCCTGGACTGTCCGTATCCGCCCGGTGAGGAACCCGCGGCCGAGCGGGCTGTAGGCGACGATGCCGATGCCGAGCTCGCGGCAGGTGCCGAGCACCTCGGCCTCGAGGTCCCTCGACCACAGCGACCACTCGCTCTGCACGGCGGTGACCGGGTGGACGGCCTGGGCGCGGCGGATGGTGTCGGCGGCCGGCTCGGACAGCCCGATGCAGCGGACCGTGCCCTGGGCGACCAGCTCGGCCATGGCGCCGACGGTCTCCTCGATCGGCACCCTCGGGTCGGCACGGTGCTGGTAGTACAGGTCGATGTGGTCCACGCCCAGCCGCCGCAGCGACGCGTCGCAGCGCTCGCGGACGTAGGCCGCGTCGCCGCGAATGCCACGGCCGGTGGGGTCGGCGGGGTCGCGAACGACGCCGAACTTGGTGGCGAGCACGACCTGGTCCCTGCGGCCGGCGATGGCCTTGCCAACCAGTTCCTCGTTTGCGCCCGAGCCGTAGATGTCGGCGGTGTCGAGCAGCGTGATACCGAGGTCGAGGGCGCGGCGGATGGTGGCGATCGACTCCCGGTCGTCGATGGCGCCGTAGAACTCGCTCATACCCATGCAGCCGAGGCCCTGCGCGCTGGTGGTCAGGGTCCCGAGCTGGCGCGTGGGGACTGTCATGAAACCTCCAAATAGATCCCTCGATGTATCCCCATATGGATTTATAGCCTTTCCAGCCCGCACACAATCAACCCGGCCAGATCGCCCCGCGACCGTGCGAACCGGCGCGTACGATCGCTTGCCATGGACGACAAGATCGCCGCGAGCGACCTCACCGCCACCGGCGGCCGGACGGCCGAGCTGGTCGAGCGGCTCTTCCAGAACACCGCCGGGGCGCTCGAGCTGTACACGATCTATATCGGCGAGCGCCTGGGGCTGTACACCGCGCTGGCCGACGGCGGTCCGGCGACCTCCTCGGAGCTCGCCAAGCGGACCGGCACCGTCGAGCGCTACGTCCGCGAGTGGCTCGAGCACCACGCCACCGGCGGGATCCTGGACGTGGACGACGCCGACGCGGGGCCGCTCGAACGTCGCTACCGGCTGCCACCCGAGCACGCCAGGGTGCTGGCCGACCCGGACGACCTCCACTACCTCGGCGCGGCGGGCGTCGAGGTGACTCGGGCGGCCCGCCAGCTCCCCGACCTGGTGCATGTGTTCCGCCAGGGCGGCGCCCCGCCTCTCCTGCCCTGGGAGCCGGAGGGGCGTGCCGAGCCGAACCGCGCGAAGTACATGAGCCTGCTCGGCAAGCGCTGGCTGCCTTCGATCCCGGACGTCGACCGGCGCCTGCGCGCCGAGCCGCCGGCGAGGATCGCCGACGCCGCCTGCGGGGCCGGCTGGTCGAGCATCGCCATGGCGCTGGCGTACCCGTCGGTCATGGTCGACGGCTTCGACCTCGACGCGAACATCATCACCGCGGCGCGTGAGCACGCCAGCGAGGTCGGCGTAGCCGATCGGGTGCGGTTCTTGGTCACGGACGCGTCGGACCCCGAGCTGTCCTCGCGCTACGACCTGGTCACCATCCTCGAGGGGCTCCACGACATGCCCCGCCCGGTCGAGGCGCTCGACAACGCCCGCAGGCTGCTCGCCGACGGCGGGGCGGTGCTGGTCGCCGACGAGCCGGTCGACGAGGAGTTCGCGGCGCCCGGCCCACAGAAGGAGCGCTACCTGTACGGCTGGAGCGTGGTGGGCTGCCTGCCCGCGGCGATGGGAGACCCGGAGACCGCCGCGACCGGCACCGTGATGCGCCCGGCCACCCTCCGCGGCTACGCGGAAGCCGCCGGCTTCAGCAGGGTCGACGTCCTGGATATGGACACCGAGCTCTGGCGCTTCTACCGCCTGCTCCCCTGACGCGACGCGGCGCGCTGACACGTCCGCGTCGGGCGGTCGGGGCGCGGTGTGAGAACGACGGTTGGCCGAGCCCTCCAGGGCCCGGCCAACCTGATGGGTGCGCTTCGTCACGAGAATTGGTTGACGATCTGCTTGACGTGGTTGATGGGGATGGCGAAGCCGACGCCGATGTTGCCGGAGTTCTGGCTGAGGCTGGCGATGGCGGTGTTGATGCCGACGACCTGACCGGCGCCGTTGACCAGCGGGCCGCCGCTGTTGCCGGGGTTGATGGCGGCGTCGGTCTGGATCGCGTCATTTAGGCTGACGCTGGACCCGCCGCCGCCGCTGAGGTTGCGGTTCAGCGCGCTGACGATCCCCGCGGTCACCGAGCCGTCGAGGCCGAGCGGGCTGCCGACCGCCAGCACGGCGTCGCCGACCTGGAGGTTGTCGCTGTTGCCGAGGGTGGCGGGCTTGAGGCCGGAGACGCCCTGGGCCTGGATGACGGCGATGTCAGCGGCCGGGTCGGAGCCGAGCACGGTGGCGCCGGCCGTGCGGCCGTCGCTGAACTTGACGGTGATCTGGCCGCCGGGCTGCGCCGCGGAGACCACGTGGTCGTTGGTGAGGATGACGCCGTTGGACTTGAGGATCACTCCCGAGCCCTCGTCCTGCCCGCTGATGCCCGAGACCAGGATCGAGACCACGCTGGGCTGCACGGCGGCGGCCACGCTCGCCAGCGTGCCGCTGGTGGAAAGGGAGGTGGCGGACGCCACCGGGCCGGTGGCGGTCGTGGCGGAGCCGCTGTCGCGGTCGGTGAGACCGGTGGCCGCGTAGGCGCCGGCGATGCCGGAGGAGACGGCCAGACCGACCGCGAGCACCACGGCGGCGGCCCTCCTGCGCCAGCGCTGCCCGCCGCCGCGGCCGGGCCCGGACGGCGCGCCGCCTCCTGACGGGGTCCCGCTCGGGGGGTTGCCCGATGAGGGTGGCTCGCTGCCGGACGACCCTGGGTAAGGATCCCAGCCGCGGTATGGGTCACCGTATCGGGGATTGTCCATCTGGACGTTCATGCTCTGCCTCCTGCCACGTGCCTTGCCGCTTGGCATGACTTGAGCGTGGACCCCGAACCTCCGGGCCTCCTGGAACGCGCCTGGGAATTTCCTGGGAGCCCGAGCCGGCGGTTCCGGGCGGGTTCGGCGCGGTCCCGGGACGCACATCGGTTCTCACGAATCCACCTCCGGCCACGCTCCGGCTACGCTGGGAGGCGCTCGCGCATCCGGGTCATGGCGCGGCGCAGCAGGCGGGAGACGTGCATCTGGGAGCAGCCGAGCACCTCGCCGATCTCGCGCTGGTGCATGTCGTCGAAGTAGCGCAGCAGCACCGCCTTGCGCTCCAGCTCGGGCAGCAGGTCGAGCAGCTCGGGCAGGACCAGCAGATCCTCGACGTCGACCTCGTCCGGCGGGGCGCCGATCAGCGCGCCGACGCCGACCCCGCCGTCGTCGTCGACCGGCTGGTCGAGCGATGCGACGCTGCGCGCCCTGATCGCCTCCAGTCCCTGGACCACCACGTCGTGGCCGACCCCGAGCCGCTTGGCGATCTCGTCCACCGTCGGCGCCCGTCCGAGCGTCACCGTGAGCGCGTCGTTCGCCTGGATCACCTGAAGTGCCCGCTCCTTGTGCGAACGCGCGACGTGCACGCGCCAGGAGGCGTCCCTGAGATAGCGCTTGAGCTCGCCGACGATGCAGACCACGGCATAGACGATGAACGGGTTCGGGCGCTTCGGGTCGTACCGGTTGACGGCGCTGACCAGGCCGACCCTCGCCGACTGGACGAGATCCTCGTACGACGCGCCCCGGCTGCCGCGGAACCTGCCGGCGAGCCGGTCGGCGAGCCCCATGTGCGCCAGGATGATCCGGTCCCGGATCGCGGCGTTGTGGGTGTCGTGGTAGGCGCGGAACCACTCCTCGACCTGCTCGACCGCTGCGGCGTCCCTGGGGTGCACGTCAAGCGTGCCGGTGGTTGTGACCGTCATGTCCGCCCCCCGCGGCTCATGAGGTGGCGGCCCGTGGCGGTGCAGATGGCCCCCCCAACCGCCCTCGGGCCGCCCCGTCTGATCGGACCTTCCGCGAGGCTCTCAGAGGCCGCCCGGGTTCGAATCCACAGGGTGACCAGTCCGTCACGCCGGCGTGAGCCTCCCGGCGGTCCCCGGAGGCTCGTCGGACGTGGTCAGGCGGGTGCGCAGGGCCGCCGCCCGCGCATGCTCAGGCGGCCGTCCGCGCGGGCTCCGGCGGGTTCTGGTAGCTGACGTGCAGCTCGTCGTTGGTGGCGTCGACGGTGATGGTGGCGCCGTCGCGGACGTCGCCGCTGAGCAGGGCCCTGCCGATCCGGGTCTCGACCTCGTGCGAGATGAACCGGCGCAGCGGCCGCGCCCCGTAGACGGGGTCGAAGCCCTCGCTGGCGATCAGGCGGCGTGCCTCCTCGGTCAGCTCGACCTTGATCCGGCGCTCGCCGAGCCGGCGGCGCAGGTCCTCGAACTGGAGGTCGACGATCCGCTCGATCTGCGGCAGGGTGAGCCGCTTGAACAGGACGATGTCGTCGACGCGGTTGAGGAACTCCGGCCGGAAGTGACGCCGCAGGTCCGCCATGACCCCTTCGCGCGCGTCCGGCTTGATCTCACCGTCGGGGGTCACGCCCTCGATCAGGTAGTCCGACCCGATGTTCGAGGTCATGATCAGGATGGTGTTCCGGAAGTCGACGG
>JBEDUQ010000335.1:0-3005 GCA_040414855.1 Actinomycetota bacterium
TCGTCGACGGCTCCAAGACCATGATCGAGATGGCCGCGCTGGCCAACGCCACCGGGCTCGAGGTCAGCCGGCGCGGCATGTACGGGCCGGAGACCACCGTGGCCGAGCTGGCCCAGGTGTTCCGGCCCGCCGCCGACGGCGGCGTGCTCGACCGTCCTGGGGTGGTCGACTACGCCACCGGCCCGGTCGCGCCAGGGGTGTTCGTGGTGGCCCGCTCCGACGACGCGACCGTCGCCGCCGAGATGGAGTACCTGTCCATGGGCCCGGGGCCCTACTACGCCTTCTACCGTCCCTACCACCTGGCCAGCATCGAGGCGCCGCTCTCGGTGGCGGCCGCGGTGCTGGACCGCGCGCCGAGCCTGGCGCCGGAGCGGTGGATCGCCGAGGTCGTGGCCACCGCCAAGCGGCCGCTGGAGCCGGGCGAGCGGCTCGACGGGATCGGCGGCGAGAGCGTCTACGGCGTCATCGACTCGGCCGAGACGGCCAAGACCGAGGGGCTGTTGCCGCTCGGGCTGGCCGCCGGCGCGACCGTGGTCCGGCGGGTCGAGCGCGATGCGCCCCTGCGGGCCGACGACGTCGAGTTGGACCAGGGCTCGGTGATCGTCAGCCTGCGCCGGCTCCAGGACCGGATCCTGGCCGGCCTGGCCGAGGTGCCGACGGTGGCGCCGAGCGTCCAGCCGGCGGTGGCCGCGGGCTGACAGTAACGAAGCGGGAGGTACGACTTGGCTTCACTGGCGAGCGACCCTGAGACCGCGCGCACCGCGCTGCGGACCATGTGGACGATCCGCCGCTTCGAGGAGGCGGTCGACGAGATGTTCGCCCGCGGCCTCATGCACGGGACCATGCACCTGTCGATCGGGCAGGAGGCGGTGGCCACCGGCGCCTGCATGGCGCTGCGGCGCGACGACGTGATCACCTCGACCCACCGGGGCCACGGCCACTGCATCGCCAAGGGGGCCGAGCTCGGCCGCATGATGGCCGAGCTGCTGGCCAAGGAGACCGGCTACTGCAAGGGCCGCGGCGGCTCGATGCACATCGCCGACGTGGCCAGGGGCAACCTCGGCGCCAACGGGATCGTCGCCGGCAGCGTCCCGATCGCCGTCGGCGCGGCGCTGGCTCAGCGGATGCGCGGCCTCGACAACGTCGCCGTCTGCTTCTTCGGCGACGGCGCCGCCAACGAGGGAGCCTTCCACGAGGGCGTGAACCTGGCCGCGGTCTGGGACCTGCCGGTGGTGTTCGTCTGCGAGAACAACCACTACGGCATGTCGATGTCGACCACGGCCGCCTTCCGGATCGAGCACATCGCCGACCGCGCGGCGGGCTACGGCATCCCCGGGGTCACCGTCGACGGCAACGACGTCGACGCCGTCCACGACGCCGTGGCCGCCGCCGTTGCGACCGGCAGGGCCGGCAAAGGCCCGACCCTGGTCGAGGCGGTCACCTACCGCTGGAAGGGCCACTCCAAGAGCGACCAGAACCGCTACCGGACCAGGGACGAGATCGAGGACTGGAAGCGGCGCGACCCGATCGCCCGCTTCGAGGCCGCGATCGAGGAGGCCGGCACGCTCGACCACGCCGAGCTGGAGGCGGTTCGCGCCGCCGCCAGGGACGCCGTCCGCGAGGCGGTCCGCGAGGGACAGGCGGCGCCGTCGCCGTCCGCGGACCAGCTGCTGCCGGCCGTGTACGCGCTCTAGCCGAGCGAGGAGCAAGCGAACCATGGCAGCGACCGAGACCGCGACCAGGACCATGACCTACGCCGAGGCGATCCGCGCGGCGCTGGCCGAGGAGCTCGAAGCCGACCCGTCGGTGTTCCTGCTGGGCGAGGACATCGGCGTGTACGGCGGCGCCTTCGGCGTGACCGCCGGGCTGCTGGACCGCTTCGGCCCCGAGCGGGTGCGCGACACGCCGATAGCCGAGGCCGGCATCGTCGGCGCGGCCACCGGCGCGGCGCTGTGCGGCATGCGGCCGGTCGCCGAGATGCAGTTCTCCGACTTCACCGCCAACGCCATGGACCAGCTCGTCAACCAGGCGGCCAAGCTCCATTTCATGCTCGGCGGCGCGGTGTCGGTGCCGATCGTGTTGCGGCTGCCGGCGGGATCGGGGACCGGCGCGGCCGCCCAGCACTCCCAGAGCCAGGAGGCCTGGTACGTCCACACCCCCGGGCTCAAGGTGGTGATGCCGTCCAATCCGGCCGACGCCAAGGCGCTGCTGCACAGCGCGATCCGCGACCCGAACCCGGTCGTGTTCATGGAGCACAAGCTGCTCTACAAGGAGTCGGGCCCGGTCCCCGAGGACGCGCCCGAGGTCCCGCTCGGCCGCTCGGCGGTCCCCAGGGAGGGCGAGGACCTGGTGATCGTCGCCTACGGGGTGATGGTCTCGCGCGCGCTGGCCGCCGCCGAGGAGCTGGCGGGCGACGGCATCGAGGCGGCGGTGGTCGACCCGCGGACGCTCAAGCCGCTCGACGACGGCCCGATCCTCGACCGGGTGAAGGCGACCGGGCGGGTGCTGCTGGTCCAGGAGGCGCCGCGGACCGCCGGGGTGATGGCGGAGGTGGCCGCGCGGATCGCCGAGTCCGACGCGCTCAACTACCTGCTCGGGCCGGTCACCCGGGTCTGCGGGCTGGACGCCCCGATCCCCTACAACCCCGAGCTGGAGCGGGCGTCGGTGCCGCAGGTGCCCGACGTCGTCGAGGCGGCGCGGCGGCTCGTGAAGGGAAGCTGATGCGCGAGGTCGACGTCCCCATGCCCAAGCTCTCCATGACCATGGTGGAGGGCGAGCTGATCGAGTGGCGCAAGGGGGAGGGCGAGCGGGTCAGCGCCGGCGAGGTCATCTGCGAGGTGCTCTCCGACAAGGTCGAGATGGAGGTGGAGTCGCCGGCCGACGGCACGCTGGTGCGCCACCGCGCCGGCGAGGGCGAGATGGTCGCGGTCGGCGCGCCGATCGCCACCATCGCCACCGAGTCCGAGGACCTGATCGGCGACCTGCTCGCCCCGGGCGGGGACGGC
>JBEDUQ010000336.1:0-3365 GCA_040414855.1 Actinomycetota bacterium
CAGCTGGTCGACGGGAACGGGCGGCTCGCGGCCTCCCAGGCCGCCGCGGAGACCAGCGGCAAGGGCCTCGGCGGCGTGATCGTCCAAGTGCTGTCGCCGCCGGTCGCCGTGATGGTGGACGCCGTCACCTACCTCGTCTCCGCGCTCACCCTCAGCCGCCTGCGGACCGCCGAAACGCCGCCGACGCCGCCGGGCCTGCCGATCCAGCCGTCCCAGCTTGCCCAGCCGGCCCTGCCCGCCCTGCAGGCCAAGGACCGCTCGCCATGGCGTGATGGATGGCGAGACGCGCGCGAGGGCCTCGGCATCGTGGTCCGCAACCGCTATCTACGACCGCTGCTCGGCGAGGCGACCACCTTCAACTTCTTCAACGAGATCTTCATCCTCGGATTGTTGCTGTATGCGGTGCGGGACCTCGGCCTGAACGCGGCACAGATCGGGCTGGTGTTCACCGCCGGCGGAGTCGGCTCCTTCCTCGGCGCCTGGTTCGGGCCTCGGATCACCGGCCGCTTCGGCTACGGCCGGGTGCTGCTGGTCACCCTGGTGCTCGGCAACACCGCACCGGTTGCCGTGGCCGCCTCCACCGACTCGCGGGCGGCGGCCCTCGCCGTGCTCACCGCGGCGTTCGCCACGATGGGCGTCGGCATCGGCATCGCCAATGTCCACGCCGTGAGCCTGCGCCAGAGCGCCACCCCTGCCCACCTCCACGGCCGGGTCAACGCCGGCTACCGCCTGATCTCGTGGGGCGCCGTCCCACTTGGCGCCAGCCTCGGCGGCCTCCTCGCCGCCCAGCTCGGCGCCCACGCGGCGACTCTCATCGGCGCCTTCGGCATCCCCATCGCCACGGTGTGGGTTGCCGCCTCGCCGGTACCACGCCTCGCCAGCATCCAGGACGCGCGAGTCTGAGTCGCGGGCGCTCGGGCCGCGGCCCACGGGGACCCGCTCCCCGCGCTGTTCGGTGTGCACCCGCTTCCCGAAATCTGTTCCAGAACCACGACCGGATGACTGTGACAACGGGAACTCCTGCCGAATGCCGCGCGTCAAATAAATGGAATGCTGCATAGGCCATCGCAGGAGGACGCCATGCCATCCGGACGACGCCTACTCGTGCTACTGCTGTTGCTGGCGTTGGCGGGGTGCGCCGCAGGCACAGGCGGCGGAGACGACGCCGCCCCAGGCGCGTCACCACAAGCCGGATCAGCCGCCCCGCCGCCGGACCCGTCACCACCCCCCAACCTCTCGCTCCGGGTAGACCCGACCGTCACCCAGCCGGGTGCGATCGTGACGTTGCACATCGACACCCCGGATCCATCCGCGGTCAGCACCGGGGCCACCGCCCAGCTAGACCTGTGGGACGGAGCGACCTGGAACCCGATCTACGTGCTCCCGACCTTGCACACGAACCTGGTCGCCAAGCTCGCACCGGTCCCCTGGAGCGAGAGTTCGCAGACGCCAACCTTGGCGATCGCATACGACGCGACCCCACAGCTCGTCTCGAAGGTCCCGTCTGTGGAGCCGGGCACCTACAGGATCCAAAAGCACGTCACGCTCGAGACTGACAACGATCCAAACACCCGCGAAGATGTCACGCTCTACGCCCGAATGACCATACGGCAGTGACAACTCGATAGGCCGCGGGGCGAGTCGAACTCCTTAAGGTTCACGACGCCCTCACTTCCCGATGGTTGTGCCTGGCCATCGGCGTGGCAAGTCGGACCATGGCATCACCACGATCAAGTGCCCGTTCATCACCGTTCAGCGTGTCCCCTACAGTCCCGTCGGCCTCTTGCGGATGACCAGGTGCCTGATAGCCGCGCGCCCACGCCCAACGACAGAGTGTCCCCGGCCACCACCTCAGCGGGACGAGAAACCAACCGTCGTGGTCTCGGTCATGCAGGGTGTCGTTACGGCTCGTCGCACCAAGGATCGGCTGAGCGGAGACAAGCGGGCGTTCAACCGCTTGCAGGCGGGGTTGCGGGCGCTAGTGAGCAGGCGATCTCCCATCTCGCTAACGCCTGGGCGCTGCGCCACTGGCGGGGGCTGCTGCACCGGATCCGGGACGTGTAACCGGTCCGTCGGGGCGCTGCTATGCCTGGGCCGCTGGCTGCATCGGGTCCCCACCTGAGCGAGCATCACGGACACCCTGAATGAGGTGCAACGATGACCGATACTTTCTGGCTGGGACCCGCGATCGACGCCAGGCCACTGTTCGCCCGTCAGCAGCCCGCCTTCATCGATCTGCTGCGCCAACTCGACACCCACGACTGGCGCCGCCCCACGGTCTGCCCAGGCTGGAGCGTCAAGGACATCGCCGCCCACGTGCTCGCCGACCACCTCGGGCGCCTGTCCCGCCACCGCGATCGCTTCCACGCCACGCAGCCGCGTGACGACGAAGAGCTGCCCGTCTTCCTCGATCGCATCAACGACCAGTGGGTGACCGCCGCCCGCCGCATCAGCCCGCCGATCCTCGTCGAGCTGCTGACCATCTACGGCGAGCAGGTCGCTACGTTCTGGCGGACCGTGGACCTGGACGTCCTCGGCGAGCCGGTGCAGTGGGCTGGCCCTGAGCGTGTCCCCGTCTGGTTGGACGCCGCCCGAGACTTCACCGAGTACTGGACCCACGAGCAGCAGATCCGCGAGGCCACCGACCGGCAGGGCCTTACCGATCCTGAGTTTCTCGCTCCGGTGCTGGACACGTTCATGCGGGCGCTGCCACATACCCTGCGCGAGGTGAACGCCCCGGAGGGAACAACGCTCGAGGTGAGGGTGACCGGGCCGGCGGGCGGAACCTGGACCTGCACCCGCACCTCCAGCCGCTGGGCGCTGCAACGCCAGGCGGGCTCGCATCCCGATGCCTGTCTCGAACTCGACGCCGACACCACCTGGCGTCTGTGCACCCGCGGCATCAGCCCCGAGCAGGCGGCCAGCCGCGCCCGCTCCCATGGAGATCAACGCCTCACTGCAGCGGCCCTGGGCATCGTGTCGATCGTCTGGTCAGAACGCTGAGGCATTCGGACGGTCGTGGATACGCGACTCCACCAGGCCGGGGCCGCCCCGGTCGACGAGGATTCAGACTTGCGCTGCCTCGCAGAGACCGCTCGAAGGAACGGACAAGGGGGGTTATCCTGGCGTCGGCCTGGGCGGGCGAGCCGAAGTTATCTGCTCAAACCCTGGTGTGCTAGCCTCGAACAGGTGCAAAGGGAACGAAGAAGCCCAGGTCAGAGGCCGAATTGACCCCTCCACAGGAGCCCTGGTAGCTCAGCGGATAGAGCAACTGCCTCCTAAGCAGTAGGTCGCGCGTTCGAGTCGCGCCCAGGGCACCACAACACTCCCCCGCTGGTCGGACGGCTCTCCGCCGCTCGCGGCGT
>JBEDUQ010000337.1:0-12154 GCA_040414855.1 Actinomycetota bacterium
ACGCCTACCTGCTCGCGGATTCCGAGAGCGGCGAGGCGCTGCTGGTCGACGCCGCCAACGAGCCGGAGCGGCTGCTCGAGCTGCTGACGGGGGTGCGGCTGGTCGGCGTGGTGACCACCCACCGCCATCCGGACCACATCCAGGCGCTCCCCGCGGTGCTGCGGGCGCACGACGTCTGGAACGGGGCGCACCCGGCCGACGCCGACGAGATCGCCAGCCAGGTCGGGGTCCGGCCGGACCGGCTCCTCGAGGACGCCGACAGCATCGCGGTCGGCCGCTTCGAGGTCGGCGTGGTGCACACTCCGGGGCACACCGCGGGCAGCATCTCCTTCCACCTGCCGTCCGCACAGCTGCTCACCGGCGACGCGGTCTTCCCGGGAGGGGTCGGCAAGACCGATGGCCGCAAGGCCTTCGAGCAGGCGATCGACTCGTTCGAGCGGCGGGTGTTGCCGCTCGGCCCGGACACGCGGATCTCTCCGGGGCACGGCGACGACACCTGGACCGGCAACGAGGCGCCGCACCTCGACGAGTGGAAGGCACGGGGATGGTGACCGGTCGGCTCACAGCGCTGCGGCGCGCCCTGCCGGCGGTCGCGCTGGTCGCGGCGCTGGCCGGATGCGACAGCGTCAATCAGGCGCGGGAGGCGGGCCGCGCCGCGGGCGAGGGCGTCGACAAGGCGCGCCAGTGCACCGCGATCATCGGCGACCTGAGCGGGATCGACTTGAGCCCCGGCTCGGTCGCCCGGGCCGCCGGGAGGGCCGACGAGGCCGCCCGCAAGATCGACGAGCGGGCCCGCAACATCGACCAGACCGACGTCAGGAACGCGGCGACGTCGCTGGCGGACACCCTCAAGCGGCTCGGCAACACCGCCAGCCAGAGCACGCCCGCCGAGCGCGAACGGGCCGCGCGCGAGGTGACCGGCGCCGCGACCCGCTTCGCCGCCGCCTGCGGCGTCCCGCTCGACCAGGTGATCCGGACGGGCTGAGCCCGGGCCGCTGCCGGGGCCGGGCCGTCGCCGGTCCCGGCACCCCGGGGCGGCACCCCGGGGCGGTCACCCGGGGCCGCCGCTCGGCCGGCGGCAGCCGCGCGCGGGCCCGGCCCCGGCCGCCGGTCCCTGCCTGGCCGGGGCCCGGCCCCGGCCGCCCGCTCAGCCTCGGACTGAATTGAAGAACTTGGCGGCGATCGGGGCGGCGACGTCGCCACCGACCCCGCCGCCCTCGACCACCACCGCGACCGCGAGGTCGCCGCGGAAGGCGATGAACCAGGCGTGGGTCGGCTTGTTGTCGCCGCTGCCGAACTCGGCGGTGCCGGTCTTGCCCGAGACCCCGGCCGGCAGCCCCGCGGGGGCGGCGGTGCCCGAGGTGACCACCTGGCGCATCAGGGTGCGGAGGGTGGCGGCCACGCCCGGGTCGAGCTGGCGCGGCGCCGGCTGGTCCACGTTGAGGCTGGAGAGCGCCTGGTCGTCGACCAGCTGCGGCGGCCGCCAGGTGCCCGACTGCACCGCGCTGGCGACGCTGGCCATCTGGAGCGGGCTGGCCGAGACCCTGGCCTGGCCGAAGGCAGCCATGGCCAGCTCCGCGGAGCTCTGCGGCACCGGGAAACGACTGGTGGCGGAGGCGACGCCCGGGGCGAGGTCGACGTTGAAGCCGAAGGCCGACGCCGCCTTCTCCAGGTCGTTGCCGGTCAGGTGCTGGGTCGCGAGCTGGACGAAGGCGGTGTTGCACGACTTCGCGAAGGCGACGCTGAACGGGATGTTGCCGAGCTGCTCCTTCTCGAAGTTGTGGATGGTGATCCCGCCGATCTTGACCTCCTGCGGGCAGCTGACCGTGGTGCTCGGCGTGATGCCCTTGGCGAGGAGCGCGGCGGTGGTGATCACCTTGAAGGTCGAGCCCGGCGGGTAGATGCCCCGGCTGGCGCGCGCGTAGCCACCGTTCGGCAGGCTGACCAGCGCGCGGATCGCGCCGGTCGAGGGCTGCATGACCACCATCGCCGCGTTGTGACCGCCGGCGCCCGCCTGGAGCGCGCTCTCGGCGGCGGCCTGCATGCTGATGTTGAGGTTCGTCTTGACCGAGGCGCCGGGGGTGCCGCCGAAGCGCTTCAGCACCTTGGTCACGGCGCCCTGCGAATCGACCAGCCGCACCTCGCCGGAGGGAGTGCCGGCCAGGCGCCGCTCGAAGGAGCGCTCGATCCCGCCGAGTCCGGCCTGGTCGCCGCCCTGGTAGGGCGCGCCGAGCCGCTTGAGGTCGTCCTTGGTGGCGTCGCCGACCGAGCCGACCAGCGAGGTCAGCGAGGCCGGTCCGGCCGCGCCGCCCTGCGGCCCGGCAAGGACGCTGCCGTCCTGAGCGAGCACCGAGCCGCGCTCGGGCCAGGTCCGGTCACGCTGGAAGCGGTCGCCGCTGCGGAAGTCCGGGTGGATCGCGGTCGGCGACCAGTCGATCGTCCACTCGCGCGAGAAGCGGGTCGACCTGGAGAGCTCGAGGGAGGCCTGGTAGCTCCAGGTGCCAAAGCCGCGCAGGCTGAAGTTCGCGGTGAACGGCGCGGTCGCGTTGGTCCCGTTGGCGGTGACCTTGCCAAGGCTGAAGCTGGCCTTGGTGGTCCCGAGGCTGCCGCGCATGGTCTTGTACTGCTCGTCGAAGTCCGCCGGCGGCTGATCCACCAGTGCCCGCATCGACGCGTAGTCGGCGCGCGACCAGCCGTCGAGGAACTTGCTGGCGGTCGAGTCCGGCTTGGCGCGGAGCCCTGGGAGCACCAACGCGGTGCCGGCGCCGCCGAGGGCGACCACCACCAGCGCGATGACGAGAGCAATGACCCATGAGCGCCGCACAACAACCTCCGATCAGACGCAGCCGCGATTTTCTCGCAAAGCGACGCAGAGCGCCGCCGTCAGCCTTCCTCAGCCAGGTCACCGGGGGTGCGCGGGCGCGTCACGACCAGGCCGCGAATCGGCCACGTGCCGCGGGGGTCAGCCTACCCCGACCTCGCTCATCACACGCAGCTCCCGGCGCAGGTCGGCGACCTCGTCCCGGAGTCGCGCGGCGTACTCGAAGCGGAGGTCCTTGGCGGCCTCGTGCATCTCCTCCTCGAGCTGCGCGATCAGCCGGATCAGGTCGTCCTTGGGCATACCGGCGACCGCCGGCTCGCCACCACGCCGCCCGGCGCGGCCGCGCGCGGGTGTCGGCGCCCTGCCCTTGCGCTGGCGGCCGCCGGCGGCGACGCCCTCCTCCTCGCCGCGCAGCGCCTGGATGATGTCGGTCACGCGCTTGCGGACCGTCTGGGGGTCGATGCCGTTGGCCGCGTTGAACTCGACCTGGAGCAGGCGCCTGCGGTTGGTCTCGTCGATGGCGTGGCGCATCGACGGCGTGACCTGGTCCGCGTACATGATCACCTGCCCGTCGACGTTTCGGGCGGCGCGGCCGATGGTCTGGACCAGCGAGGTCTCGGAGCGGAGGAAGCCCTCCTTGTCGGCGTCGAGGATCGCCACCAGGGTCACCTCGGGCAGGTCGAGGCCCTCGCGGAGCAGGTTGATGCCGACCAGGGCGTCGAACTCGCCCAGGCGCAGGTCGCGGAGGATCTCGATGCGCTGCACGGTGTTGATCTCCGAGTGCAGGTAGCGCACCCGCAGGCCCATCTCGAGGAGATAGTCGGTGAGGTCCTCGGCCATCTTCTTGGTCAGGGTGGTCACCAGGATCCGCTGGTCGCGGTCGGCGCGGAGCTTGATCTCGTGGATCAGGTCGTCGACCTGGCCCTTGGTGGGCCGTACCACGACCTCCGGGTCGACCAGGCCGGTCGGGCGGATGATCTGCTCGACCACGCGGCTGGACTCGCGGTGCTCGAAGGGGCCTGGGGTGGCCGAGACGAAGACGCGCTGGCCGATCCGGTCGAGGAACTCGTCGAACCGCAGTGGCCGGTTGTCGATCGCGGAAGGCAGCCGGAAGCCGTGCTCCACCAGGGTGACCTTGCGGCTGCGGTCGCCCTCGTACATGCCGCCGATCTGCGGCACGGTCACGTGCGACTCGTCGACGAACAGCACGAAGTCCTTGGGGAAATAGTCGAGCAGGGTGTGCGGCGGGCTGCCCGCCGAGCGTCCGTCGATGTGCCGCGAGTAGTTCTCGATGCCGTTGCAGCTGCCGACCTCGCGCAGCATCTCGAGGTCGTAGGTGGTGCGCATGCGCAGGCGCTGGGCCTCGAGCAGCTTGCCCTCGCGCTCCAGCTCGGCGAGGCGCTCGGCCAGCTCGGCCTCGATGCCGGCGATGGCGCGCTGCATCCGCGCCGAGCCGGCCACGTAGTGGGTGGCCGGGAACACGAACAGGTCGTCGCGCTCGCCGACGATCTCGCCGGTGACGGGGTCCATCACCATGATGCGCTCGACCTCGTCGCCGAAGAACTCGATGCGCATGGCGCGCTCCTCGTAGGCGGGGAAGACCTCGAGGGTGTCGCCACGCACGCGGAACTTGCCGCGGACGAAGTTCAGGTCGTTGCGGTCGTAGTGGATGTCGACCAGCTTGCGAAGCACCTGGTCGCGGTCGTACTCCTCGCCGACCTCGAGGAACAGCATCTGCTCGCGGTACTCCTCCGGCGAACCGAGGCCGTAGATCGCCGACACCGACGCCACGATGATCACGTCGCGCCTGGTCAGCAGCGCGCTGGTGGCCGAGTGGCGGAGCCGGTCGATCTCCTCGTTCATCGAGGAGTCCTTCTCGATATAGGTGTCGCTCTGCGGGATGTACGCTTCTGGCTGGTAATAGTCGTAATAGGAGACGAAGTACTCGACCGCGTTGTCCGGGAACAACTCCTTGAACTCGTTGGTGAGCTGTGCCGCGAGCGTCTTGTTCGGCGCCATGACCAGCGCGGGCCGGTCGAGCTGCTCGATCACGCCGGCCATGGTCCGTGTCTTGCCCGATCCGGTCACGCCCAGTAGGGTCTGCGCAAGCTCTCCCCCATTGACCCCCTCGACCAGCTCTCCGATGGCTCGTGGCTGATCGCCCGCTGGGGCGGGCGTCTCCTGGTTCATCCCGAAGATGGCCATTAACGCCCCACTACTCCCGATCTGTGGCACGATCCCGTCAGGAATTTCAACAAATTCACAACTCCAGTGTACGGGTCACCTCTGACAGACCGCCGGTCCCCCAGCCACGCGGTACAGTGACTCGCCGCGCGACCGTTCCGATCCATGGGAGTGGAATGGAAAGCTTCGTCATCAAAGGTGGACAGCCCCTCACCGGCGTGATCCGCCCGGCCGGCAACAAGAATGGCGCGTTGCCGATCATCGCCGCTTCGCTGCTCGCCGACGAGCCGGTCCTGTTGCGAAACGTCCCCCACATCCGGGACGTCGAGGCCCTGCTCCAACTGGTCGCATCCACCGGCGCGGAGGTGACCGAGGTCGAGCCGAACGCCATGCGGATCGACCCCCGCCACGTTACCCGTACCGCGCTGGATCCGAATCTCAGCGCGCGGATCCGCGGCTCGGTGCTGCTCGCCGGTCCATTGCTGGCTCGCACCGGCCATTGCGTGCTGCCACCTCCCGGCGGCGACGGGATCGGGCGGCGCCGCCTCGACACCCACCTGGTCGCCTTCGACGCGCTCGGCGTGCGCTCGAACTTCGACCGCGGCGCGCTGGAGCTGGACGTCGACCGGCTGCACGGGGCGCAGATGTTCCTCGACGAGGCGTCGGTGACCGCCACCGAGAACACCATCGCCGCGGCCTCGCTCGCCCAGGGTGAGACGATCATCGGCAATGCCGCCTGCGAGCCGCACGTGCAGGACCTCTGCCGCTTCCTGAACACCCTCGGCGCCAGGATCAGCGGCGTCGGCTCGAACCTGCTCCAGATCAGCGGGGTCGACCGGCTCCACGGCGGCGAGTACACCATCGGCCCCGACCACACCGAGGTCGGCAGCTTCATCGGGCTGGCGGTCATGACCGGCGGCGAGCTGCTGATCGAGGACGTGATCCCCGACGACCTGCGGCCGATCGAGGTGGGCTTCTCGCGGCTGGGCGTGACCTGGGAGCTGGAGGGGTCGACCCTCAAGGTGCCCAGGGACCAGGAGCTGGTGATCCAGGACGACCTCGGCTCCGCCATCCCCAAGGTCGACGACGGGCCCTGGCCGGCGTTCCCCGCCGACCTCACGTCGATCGCACTGGCGATCGCGACCCAGGCGCGCGGCACGGTGATGATCTTCGAGAAGATGTACGAGAACCGGCTCTTCTTCGTGGACAAGCTGGTCGGCATGGGCGCGCGGATCATCCTCTGCGACCCGCACCGGGCGGTCGTGTCCGGCCCCTCGCCGCTGTACGGCTCGCACATGGAGTCGCCCGACATCCGCGCCGGCATGGCGCTGCTGCTGGCCGCGCTGGCCGCCGACGGTGAGTCGGTGATCGGCAATGTCGGCCAGATAGACCGCGGCTACGAGGCGATCGACGAGCGCCTCCGCAAGCTCGGCGCCAGCATCGAGCGGGTCTGACCCGGGCCGACCACGCGGGTCCGGCGGGGTCCGGGGCAGGGTCGGGCGTGCCCGCCGCCCGTCGTGGCGCGCGAGCGACTACCCCGCGCCGTGGGCGCGGACGAAGTCGGCGACCTTGGCGGCCACCGGCGTCCATCCTTGGCCGCCCGAGTCCGTGAGCAGGTTCCAGCCGTGCTGGTGGTCATAGGGGCCGCTGAGCACGTCGAGGTGCTTGTCGCGCGCCGCCGTGGCGGCGAACAGTTGCCGGGTCTCGTCGACGCTGGTGGTGGGGTCGCCGGTGGCGACCTCGAACAGCGTCGGGCTGGTCAGGCGCTTGACGTCGCCGGTAAGGTCCGCAGGGCCGCCGGCGCGCATCACCTGGGTGAGGTTGCGCTCCCCCGAGAGGCTCACCACCGCGGCGACCCCGCCGCCGAGCCTGGCGCCGGCGGCCAGCGCCACGCCGGCTCCGGCCGAGGCGCCGACCAGCGCGACCTTGCTTGCCCCGCGCCGCTTCAGCTCGGCGACCGCGGCGACGGCGTCGTCGATCACGGTCCCCTTCGCCGCCGCCGGACATGCCGACTCGCCGAAGCAGCGCATGTCGATGTCGAAGACCCGCAGCCCCTTGCCGGCCAGGTACACGGCATACGGCCAGAAGCCGCAGAGGTCGTTGGGGCTCTCGTGGAGCAGGACCACTCCGGTGCGGCCCGAGCCGAGCAGCGCGCCGTCGAGCCGGGTGCCGTCGGCGGCGCGGAAGTGGACCAGGGTCGCCGCCGCGTTCGGGGCGCCGCAGCGGGCGGCGACCGCCGAGCGGGGCGGCTCGGTGGTGGTGGTCCGCGGGGCGCCGTAGCGGCGCAGGAAGTCGAGCAGCTCACCCTGGAGCCTGCCGCCGGCCGCCCCGGCGAGCAGGTCGGTGCCGTGGGCGTCGCCCGGGACGGTCTCCAGCCGTCGCGCGGGCGCCTTGGCGGCCGCCTGGTAGAGCTGCCGGGTGGCGTCGCCGACCAGGCTGTCGTGCTGGGCGGTGACGAACAGCACCGGCGCGGCGAGCTTGGCGGCGGCCGGCAGCACGTCGGTGCCCCGGAGGGTCCGCTCGGCCGAGAGGCTGACCACGGCCGCCGGGGGCGGCCGCATGGTGGTCGCCGCGACCAGCGACGCCTTGGCGCCCTCGGAGGCGCCCATCAGGACCACCGCGGCGGCCCCGGACGAGCGAAGCTTGGCGGCCGCGAGCGCGACGTCGCCCTGCGGGTCGGCGGTCGCGCCGTAGTCGTGGAGGAGCACCCGGAAGCCGCTGGACGCCAGCTTGGTGCCGAACGGCAGCCACTCGCAGAGGTTGCCGTCGCTCTGGTTGGAGAGGACCACGCCGGTGGCGCCGCTGCCCAGCACGGCCGCCCGGTGGCCGCCGCCGAGGTCGACCAGGGTTGCCTGAGCCGCTGTGACGCAGCCGTCCAGGGCCGCGGCGCTGGTCGGGGGCCCGCCGGAGGCACTGCGTCCCGATTGACCGGCGCACGCCCCGGCCAGCAACGCCACGAGGATGGCCGCGACGCACGCGACCATGCGGTGCCGTTTCATGCTCCCACCTTCATGAACCGCCACTATGTCAGTCTCGACATAGTCTGGTGGCGCCCGAACACTGTCAACCGGGCGGGGAGGTCCGGGGCCGCGCGAGGCGGAAGGTCCGGGGCCGGGCGGGGAGGTCCCGGGCCGGGCGGGGAGGTCCGCGGGCGAGGGAGGCGGGAGGTCAGGGGGCCGGGCGCTCGCATCGCCGGCCTGGGGGAGCGCGGAGGCCGGGCGGGGAGGTCCCGGGCCCGGCCTACCCCCGACCTACCCCGGACCTACCCCCGACCTAGCCCAGGGAGTAGAAGCCGATGTCCATGCTCTGGAGGGTGGCCAGGGTCGCGGCCAGGTACTGGTCGCCGTCGGCCGGCTGGTTCTCGGTGAGCAGAAGCTGGAAGTAGAGGGAGCGCAGGAAACTGGTCACGTTGGCGCGGATGATGGTGGCGATCTCGCTCTCGTAGACCGCGCGCCAGGAGTCGTGGCCGGTTGGCTGGAGGAAGCGGGCGAGCCAGCGGTCCACGTCGGTTCGCATGACCAGCCCGCGGCGCAGCACGTTGAGGGCCGCGTAAGCCAGCCGCTCGTCCTCGTGCTGGACGAACACCACGCCCGACGGCTCCAGCAGCCGGTCGGCGATCCCGTCCAGCAGCCGCTCCAGCTCGATGCCGTCGAGCTGGAGGTTGCGGGCGAGCATCATCAGCAGGTCGGCGCTGTGCGCCACCGCGTGCGCCCAGCCGGGCCCCTCGACCCAGGCGCGCAGGTCGCGCTCCTTGCGCAGGTACTCGAGCACCTGGTCGAGCAGGCCCCCGACCTCCTCGCGGCGCAGGAAGGGGTGGGCGTTGTCGAACGCGACCACCTCCATCAGCACCAGGGTCGAGTACGAGCGCAGGAACACCGAGTCGGTCTCCCGCTCGCCCAGGCCGACGTGCAGGTTGTCGAGCATCTGCCGGATCAGGTCGCGGAGCTGGTCGGGCTGGAACTGCTCGCGCTCGATCCAGGCGGCGAGGATGCGGTAGGCGAACTCGTCGCGCAGCTCGGCGTCGGCCGAGCCGAGCCACGACAGCAGCTCCGGCGCGAGCTCGGCGACCCACTCGCCCTGCGGGAGGGCGTTCTCGTCGTTGGCGATGACGCGCCAGAAGGTCCGGTCCACGCCAGCTACGCCTCCGCGTCGATCAGCTCGACCAGCTCGGTGAGCGTGCCGATGCGGGGCCCCGCCTCGGGCGGCATCCGCTCGAACCGGTCGATGAGCACCGGGTGGATCCCGACCGCCCTGGCCGCCGCGGCGTCGACCTCGGGGTGGTCACCGACGTGGATCGAGGCCGACGCCGGCACGCCGGCCTGCTCGAGCGCGTACTCGAAGATCTCCGGCCGCGGCTTGGCGACCCCGAGGACCCCGGAGATCGCCAGCGCCGAGAACAGGTCGAGCACGCCCTCGAGCCGCAGCACGTCGCGCAGCCACGGCTCGAAATTGGAGATGACCCCGAGCTTGAGCCCGCGCTTGGTCAGCGCGCGCAGCGCCGGTCCGGCGTCCTCGTAGAGCTTGTAGGCGGCCGGGTCGACGAACGCGTCGGCCAGCGCGTTGGCAAGCTCGCCGTGGTCGCCGCCGTGCCCGAGCCGGTCGAGCACGCTGACGTAGAAGCCGAGCCAGAACTCCCGCTGGGTGGCGGGGTCGGTCCAGTCGGTCGGCCAGATCGCCTCGCGCTCGGCCTCCATGATCGCGGCCTCGACCTTGGCCTCCGCGAGGCTGACGCCGTGCCGGCTCGCCACCTCGACGAGCCGGCCCTCGAAGCTGGGCCAGGGCCCGAGCAGGGTGTTGCCGGCGTCGAGGAACACGCACTCCAGGGGGGAGGGGATCTCGGCGGCGTCCATCATGGGGCGCAGGCTATCAGCCCGCCCGGCCGCATTGCTTCGCCAGCCGGCGCCGGAGCTCCGTCCATGCCTCGTCCACCCGTCCCGCCAGCTCTTCGACGGTCCCGGAGTTGTCGATCACCAGGTCGGCGTGGACCAGACGCTCCTCGCGTGAGAGCTGCGCGGCGATCCGCGCCCACGCCTGCTCGGCCGGCATGCCCTTGGCCTCGAGCCGACGGACCTGGACCTCCTCGGGAAGGTCGACCACCAGCAGGACGTCGACCCGCTGCGCCAGCCCCGTCTCGATCAGCAGGGCCGCGTCGAGGACCACGATCACGTCGCGGTCCCGTGCCCCCTCGAGCCGGTCGGCGATGCGCTCGAACATCGGCGGGTGGGTGATCTCGTTCAGCAGGCCGAGCTTGGCCGGGTCGTCGAAGACGATCTCGGCCAGCGCCTTGCGGTCGATCGAGCCGTCCAGCCGGAGCAAGCCAGCGCCGAAGTGGTCGCGGATCTTGTGCCACGCCGGCTGGCCAGGGAGGACCACTTCCCGTGCGATCTGGTCGGCATCGACGACCTCGGCGCCGCGCTCGGCGAGCATCGCGGAAACCGTGCTCTTTCCCGAGCCGATGCCTCCGGTCAGGCCGACCAGCAGCACGTCAGCCCCCTGTTCCAGGCGCCGCGCGTGCGGTGGGAGGGACCGCGCAGGCGCCGAACCGCTCCCCCGGCCACCAGCGGGCCGGGGGTGCGCTCACTCGTTGGAATTCTTGCGCTTCAGGTCCTCGACAATGTCCTCGAGGGTGTCCTGGCCGTCCTCGGCCTGCTGGGCCTGCTGGGCCTGCTGGGCCTGCTGGGCCGGCTGGGCCTGCTGGGCCTGCTGGGCCTGCTGGGCCTGCTGGGCGGACTGCTCCCCGGCGTCGGCCTGCTGGTCGCCGCCCTCCTGGGTCTCGTCGAGCGCCTGCTCCTGGTCCTGCTCGTCGCCGTAGGTGGCGTCGTAGAAGCCGGCCTCCTGGAACGCCTCGGCCATGGCGGTGCCTGGGACCACCCCGATGAGCTGGCCCTGCTCGTCGTAGTAGCCCTGGGCATAGTCGCCCTCGCCGTAGCCTCCCTCGTAGCCGCCCTCTTCGTACCCCTCGTAGCCGCCCTCCTCGAGCGCCAGCTCCTCCTCGGTCGGGGCGACCTGCTGCTGGTCCTGGAGCGCCTGCTTCAGCGACAGCGAGATCCGGCGGCGGTCGAGGTCGATGTCGATCACCTTGACGGTGATCTCCTCACCGACGCTGACGACCTGCTCGGGGATGTCGACGTGGCGCTCGGCCAGCTCGGAGATGTGGACCAGGCCCTCGATGCCGTCGTCGACCCGGACGAAGGCGCCGAACGGGACCAGCTTGGTCACCCGGCCGGGGATCAGCTCGCCGATCTGGTGCGAACGGGCGAACTGCCTCCAGGGGTCCTCCTGGGTGGCCTTGAGCGACAGCGACACCCGCTCGCGCTCCAGGTCGACGTCGAGCACCTCGACCTCGACCTCCTGGCCGACCTCGACAACCTCGGAGGGGTGGTCGATGTGCTTCCAGGACAGCTCGGACACGTGCACGAGGCCGTCGACCCCGCCAAGGTCGACGAACGCACCGAAGTTCACGATGCTGGAGACGACGCCCTTGCGGATCTCGCCCTTGCGGAGTGTGTGCAGGAACGCGCGCCGGGTCGCGGACTGGGTCTCCTCGAGCCAGGCGCGGCGCGAGAGCACCACGTTGTTGCGGTTCTTGTCCAGCTCGATGATCTTCGCCTCGAGCTGGCGTCCGACGTAGGGATGCAGGTCGCGGACCCTGCGCATCTCGACCAGGGAGGCCGGAAGGAAGCCGCGGAGACCGATGTCGAGGATCAGGCCGCCCTTGACGACCTCGATGACCGGGCCGCTGACGACGCCGTCCTCTTCCTTCTTCTTCTCGATGTCGCCCCAGGCCCGCTCGTACTGGGCCCGCTTCTTGGACAGGATCAGCCGGCCTTCCTTGTCCTCCTTCTGGAGGACCAGGGCCTCGACCTTGTCGCCGACCTCGACGACCTCGTTGGGGTCGACGTCGTGCTTGATCGACAGCTCGCGCGAGGGGATGACGCCCTCGGTCTTGTAGCCGATGTCGAGCAGGACCTCGTCCCGGTCGACCTTGACGATGACGCCCTCGACGATGTCGCCGTCGTTGAAGTACTTGATCGTCTCGTCGATCGCGGCGAGGAAGGCCTCCTCCGAACCGATGTCGTTAACGGCAACCTGAGGGGTCGAGGTGGCCTGGGTGCTGCTGGTCGTCATGTGTGAGTGGGCTCCGGATAC
>JBEDUQ010000338.1:0-63439 GCA_040414855.1 Actinomycetota bacterium
CGGCGAGCGCGACCGCGTCGACCCCGACCCCGTGCCTGGCGGCGATCCGCCGCGGGACCTCCAGGTCCGCGTCGGACCCGTGCGGGGTCAGCCGGCCGTTGGCGACCGCCTCCTTGATGATCACGCCCAGGCCGGCGGCGTGTGCCTCGGCCAGGGCGGGCCCGGCCGACGGCTCCAGCGGGTTCCAGGTCGCCTGCACGGTCGCGAACGGGTTGACGCCGTCGACCTCGACCTGGAGCGCCCGGCGGATGATCTCGGGCTGGCGCGGCCCGCTGGTGGTGAAGCCGACCGCCAGCCCGCTCTCCCGCAGGCGCACGAGCTCGGCCAGCACCTCCCGGTCCTCGAGCACGCCGCTCTCCAGTGTGGCCGAGTGGATCTGGTAGAGGCGGAGGTAGTCGCCGAGCTGCTCGCGGGAGGCCTCGGTCTGGCGGCGCAGGTTGGCGAGCGAGTGGTCCTTAACCTCCTGGACGTCGACGTCCAGGCGCCACTCGCCGGTGTAGGTGTAGCCCCACTTGGAGCCGACGGTGATCTCGCCCGGCGCGATCCCGCGCGCCCGCAGCCACTGGCCCAGGAACTCCTCGGCCCGGCCGTAGGATCGGGCGGCGTCCAGGTAGCGCACCCCTGCCCCGTAGGCGGCGTCGAGCACCTCATGGGAGCGGCGCCGCAGGTCGTCGACGCTGCGCCGGCCGCCAAGGTCCTGGTCGCGCCCGAGGGTGATGTAGGCGGGGCGGCCGACCGCCGCCATCCCGAACCCGACCGGTGTGACGGTCAGCCCGGTCCGCCCCAGCTCCCGCATGCGCCCCTCCAGATCGCTCGGATGGCTTTGATGGCCGACGGATGCCTCGCCTGCCGTCCGGACCGGCATGCCGGGCCACATCATGGACCATCCTCCGGGCCGCTCGCCGCCCCCCGGTCACGAAACGGGTGAGCGCGCCGCCGGCCCGGCTCACCTGAACGGGATGATGACGGCTCACCCCGCCCGGGCGGAGCCTGCCTGGTATGGGCGCAGCCAGCGATGAGATCCGGATCCGCGGCCGCCTCAGCGAGGCCATGCGGACCGCGTTCGAGGAGTTCCAGAACGACCTCGCCGCGCCGTGCCGGCGGCTGGACCTTTTTGGCTGGTCAGGAGGTCTGTTTGTTGAGCTTGGCAGCCTTGGTGACGAGGTACTGTCGCTCGGGCCCGCTGGTGGTCCTGGCAGCGGCCGCGCGGTAGTGCGCCGCGGCGGCCTCGGTGTCGCCGAGCATGTCGAGCAGGTGCCCGCGCACGGCGTCGAGCCGGTAGTAGCCGGGCAGCCGCCCCTCCAGCGGCACCAACAGGTCCAACCCCGCCCGCGGGCCGTCCACCATCGCGGCCGCGACGGCGCGGTTCAGCTCCACGATCGCGTTGTCGGACAGGCGCGCCAGCAGGCCGTACAGGCCGAGGATCTGCGGCCAGTCGGTGTCCTCGGCACGCTCGGCGCCGTCGTGCAAGGCCGCGATCGCGGCCTGCAACTGGTACTCGCCGACCACGCCGCCGGACATCGCGGTGGCCGCGAGCCGCACGCCTTCGGCGATCGCCGGCCGGTTCCACGTTGTCCGGTCCTGCTCGGCCAGCGGGATCAGCTCGCCGTGGGGGCCGGTGCGGGCCGGGCGCCGGGCGTCGTTCAGCAGCATGAGCGCAAACAGCCCGGTGACCTCGCTGTGCTCGGGCAGCATCGCGTGCATCGCCCTGGTCAGCCGGATCGCCTCGGCGGACAGGTCGGGACGGTGCAGGTCGGCGCCGGCGCTGCTGGTGTAGCCCTCGTTGAACAGCAGGTACAGCACGTGCAGAACGGATCTCAGCCGCGCCTCGAACTCCTGGGGGGCGGGCATCCGGAACGGGATGCCGGAGACCTTGATCTTCTGCTTGGCCCGGCTGATCCGCTGAGCCATCGTCGCCTCTGGCACCAGGAACGCCTTGGCGATCTCAGTGGTGGACAACCCGGCAACCGCGCGCAGCGTCAGCGCGATCGAGGGCGCCGGGGTCAGCGCCGGATGGCAGCACATGAACAGCAGCACCAGCGTGTCGTCCCGCTGCGCCGGCTCGGCGCCGGGCAGCTCGCGCAGCGCGGCGGATTCCTCCCGGCGCCGCCGCGCCTGGTCGCTGCGGTACTGGTCGGTCAGGCGCCGCACGGCGGTCTGGATGAGCCAGCCGCGCGGGTTGTCCGGCAGCCCCTGGCGCGGCCAGTGCGTCGCGGCGGCCAGCAGCGCCTCCTGCACGGCGTCCTCGGAGGCGTCGAAGTCGCCGTAGCGTCGCACCACCGCGCCGAGGACCCGCGGCGCCAGCTCGCGCAGCAGGTCCTCGATCCGCGCGGTCGAGGTCACAGGTCCCCGCCGGGTGGGGGTCCCATGAGCTGGCGCACCTCGATCCGCTGCCGCAGCGGCACGCCACCGGGTCCCGGCGCGGCCGACACCCGCGCGGCGATCTCGATCGCGCGTGCCTCGGACTCCACGTCGACCAGCTGGTAGCCGGCCAGCACCTCCTTGACCTCGGGGTACGGGCCGTCGGTGACCAGCGGGCCGCCCTGCCCGTCGAAGGTCACGACCTTGGCCAGCTCCGGCCCCGTGAGCGCCTGCATGTCGACCAGCTCGCCGTTGTCGATCAGCTCCTGGTTCAGCGCCCGCAGGAACTCCAGGTGCGCGGTGATGTCGTCGGGGTCCCATTCGGACATGAGGCCCGCCCCGATGCTGTCGTCGTACTTGGTCAGCAACATGTACCTGGGCATGGTCGCCTCCTCAGCGCTGCCGCCGGACATCCGGATCACCGACCGCGGGCTGCGCGTCGACGGCCGCGCCCTGGCGTGCCAGCACCAGATCCTCGACGGCCTTGGGGATGGTGGTCTCGAAGTCCAGCAGCTTGGCCCAGTCCGGCTCGATGGTGATGAGGACCATCTGGTCGTACAGGGCGCGTATCCCGTGCTCCCAGCCCTCGAAGTGCTCGGCCGGGACGACCTTCCGGGACGCCTCGACGTAGGCGTCCGGCACCAAGTCGACCAGCTCGACCCGTGCCGCGCCGCGGATCAGCAGCACCCGGGGCGGCCATTGGCCCTGGGTGTCGACGGTGAGCGCCACCTTGGGGCTCTGTCGCAGTGCCCGAACCTTCGCCGACTCCGGCACGGTGGCCATGAGCACGTGCTCGCCGGTCCACAGGAACCCGATCGGGATCGTCCGGGGCGCACCGTCGACGCCGACATAGGCCAGCCGCGCCGGGATCGATGACCTCAGCAGCTCCCGCGAGATCGGCTTGGCCAGCACCTCGGCAACCTCGTCACGGTTCATGTCCTACTCCTCCGCCTCTTGCCGCGCCCATCCTGGCGCATTCGTGAGTCAGACGGAGCCGGTCGCCCGTTCTCGACACCTACGCATCGTCGGTGGATGAGACTGCCGCCCGAGATGCCCGGCAGCTCCCACCGATCGCTTTGGTGACCAGCGGCCGCCGCCGACAACAGCGGTAGAGCACCTGGCACAAGGGGGCGGACAGTTGTCGCAGGACGCCGGCGCTGCCGCGGCGAGCGCCGCGGGGCACGCCGCCAACGGCCCGCCGGCCGACGCCGCCCGCCACGCGCTCGCGGCTGGAGACTGGCAGCTCGCCACCACGGTGGTGCTGGAGCACTGGCACGAGCTGGTGCTCGGCGATCCGACCATCCTCCGCGACCTGCTCGGCCTGCTGCCGCCGGAGCTTGCCGAGGCCGACCCGGAGCTGGCGCTGATGGCGGCGGCGGACCGGGCGGGCGGCGGCCAGCCCGGCGACCCGCGGGTCGCCGTGGTCCGGCGGCGCCGCCTGCCGCTGCTGGTCGCGGCGCTGTGGCTCAGCGAGGCGTGGCGGGCCGGGGACCTCGACGGGGTCGCGGTCGCCGCGCTGGAGATGCTCGCCCTGCTCGGCCCCGGGTCGGCCGGGGCGACCGCGCCCGCGGCGACCGCGCCCGCGGCGACCGACGGCGCGGCCATGGCCGGGCACGCCGGGACGACACGCACCGCGACCGCGCACGACCACGCCGCCAGGGTGTTCGCGCTGGTGGCCCTGGCGGCGGCCGAGCGCCACACCGGCGACCTCGACGCCGCCGACGCGAGCCTCAGGGAGGGCCTGGCGGTCGCCGGCCGCGCCAGCCTGGAGCGGCAGATGGTCGAGTGCACCGCCCAGCTCGCCCTGCTGGAGGCCGACCGGGGCCGGCTGCGGGCCGCCGAGCGCACCGCCATGGAGGCGATCGAGCTGGCCGAGCGGCGCGGCTGGGCCGGGGACGTCCAGACCGCCGCCGCGCACCTGGCGCTCGCGGTCGCCGACGGGCAGCGCGCCGACCTCGACGCCGCCGGCGCCCAGCTCGACCTCGCCACTTCGGCCTGGGGCGGCGACGCGGCCGGCGGCGCTGCCCCGGCCGTGGTCGCCGAGCTGGCCGCCGTCCGGGCCTGGCTGCTCCTGGCCGGCGGCGACCCGGCCGGCGGGCTGAAGGCGCTGGATGCGGCGGGCCAGGAGCTGTCATCCTGGCGGCCGCTGCCGTACCTGGAGCGGCCGCTGGCGCTCGCCGAGGCGGAGCTGCTGCTGGCCGCCGGCGAGACCGCGGCGGCGCGGACCGCCCTCGACCGGGCCGACGGGGCCGCCCCGCCGCTGCCCGCCGCCCTCCTCGCCAGGGCCAGGCTGGAGCTGGAGGACGGGGAGCCCAAGGCGGCGATCGCCACCCTGGCGCCGCTGCTGAACGGGTCGGCGGCGGTGTCGTCGCTGCGGCTGCTGCTGGAGGCCTGGCTGCTGGACGGGCTCGCGGCCAGGGCGCTCGACGACCGCGAGCGCGCGTTCCGCTCGACCGAGCGGGCGCTGACGCTTGCCGAGCGCGAGGGGTTCCGGCTGGCGCTGCGCTCCCCCGGCGCCCCGATGCGCGAGCTGCTCGCCGCCCAGCTCGGCCGCCAGACCAGCCATGAGCGGCTGGTCGCCGAGCTGCTGGACGCGCGCGACGAGGCGCCGGAGGCGGACGGGCGGCGCCACGGCGGCCGCGAGCAGGCGCTGATCGAGCCCCTCAGCGAGCGGGAGCGGGTGGTGCTCCGCTACCTGACCAGCGCGCTCTCCAACGTCGAGATCGCCGCCGAGCTGTACGTGTCGGTGAACACCGTCAAGACCCACATCAAGAGCATCTATAGGAAGCTCGACACCACCGGCCGGCGCGACGCCGTGCGCAGGGCCCGCGAGCTGCGACTGCTCTGATCCCGGTCAGCAGGATCGAGGGCATGTACAGGGTGATCCCCGGCCAGACGGCCAGACGAAGGCGAGGAACAGCCACCAGAACCGCCCGACCTCCGGCGCGCTCAGTAGCGGCCGGCGGCCTGGTCGTGCGGCGCTCCGCGCGGCCCGTAGGGGGCCGAGTCCAGCCAGGCGCCGGCACGCCGCGAGACCCTGGCGAGCTCGGCGGCCAGCCGCCGCTTGGCCCTGGTCGCCGCGTCCCCGGCGCGCATGTGGGCCAGCGCCGCCCCGGCGGCGTCGCGGTTGTACAGGGCGGCGGCGCGCCGCCGGGTGGCGAACTCCCCGACCGCGGCGGCGTTTCCCGGATCGGCGAGCGCCGCCTCGATCGCGGCGGCGGCCGAGGCGGCGTCGGCGAAGCCGGAGTTCATGCCGCGCGCGCCGAACGGCGCGAACAGGTGCGCCGCCTCGCCGACCAGCAGCACCCGCCGCCGCTCGTCGACCAGCTGGGATGCGACCACCTGGAGGAACCGGTAGGTCGAGATCCAGCGCACCCGGTCGGCGTAGCCGGCCGGCATCACCTGGTCGAGCCAGCGGCGCACCCCGTCGGGCCGGTTGAAGCGCTCGGGGTCGTCACCCTCGAGGCACTGGAGGTCGACCCGCCAGCCGCCCGCGAACGGCACCAGCAGCAGGTTGCGGTGGCCGACCGCCGGGTGGCGGTAGTGGAAATGGCGCTCCAGCGGCAGCGGGTCGTCGGGCAGCGCCTCCACGTCCACGATCACGAACGAGTTGCTCGAGCGGCTGCCCTCCATGGTCACGCCGATCTCGCGCCGCACCGCCGAGCGCGCCCCGTCCGCGCCGACCAGATAGGGCGCCTCGATGCGGTGCCCGGCCGCGGTGGTCACCTCGACCCCGTCGGGCGTGGTGGTCACGCCGGTGACCGCCGCGTCCCAGACGAACTCGACCCCGGCGGCCTTGCAGGCGTCCTGGAGCAGCCGCTCGGTCTCGACCTGCGGCAGGTTGGTGGAGTGCGGCAGCACCGAGGGGTCGGGCGCCGGGTAGCTGCGCGCGTAGACCTCGCGATCGCCCCAGAAGGTCCGCTTGGTCAGCCAGACCAGCCCTTCGGAGGCCAGCTCCCAGCCGAGGCCGGGGCGCATGCGCTCCAGGTGCTCCAGCGACTCGCGGTGCACGAAGATCGCGCGGCTGCCCGGTCGCGGACGGTGCTCCGGCTCCGCCTCGACCACCGTCGCCGGCAGCCCTCTGGCGCGAAGTGCGAGCGCGGCGGCCAGCCCGACCGGGCCAGCCCCCGCGACCAGCACCGGACGCGCGCTCACCAGATCGACCTCCTGCCGCCGGATGTGTTCCCAAAGACTAGGCTACTGCCGAGACGATCGCCAAGAATGCTGTCAAACTTCGCCATCCCTCGGCACGGTTTTGGGTCCGGCTCGACCGAGTCTACCTGTGCAAGCAGAACGGGTTGTCGACTGTGGTCGGCGCGCGTCTTAGTGTTGCGCGAGCGCGACGAGACCACTGAAAGGACCGGCCCATGATGAACGGCGCATATCCTGTCCAGTTCGACGTCGAGTATCCCGACCGGCCGCTCGACCGGCTGACCACCGCCTTCAGGCTGATCGTCGCGATCCCCATCCTGATCGTGCTGGGGCTGGTGTCGGGCAGCGACTGGAACACCTGGCGCAACGGCACCACCGGGACCACGGCCGCGGCCGGCGGCATCCTGTTCGGCGCCACCCTGCTGCTGATCCTGTTCCGGCAGAAGTACCCCCGCTGGTGGTTCGACTGGAACCTGGAGCTGCTGCGCTTCAGCAACCGGGTCACCGTATACATCGCGCTGATGGACGACCGCTACCCCTCGACCGACGAGCACCAGTCGGTCCGGCTGGAGATCCCGTACCCGGACGCCACACGGCTGGTGCGCTGGTTGCCGATCGTCAAATGGCTGCTGGCGATCCCGCACTACATCGTGCTGTTCTTCCTCGACATCGCCGCGCTCGTGTCGGTGATCATCGCCTGGTTCGTGATCCTGTTCACCGGGCGCTACCCGCGCGAGCTGTTCGACTACCTGGTGGGCGTGATCCGCTGGCACAACCGCGTGATCGCCTACGCGTTCATGCTGACCACCGACCAGTACCCGCCGTTCAGCCTGCGGCCTTGACCGATGGGTCGGCCACGCCGATCGCCGAGCTGCGCGGCGACCGGTACGTCGAGCTGCTCGCTCCGGTCTGGTCCTATCTGACCATCAGCCAGCCGCCGGTCGAGGCCGACGTGGTGTTCGCCTTCGGCTGCGCCAGCCTCGACGTGCCGCTGCGCGCCGCCAACCTGGTGCTCGACGGACTCTCGCCGCGCGTGCTGGTGACCGGCGGGGTCGGCAGCCGCGCCGGCGAGCTGTACGGGACCTCGGAGGCGGAGGTGTTCTCCCGGCATCTGGCCTGGCTCGGGGTGCCGCCCGATGCGGTGGTCGCCGAGGACCGCGCGGCCAACACTGGCGAGAACGTCGTCCTCGGGATGCGCGCGCTGCTGGGCCGCGGGATCGGCGTGCGGCGCGCGCTGCTGGTCGCAAAGCCGTTCGTGATGCGCCGCTGCGCCGCCACCTTCCGGCTGCGGCACCCGCCGGTCGAGACCGTCTGCTGCCCGCCGCCCGGCGGCCCGCTCCAGTTCGCCGAGCGGTCGAGGGCCGCGTTCGCCGCCCGCCTGCTCGGCGAGCTCGACCGCCTTGAGCGCTATCCCGCGGTCGGCTTCATCGCCGCGGAGCCGCCGCCACCGCCGGCCGTCTCCGAGGCGGCCGCGCGGGTGCGCCGCCTGCTCGCCGCGTGCCCCGAGGAGCCGAGTGACCAGCGGGCCGGGCTCAGCGGGGCTGGCCGACCGCGCGGGGAAGCTGGCCGGCGGTCCCGTTCTGCGGCAGCTGGTTGATCCGCTCGCGCAGCGGCAGGCGCAGCTCGAAGCGGGCGCCGCCTGCGTGGCGCGCCTCGGTCAGCACCAGCTCGCCGCCTTGCGCGCCGGCGAGCTGCCTGGCGATGTAGAGACCCAGGCCGAGCCCGCTGCGGCCGTTGCCGAGCTGGGTGAAGCGCTCGAAGATCCGCTCTCGGTCATCGGCGGCGATTCCCGCGCCGTCGTCCTCGACCGCCAGCACCGCGTGCACGCCGTTGCGCTCGGCGATCAGCCGGACCAGGCGCTGGTCGGGCGAGTACTTGCAGGCGTTGTCGAGCAGGTTGCCGAGGATCTGGAGGACCGCGTCGGGGGCGACCCGGACCGGCAGGCTGCCGTCGCACTCGACCCGGATCGGGTGCTCGCGGTGGCCGGCCTGCGCCTCGGTGGCCGCCTGGAAGACCAGCTCGGCGGCGTCCGCCTCGACCAGCTCGGCGCCGCTGGAGGGGTACTCGACCTCGCCGCGCTCGAAGCGGGCGGCCAGCAGCAGCTGCTCGATCAGGCCGCGCAGCCGCCTCGCCTGGCGGTCGCCCATCTCCAGCATCTCCTGCCGCTCGTCGGGGTTGAGCGGCGCGCCGCTCGACAGCAGGCGCAGGACCCCGAGCACGGTGGCGAGCGGGTTGCGAAGCTCGTGGGAGACCATCGCCAGCAGGTCGTCCTTCATCCGGTCGGTCTCCTGGAGCTTTCGGGTCACCTCGAGCTGCTGGATGCGCAAGTCGTGCTCCTGCGCGCGCAGCTCGGCCTCGCGCTTGGCGGACTCCTCCGCCTCCCTGCGGCCGAGGTCGGCGTTGGCCTCGCCGGCGAGCGCGATGTAGGTGGCGACCGTCGGCAGCCCGAGGGCCAGCAGCAGGACCCCGATCCGGCCGCCGGAGAGGACCACCACCAGCACCACCGCCTGGGTCAGGACGGTGAGCCCGGCGGTGTGCCGCAGCAGCCGGCCGACGGTGATCGGAATGTCCTTGTCGAGGTGGACCCGGATGGCGACCAGCCCGGCCTTGACCACGATGAAGACCCCGGCGGCGACCAGGATTCCCGCCATGGTGGCGACGTCGTCGGACCGCCCGCCGCCGAACGCCATCCAGACGCTGGACCCGACCACCAGGCCGATGGTGTGGGTCGCGGAGTTGAAGGCGAGGGTCTCGACGCGCTTGCGGGCGATCACGTCGGAGAGGAGCCCGGCGGCCGACTGGAGCACGACGGCGGCCCCGAGGCCGCCGTAGAGGACGATCGCGAACGCGAACGGCGCGTTGATCAGCATCCGAAGGCTAACGCCCGGCCCGCTGAGCGCGATCGGGAAGAACTGGCCGACGAACAGGAAGGCGGCCAGGGTGGCGATGACCGCCCACTCGGCGCGGACCTGGCCCACGTTCACCATGGCCGCGGCCATGACGAGCAAGACGAGGCCGATCGTCGAGACGACAGCCTGATAGGTTCTGAGTCTCCCCGCCATACCGCTAGTCTCGCTCGCAAACCGATGCAGATCAAACAGCCCTATAGAGCGCGGAAGCGGCATATATCGTCTTTCGGCCCGCTACTCAGAAGGACCGCACGCGGAGCACGCCGCTGGCGGCGATCGCGCCGAGGATGATCAGCACGGCGCCCGTCAGGAGCCCCACCTGGTTGCCGTCGAGCGGCAGCGGCAGCTTGAGGTTGGCGGCCTCGTGGGCGAGCCAGCCGACGCCGAGGGCGCCGAGGCCGAGCCCGACCCGGAACAGCATCTGGACCCCGCCCATCACCCGGCCGCGGATCCGGTTGTCCGCCTGCTCCTGGGCCATGGTGAGCGCCAGCACGATCGCGATCGCGAACGCGGCTCCGAAGATCACCGAGGCGATGAACGCCATCCACAGGACCGGCGCGAGCGCCATCAGCCCGAGCAGCAGCCCGCACGCGACCACCCCGGCGAGGAACCCGCGGGCCCGCGCGGCGCCCGGCAGCAGCCGCACGACCCCGAGCCCGGCCGCCATGCCGGCGCCCCAGAGCGCCGCCAGCCAGCCGAAGGCGGCGTCCGAGCCTCCGAGCGTCTGGTGCACGTAGCCGATGCCGACCGCGAACAGCACGCCGCCGCCGAACATCGACACCACCAGCCCGTACGAGAGCGACCGCAGGGCGGGGTGCCTGGCGATGTAGGAGACCCCCTCGGTCAGGTCCCGGAAGAGCTGGATGCCGTGCCGCCCGGAGCCGCCGCCGAGCCGCAGCCCGGCGTTCATCGCCGCGGAGAACAGGAAGGTCAGCGAGTCGAACAGGAATGCCAGCGCGATCGGGTGGCTCTTCAGCAAGCCCGGCGACGGCAGGTGCGCCGGGGCCACGCGCAACAGACCGAACAGCGCCGCCGCGATCGGGATCGAGCCGTAGGAGGCGGCCAGCATCAGCCCGTTGGCCTCCTCGAGCTTCCGCCGGGGGACCAGGCCCGGGATGCTGGCGTCGCGCGAGGGGAGGAAGAAGAGCGAGACGCACTCGTGGACGAAGGCGAGGACGTAGAGGCCGCGGATTCCCACGAACGGGACCGCCAGGATCAGCCCCGCCCTGACCAGGTCGCTGCTGACCATGATCGTCCGCCGCGACAGCCGGTCCGCCACCACGCCCCCGACCGGGGCCGCGAACACCGGCGGCACCAGCCGCAGCACCAGCACGATCGCGACCGCCGCCTGGTCGCCGTTGGTCAGCGCGAAGGCGGCGGCGATGAAGGCCAGGGTGGCCACCCAGTCCCCGAGCGAGGACACCGACTGACCGATGAACAGCCGCCGGTACCCCGGGGCTCGGAGCACCGATCCGGTGGGCTCCTGCCGCCCGAGGGTCTCGAGGCGCTGGTCGCGCAGACGGACACTCATATCGGCGGCAACAATCGATGGCTCGATCAGATTCCATATCAACCATCGAACCATGAATGAATTTTGGGCCCGCCGCCCCCGGACGAGCCGGGGCGGCGAGCCCAAAGATGCGCGTCCGGGGCGCGCCTAGACCGCGCCCACGGCCTGGTTCAGGTGCAGTTGCACCAGATAGGCGCTGGCGGTCTGGAGGTGGGCGGCCGACGCGGCGGCGGCCTCCTCCGGGTCGTGCGCCTCGAGCGCGGACAGGATGCGCTCGTGCTCCCCGACCACGGCGGCGGCCCGCTTGGCATTGGCGAACGCCTCGGCGCTGAAGCGGCGGACGAAGTCGCTCAGGTCCTTGGCCAGCCGGAACAGGGTCTCGTTGCCGGCCGCGCGGTAGATCACGTCGTGGAACGCGATGTTGGCGCTCACCACCAGGTCGGTGCGGTCGTTCTTGACCGCGTCGTGCATCGAATCGAGGATCACCCGGAGCTGGCGCAGCTCGTCCGGGGTGATCCGCTGCGCCGCCAGCCGCGAGGCGAGCGACTCGAGCGACTCCCTGACCGCGTAGACCTCGCTGACCTCGTGCGGCTCCGGGGCGTGCACGATCAGCCCGCGGACCGGGTCGCCGAGCACCAGCTTCTCGGCGGTCAGGCGCTTGAGCGCCTCACGCACCGGCGTCCGGCTGACCCCGAACTGCTCGCCGAGGTGGATCTCGACCAGGCGCGTCTGAGGCGGCAGCTCGCCGGACAGGATCATCTGCCGGAGCTGACGGTAGACGCGCTCGCTGCTGGGAAGCCCGTCGCTCCAGGTCGCGGCGCTCGCGCGCCGGCCGCCCCCGCTGCGGGCGTTGCTGTTGCGGCTGCTGGACCGCATCTGTGTCTCCCTCGTGAACGGCGTTGCTCTATGGCTCCCGGGCGCCACACGTGAGGCGTAGGCCACCCGCGGTCTGCGCAATCTGGGTATTCGGAAGCATACCAGTGGCTTGCGCGATCCGCTCTTTTCCCGCAACCCACACTTCCCGAGACATTGCGTTGTCGACCGGGCAGGCTCGCGCGTGAAAATCCCCCTGGGTGCATGGCGCCGAGGCGCCTTGCGGCGGGACCACCCACTCGGAGGATACTCCTGCATACACCGAACCGGTGGGAGGCTGCGAGGTTGCCGCGCGGCCGCGCGCCGCTGAACCCTCAGGAACCGGCCACTCCGGCGGCGCCAACCGCTCCCCCAGCGACCCCAGCGACCCCAGCAACCGTGGCGCCCGCGGCCACCGGCTGCGAGGGCAGCAGCGCGCTCGGGACCCAGACCTCGCCGTCGAGGATGTGGCGCGCGGTGCGGCCGACCGCCACGCCGGTCACGTTGGGGACCTGGCCCTCGCCGGCCTCGACCCGCACGCTGACGTCCATGACCCCGTAGGGGTGGGCGATCCGCAGCCGCTCCGGGTCGGGGCGCTCCGCACGCGCGACCTGGTTGACCAGCGTGCCGGGGACGGCCGCGGCGGCGCCGGTGCAGATCGCGCCGGTGACCATGTAGGAGCGGTGCGCGGTCTGCATCGACATCAGCCTGCCGCTGACGTCCATCCCGGCGGCGTCCACCTCGTCGCCGAGGCTGGTCCGGTAGGCGGCGGGCGGCGCCACCATCCCGACCTTGGGCAGCCCGGGGCTGGTCGCGGTCGCCTGGTTGCGGTCGGAGACGATCCCGAGCCACTCGGCCACCACCGAGCGGACCTCCTCGAGCGCGTCGGTGACGTCGGTGCGCGCCTCGATCTCAGCCGGGGTCTCGGCGCCGGCGATGCCCAGCTCCGAGGCGAGCACGAACGCGACCGGGTTGGCGGCGTCGACCACCGAGACCTGGACCCGGCGCCCGTCGCCCAGCGTCAGCTCGTCGACCGGCCTGCCGGTCGGCAGCAGCGAGCCGGTCACCGAGCCACCGGGCTCGACGAACTCGAGGTCGATGCGCGCGCCGGTTCCGGGCACCCCGGGGATGGCGTAGTCCCCGCCGACCAGGGCGCGGCCGTCGCGCACCGGGACGCTGGCGATGATCAGCTTGCGGGTGTTGGTGTTGTGGACCCGCACGGTGGTGACGCCGTCGCGGACCGGCACCAGGCCGTGGTCGATCGCGAACGGCCCCACCGCCGACGACAGGTTGCCGCAGTTGCCGCCCCAGTCGACCAGCGGGGTGCCGATGCTGACCTGAGCGAAGGTGTAGTCGACATCGGCGTCGGGCCGGCTCGGCGGCCCGATGATCGCCGCCTTGCTGGTCTGCGAGGTGGCCCCGCCGAGGCCGTTGATCTGGCGCATGTCGGGGCTGCCGAAGGCGTTGATCAGGATCGGCTCGATCTCGGCGCGCTCCCCGGGCAGGTCCTCGAGGTGGAAGAACACCCCGCGGCTGGTGCCGCCGCGCAGGATCGAGCAACGCAGGCGCAGGTTCTCGGGCATGCTTCAGACCTCCGTGGTCGCCGGATCGTCGCGTCCGTCGGGTTGTCCGTCGGGTTGTCCGTCGGGTTGCTGGTGCCGGTTGGGCGCATAGCGCCGCGCGAGCGCCTCCAGGGCCGGCAGGCCGACCAGGCGCTGGCGCTCGGGGAAGGGCAGCAGGCGGTCGAGCAGCGCGCCGCTGCCGCCGTCGCGGCGCAGGGTCGAGAGCGCCTCGCGGACGGCCATGGCGCCGGCCCGCAGCGCGGTGTTGGCGTGCAGCACCATCCGGTAGCCCATCGCGCCGAGCCCGGCGGCGTCGACCAGCGGGGTGCGGCCGCCCTCGACCATGTTGGCGACCAGCGGGACGGGGACCAGGCCCGGCAGGCGCTCCAGCGCGGCCATGGTCGGCGGCGCCTCGACGAACACCAGGTCGGCGCCGGCCGCGGCGAAGGCACGGGCGCGCTCGACCGCGGCGTCCAGGCCCCTGCCGGCGATCGCGTCGGTGCGGGCGATCACCACCAGGTCGGGGTCGCGCCGGGCGTCAAGCACGGCGCGCAGCTTGCCGAGCATCTCGTCGAGCTCGATGGTCTCGGTGCCTACGAAGTGCCCGCAGCGCTTGGGGAACACCTGGTCCTCGATCTGCACCGCCGCCACGCCCGCGCGCTCGAAGTCGCGGACGGCGCGGCGGGCGTTGAGGGCGTTGCCGTAGCCGGTGTCGATGTCGGCGATCACCGGCACCTCGACGGCGTCGCAGATGCGGGCCACCTGGCCGTGGATCTCGGAGAAGCTGGCCAGCCCGAGGTCGGGCAGGCCGAGCATGGCGTTGGCGATGCCGGCGCCGGTCGCGTACACGGCGCCGAAGCCGACGTCGGCGGCGATGCGGGCGGTCAGGGCGTCGGCGCAGCCGGGGACGAGCAGCGGCCGCTCCCGTTCCATCAGGGCGCGGAGGCGCGATCCAGGGCTGGCGTCGTGGGATCGAGCTGTCGTCACCCTTGCCTCCGTGCTGCGCCTCCGTGCTGCGCCTGCGTGCTGCGCCTGCGTGCTGCGCTGGTTGGCGCGGCGCCGCCGGGCCTGACCAGGACCGGCTTCACTGGTCAGGTCCGGGCGGCCGCCACGTCTGTCGGCTCCGGGGCCGGTCGGGACAGGTCGGGGTGCCCGTCCCAGCCGGCCCGGAGCCGTGCCGTCCCGCGCCTAGGAGGCGGTCAGGTCGGTGCTGAGCTTGGTGCCGGGCTCGTAGTCGCGCAGCAGCTGGCTCGGCTGGACCCGCTCGACCACCTCTGGCGGGACCCGGCACTTCTGCGGGAAGAACTCGGGCGCTGCCGGCTTGGTGCAGTCGAGGATCAGCTTGGTCTCCATGGGGCCCTTCTCCTCCCGGTGGAAGCCGTAGGTCACCGGGTTGAGGTGGCCGCCGAGGAAGTTCGGCATGATCACCAGGTCGCGGTCCGCCTGGAAGCGGGTGGTCATCGCCCACATCACCTGGTCCTGGCTGAAGACGTCGATGTCCTCGTCCACCACCCAGATGTGCTTGAGGATCGGGTCGACCGCGAACGCCGCCGAGGCGGCGATCTTCGGCTCGCCGTCGACCTTCTTCTTCATCTGGATGAACAGCGCGCTGCGGATGCCGTACAGCGGCAGGTTGACGGCGGTGACCGTCGGCATCGCCTCGCGGACGCGGCGGTAGATGCTGCCCATCCGCGGCAGGGCGCCGAGCACCAGGTGCTCGCTGTGGGCGTTGAACACGTCCACGTAGATCGGGTCGCGCCGCATGGTGACGGCGGTGACCTGGACCCACGGCATGGGCCCGATGCGGGTGTAGTAGAGCGGGTACTCGCCGAACGGGCCCTCGTGCTCGACCTTCTCGGGATCGGTGTCGACGATGCCCTCGATGACGATCTCGGCGCCGGCGGGAACCTGGAGGTCGACGGTCTTGCACTTGACGACCTCGACCGACTCGCCGAGCAGGCCGCCCATCGCCTCGAGCTCGCCGCCGATGCCAGGCAGCTTGGAGACGGCGCCCATCAGCATCGCCGGGTGGTGCCCGATCACCAGCGCGACCTCCATCTTCCTGCCCTGGTCGCGGTAGTTGCGGAGGATGTAGCTGGTGTGGTGCGCCGGGTTGGTCATGAAGCCGACCTGCTTGGCGCCCTGGACCTGGTGGCGGAAGATGCCGGCGTTGAGCCGGCCGCTGTCGGGGTCGCGCGAGATGGTCGCCGCAGAGGTGATGTACTTGCCGGCGTCCAGCTCCTGGTGGACCAGGAACGGCAGCTCGCCCAGGTCGATGTCGTCGCCGGTGAGCACGACCTCGTGGACCGGCGCCTGCTCGGAGCTGACCTCGGTGGTCGGGATCCCGCTGCCCTCGCGCCTGGCGTACTCCTCGACCATGCCGTGGACTTCGCTCTGGATCGCCAGGGCCACGCGCTCGTAGGCGCCGTGCAGGTTCAGCAGGAGCGGAATGCGCGAGCCCTTGATGTTCTTGAACAGGACCGCCGGGAACCCGGGGTAGTTGGGGTCGTTCTGGATCTTGTCGACGATCGCGGTTGCCTCGAACTCCGGGTCGACCTCGTCCTCGACGATCTTGAGCTGCTCGGGATACTTGGCGAGCAGCTGGTCGAGGTAGGTTCGGAGATCCTGTGCCATATGCTTCGCTCCTTGTCTGACCTTGTCGCGGGCCAATCGGGTCTAGAGCACGATCACGCCGGCGGTGATGGCGATCGCGCCGGTGATGATCCGCCAGGTGAGGCGCTCGGTGTTGCGCAGCATCAGTGCCGTGAACAGCAGCGTGAACAGGGGTGCGGTGGCGGTGACCGGGTAGACGATGCTGACGTCGTCGCCCGAGAGGCCGAAGGTGAGGGCCAGGAATCCCAGCGCCTGAAGGATGCCCGACGCCGCGAACAGCCCCAGCGAACGCTCGCGGAGCCCGAACTTGAGCTGGTCCGTCGGCGTCAGCGCCGCGGCGTAGATGAGCGCGGCGACCGCCCCGATCAGGGCGCCCGTCAACGGGATGTTGGCGCGGTCGAGCCCGTACTTCAGGAACAGCGGCCGGATGCCGTACGACAGCGCCGAGCCGAGCGCGGCCAGCACGCCGATGCTCAGCATCTGCCGCACGCTCTGTCCCCTCTTCCAGGTCAGCAGGGTGATGCCGCCGACGATGGCGGCGATCGCCAGCCAGTGCAGGAAGGTGACGTGCTCCCCCAGCACGAAGATCGCCAGCGCCGTGGTGATCACCGGCGCCGAGTTCTTGATCGCGGTCGCGGGGGATGCGCCGATCTTGTCGATCGCCAGGTACATCCAGCGGCGCCCGATGCCGCCGCCGAACAGCCCGCCGAGGATGAAGCCGATCAGCGCGGGGATGGTCAGGGGGGCGAACGAGATCCCGCCGACCAGCGGGGCGATCAGCAGATAGAGGGGTACGGTGATCGCGAGCCCGATCACCACGGCCACGTCGCTACGGCCCTTGCGCGCGAAGCCAAGCTTCAGCAGGACCGGGTTGAGGCCGAAGCAGATCGCCGTCATCAGCGCAAAGACCTTCCCGTGCACCCTCGATCCTTTGTCGTATCCCCAGCTTTCGCTACACGTCCGTCCAGGCGGATCCGGAGGAGCAGACGCGAGACCGAGCTTCTCGCCACACGTCCGTATGCAGCTGTATTCTAAGGATCCGCCAATGGCCGGCGCAACCCGGCCGAGCACGGTTGTATACGATAGTGGCCCGAGGAGTGCTGAGTACATGATCATCGAGCAGCAGCTCGTCATCCGCGCGCCGGCCCAGCGGGTCTGGCAGTTCACCATGGATCTTCCCAGCATCGCCGAGTGCGTCCCCGGCTTTCAGGCGATCGAGCGGCTCGACGAGGACACCTATGTCGGCCAGGTCAAGGCCCAGGTCGGCCCGGTGGCCGTGCGGCTGTCGGGCAAGGTCTGGGTGGCCGAGCGCAACCACGACGAGCTGCTGGCGAAGATGAACGTGGAGGCCGCCGACAAGCGCATCCGCGGCGCCGTGAACGCCAAGATGACCATGCGGCTGGAGTCGGGCGGGGACGGCACCACCGCCATGGCGGTCCTCACCGACGCGGCGATCCTCGGCAAGCTCGGCGAGTTCGGGCAGGCGGTCGTGCGCCGCAAGACCAGCCAGGTCATGGAGCAGTTCGCGAGGAACGTCTCGGTCAGGCTGAGCGCTCCGTGAGCTGGCAGCGCCACCAGGGCGGGAGGCGCGCGTGCTCGACCTGAACGGCGTGCGGCTGCGCAACCGCCTGGTGACCTCGGCGAGCCTGCTCGGCTACGGCGCCTCGTCCCAGCGGCTGATCCTGTACGGGCTCAGCCCGATCGCCCAGTGGGTGCCGCTGGAGCGGTTCGGCGCGGTCACCACCCGCACCATCACCACCGAGCCCCGCGAGGGCCACTTCACCCTGCGCGAGGACTGGAAGCCGCGCGAGTACCCGGAGCTGGTGCGCCGCTACGCCAAGGCGCTCCGCCGCGTCGACGCCGGCTGGATGAACGCCTTCGGCTGGTCGAACATCGGCATCGAGCGCTACTTCGCCGAGTACTTCCCGCGCACCGGGCACCTCAACCGGATCGTCTCCCTCGGCGGCTTCTCCGCCGACGAGTTCTGCGAGCTGGTCGAGACCGTGAACCGGCGGGCGGCGCCGGGCGAGATCGCCGCGGTCGAGTTCAACGTCTCCTGCCACAACGTGAACTTCCCGTTCGAGGACATCCTCGACGAGGTCCTGGGCCGGGCGATCCCGGCCAGCCGCCATCCGGTGATCGTCAAGCTCTCCCCCGACACCGACTACGTCGCCGCCGCCAAGGTCGCCGAGCGCAACGGCGCCGCGGCGGTCACCGCCATCAACGCGGTCAAGGCGCTGCGGCTGGACCCCCGCACCGGCGAGCCGTTCATGAAGAACCGCTTCGGCAGCCTCTCGGGCCGCGCGATCAAGCCGATCGGGCTGCGCGTGGTCGCCGAGCTCCGCGACGCGGGGCTGACGCTGCCGATCATCGCCAGCGCCGGGATCCGCGACTTCGACGACTGCCGCGAGTTCGTCTGGGCCGGAGCGGACGCGGTCAGCCTCGGCAGCGAGGCGTGGCTCGCTCCCCTGCCGGGCTATCTGCTCGGCCCCGCCCGCGGCGCCCGCATCCGCCGCCTGATCCGCCAGGTCGAGCGGTGGGACCCGCCGATCCTCCACCGCCAGCCCGCCCAGGGGGCGCCAGGCGAGGCGCCCGGGGCCGAGACGCCCGAGGGGACCGGCGAAGCGGCGACCAGCCTGGCGGCGGCGCTGGCGGAGGCGGCGGTGCTGCGCGGCGAGTTCAAGCTCCGCTCGGGGCAGACCAGCGACTACTACATCGACAAGTACCAGTTCGGCACCCGGCCGGACCTGCTGCGGCGGGTCGCCGCCGCGCTGGCGGCCGAGCTGCCCGACGGGACCGAGTGCGTCGCCGGCACCGCGCTCGGCGCGGTCCCGCTGGCGGTGGCGGTCTCGCTGGCGGTCGACCTGCCGGCGGTGCTGGTCCGCCCGGACGCCAAGGACCACGGTCCCGTCCGCGCGATCGAGGGCACCCTGCCGAAGGGCGCGCGGGTGGTGCTGCTGGAGGACGTGGTGACCACCGGAGCGGCCGCGATCGCCGCGCTCGAGGCGCTGCGCGCCGCCGGCGCGGTGGTCACCAAGGTGCTCGCCGTGGTCGACCGCGAGCAGGGCGGCCCGGCCAGCCTCGAGGCGGCCGGCGTTCCCTACAAGGCGCTGCTGTGCAGCCGCGATCTTGGCATCGGAGAGGAGCGAGCGCGATGAGCTGGTGGATCGGGCGGATCGAGCCGAGCATGTGGTTCGAGGGGCCTTCCTGGCATGCGGTGCTGCCGGCGGACGTGCGCGTCGGCGTGCTCTCGCTGGGCATCGGCCGGCTGGTGCCCGAGGAGATCGAGCGGGCCCACGGCGAGATCCTCGCCAAGGTCGCCCTGCTGGAGCGCGAGGGCGTCGACGTCATCAACGTCGGCGGCAGCCCGGTGGTCGGCGCCTACGGCCGCGACGGCCACGCCCGCCTGCTGGAGGAGATCGACCGCATCGTCACCCGCCCGTTCGTCACCTCGCTCCAGGCGGAGCTGGAGGCGCTGCGCGCGGTCGGAGCCGGCAAGGTGGCGATCGCCAGCCCCTACCCGGTCGCCCAGACCACCAAGCGCGCCGCCCTGCTCGAGGAGGAGGGCTTCGAGGTGGTCGGCCACGACACCCTCGACATCGAGCGGAACCGCGAGATCGCCATGCTCGAGCCCGAGCTGATCGTCCGCCAGGCCCTCGGCGTCGCCGCCCGCTGGCCGGACGCCGACGTTGTCTACCTGCCCTGCGGCTCGCTGCCGGTGGTCGACGTGATCGACCGCATCGAGGCCGAGACCGGCAAGCCGGTGGTCACCAACGTCCAGGCGCAGGCGGGCGCGTGCCTGCGGCGCCTCGGCTATCCCGAGCCGGTGCACGGCTTCGGCCGCCTGCTCGCCGGGGTCTGATCGACCCCGCTTCGGCGAGCGGGCGGCCGGGGCGCTCTCCCGCGCGGGTTCCGTTCCCCGCGCGGGTTCCTTCTCTCGGTCACTTCCCCCGCGAGGTCGACGGCAGCCAGCGGGTGAGCCGGCGGTCGACCCACTGGACCAGCTGCATGGTCAGGATCGCGACCGCGATGATCACCAGCAGGACCGCCAGGATCGACTCAGAGTCGAAGCGCCTGCCGGCGTCCATGACCACCGCGCCGAGGCCGACCGCGGCGATGAACATCTCGCCGTTGATCATGCCCTTGACCGCGCGGCCCATGCCGAGCCGGACCCCGGCCATGATCAGCGGCAGCGCCGCGGGGATCACGATCTTGCGGAACACCTGCCAGTCGGTGGCGCAGAAGGACCTGCCCATCTCGATCAGCGGGACCGGCACCGACCGGATCGCGGTGGCGGTGTTGATGATGATGATGAAGGTGGCGTACATGACCACCACGCCGATGATCGAGGCCCGGCCGAGCCCGAAGATCGAGAAGAAGATCGGCGCGAACACCAGCGACGGTGCCGTCAGCAGCGCGTAGACGTACACGTCCAGCGCCTGGTCGACCTTCTTGTAGGCGCCCATCAGCAGGCCGACCCCGACGCCGATCGCCAGCGAGATCGCGAAGCCGAGCACCAGGTTGGTGAGGCTGTTGGCGAGGCTGCGCAGGATCTCTCCGTCGGCGGTCATCTCGACCAGCCTGCCGAGCACCGCGCTGAGGGGCGGGAAGAAGCTGGCGTGCCAGATCCGCGCCGCCACCTCCCACAGCACCGCCCCGCCGAGCAGCGACAGCGCGCTGACCGGGACCCGCTGGCCAAGCGACGACGCGCGCTGCGCGCGGCGCGGCCGGCGGGGGTGCCCCTGGCCGGCGCGCTCGCGGTAGGCGACCGACGACGCCTTGGCGGTGCTGCTCATGCCGCGCCTCCCCCGGCCTCGGCGCCCTGATGCTGATGGACGCCCTGGGTCCGGTGCGCGCGCGACAGCTGCATGTCACGCAGCCGGCCCCAGAGCCGGCCGGTGATCTCGGCGAACTCCGGCGAGGCCTCGACGTCGGACACGTGGCTGGAGCGGGGCCGGGCCAGCGGCACCGGCACGATCTCCTCGATCCGTCCCGGCCGGGCGCTCATCAGCACCACCCGGTCGCCGAGCAGCACCGCCTCCTCCATGGAGTGGGTGATGAACACCACCGTGGTGCGCCTGGTCTCCCAGATCTGCAGCAGCTCCTCCTGGAGCAGCCGCCTGGTCTGCTCGTCGAGCGCGCCGAACGGCTCGTCCATGAGCAGCACCTTCGGCTCCACCGCCAGCGCGCGGGCGAGCCCGACGCGCTGCTGCATGCCGCCGGACAGCTCCATCGGGTAGCGCCCCTCGAAGCCGCTGAGGCCGACCATCTCGATCAGCTCCATCGCCTTGCGGTTGCGCTCCGATTCGGAGATGCCACGGAGCTGGAGACCGAAGGTGACGTTGGACAGGACCGAGGCCCACGGCATCAGCGCGAAGCTCTGGAACACCATCGCCCGGTCGGGGCCGGGGCCGCGGACGGGCTCACCATCGATGATGATGTCGCCCTCCTCCCACGGCGTGAGCCCGTCGATCAGCCGCAGCAGCGTGGTCTTGCCGCAGCCGCTGGGCCCGAGCACGGTCAGGAACTCGTTGTCGTGGATGGTCAGGTCGAAGTCCTTCAGCGCCTCCACCGGCTGGCTGCCGTTCTTTCCGGGGAAGGTCTTACAGAGACCCTGGATCTCGATCATGTGCTGTCCTATTCGGCGAGACGGGCCACCTGCGCCCACGGGGCGACCCGGCGCTCGAGCCAGCGCACTGCGTTGACCAGGATGAGCGCCTCCCCGACGACCAGAATGACCACGGCGTACAGAGGCCCGGACTCGAAGAATCCGCGGAACCGCAGGATGAGGTTGCCGATGCCGACCGAGACCATCAGCAGCTCGACGATCACCATCCCGGTGATGGCACGCCCGAGGGCGAGCCGGATGCCGGTCATCACCGCGGGGAGCGCGCCCGGCAGCAGGATGCGCCGCCAGATCTCGGTCTCGGACGCGCCGAAGCTGCGCGCCATCTCGATCAGGGCAGGATCGACCTGCCGGACCCCTGCGCGGCTGTTGACGACCACCATCGGGACCGCGAACACCACCACCAGGATCACCCTGGACGCCAGCCCGAGGCCGAGCGCGATCAGCAGGATCGGGATCAGCGCGGCCATCGGGGTGACCACCAGGATGCTGATGTAGGGGTCCATGATCCGCTCGGCGAGGGCGAAGCGCGCCGCCACCAGCCCCAGCGGGAGACCGATCACGATCGACAGCAGGAAGCCGACCGCCAGCGCCTGGTTGCTGATCAAGAAGGCACGGTAGACGTCGCCGCCGGTCAGCAGGTCGAAGATCGCCTTGACGGTGTCGGTGAAGCTCGGGATCAGAAGACTGCCGGCCGCGGTCGCGTAGCCCTGCCAGGCAGCGCAGACGATCACCAGGGTGACCAGACGCCAGGTCCACGCCGACGCCGCCACGCGGCGCCAGATGGAGAGCCCCTCGGGGCGGCGGATGGGACCGCCGCCCCGAGGCGCACGCTGACGCGTGCGGACGCTCCGGTTGCTACTGCTGACCGAGCTCATTGATCACTTGGGTCAGGTAGGTCAGGTCGGCGAACTGCGAGACCGCCATGTCGTTCTCGACCGCCTTGGTGCCCGACGGGCCGAAGAACTTCGCGGTGTAGTCGAGGTCGGTCTGGTTGAGGCCGCCGTTGACGTCGAACAGCTTCAGCTCGACGTACTTCTGCGCCGCGCTGTCGAGGGTGCTGGCGTCGACCGCCTTGGGGACGTACTTCTGGGCGATCTCCTTGAGGTAGGCGGGGTTGCCGGCGATCTTGCGGTTCTGCTCGACGAGCGCCTTCACGACCGCCTTGACCGTGTCGGGGTTCTTCTTGGCGAAGTCGCCGTTGACGTAGATCGAGGTCGGGTGGAGCTGCGGCAGGTCCTTGGAGAAGCTGGTCAGCAGCGCGTAGCGGTCAGAGGCCTTGGCCTCCAGGGTGACCGCGTCGGTCAGCTCCAGCGGGCTCGCGTCGATCCGGTCGGCCAGCAGCGCGGCCAGCCGGTTCGGCGACCCGGAGATCACCACGTAGTTCGGCTTGGTGCCCGGACACTTGGTGTCGATGTAGTTCTTGACCATGGCGGTGCTGACCGCGCCCTCGCTGTGGATCGCCAGGCGCTTGCCGTTGAGGTCCGCGCACTGGGTGATGTCCTTGCGCGCGTAGATGGTCCACTCGTTCGAGACCCGGTCGACCAGGACCTTGAGGTTGGCGCCCTTGGAGTCGGCGGTCATGACCTCGTTGTTGGCGCCGGAGCCGAACGCGAAGCGGTTCTTGGCGACGCCCTCGGTGACCAGCTCGGACTCGGCGAGCTCGGGGGTCTTGATGTCGTAGCCCTGGCCGCGGAGCTGGTCCAGTGCCGCCAGGAACGGCGCGCTGGACATGCCGAGCGAGGTGAACCCGACGGTGAACTCCTTGGTGCCGCCCGAGGAGCCGGAGTTCTTGTCCGAGCCGCCGCATGCCGCGAGCACCACGAGCAAACCCGCGACGAGGGGGACGATTCGACGATAGGTGAATACTCGCATTGCTGCCACGCTCCCGTTGAGAGAGGGACCGATGAAGGCGCTAACGCTGTTGGGTGGGACGCTTGGCGGCGAGCACAGCGTCGAGAATCTTCACGTAGCTACCGCACCGGCAGAGGTTGCCGGCCAGGTACTCCTTCACCTCCTCCGCCGAGGGGTCCGGATCCTCGGCGAGCAACGCCTTGGTGGCGAGCAGGAAGCCAGGGGTGCAGTACGAGCACTGGAACGCCGTGTGGTCGACGAACGACTGCTGGACCGGGTCCAGCTCGCCGTTCTCGGACTCGAGCCCCTCGACCGTGAGCAATTCCTTGCCCTCGCACAGCGCGGCCAGGAGCAGGCAGCTGGAGACGGGCTTGCCGTCGACCAGCACGGTGCAGGCGCCGCACATGCCGACGCCGCAGCCCTCGCGGGCGCCGACCAGCTTGAGCCGGTCGCGGAGCACCTCCAGCAAGGTGTGATGGGTGCGCGCCCTGACCCGGTGCTCGGCCCCGTTGACGCGCAGGGTGAGCACCAGCCGGCCCTCGTCGTCGACGGGGCGCGGCCCGATCGGCTCGCGGCTGGTGGCGTCGGTGGTCACTCGGCACTCCCTTGCTGCTCGTTCGACTGGCGCTCGCGCAGCGCTCGCAGCCCGCGCAGCACCTTCTCGGGGGTGATCGGCAGGTCGGTGATGCGCACGCCGGTGGCCAGGTAGACCGCGTTGCCGATCGCCGGCATCACCGGCGGCAGGCTGGTCTCGCCGATGCCGTGGATCTCGGTGGGCTGCGGGTGCTCGAGGACGGTCACGGCGAGCCGGTCGGGCATGTCCTTGATGCTGGCGATCATGTAGTCGCCGAGATTGCCGTTCTGGAGCTGGCCGTGGTCGTAGATCATCTCCTCGAACAGCGCCTGGCCGACCCCGAAGGCGACGTTCCCCTCGGTCTGGAGCTCGGCCTGGACGGGGTTGATGACCCGCCCGGCGTAGACCCCGGCGTGGTACTTGAGCAGCTCGACCCGACCGGTCTCCAGGTCGACCTCGACCTCGGCCGCGCCGGCCGCCTGGTGCCAGTGGACGCTGCCGATGCCCAGGCCGGTCTCGGGGTCGAGGCCGCCCTTGGTCTTGAAGGTGCCGGAGCCGAGCAGGTTGCCGGTGCGGCTGCGCTGGACGATCTGTCCGTAGGTGAGCGAGCGGTCCGGCGCGCCGGCCACCCGCACGGTGCCGTCCACCAGCTCGAGGTCCTCGGCGGCGACCTCGAGCATGTCGGCGGCGTAGCGGACCAGCTCCTCGCGGATCTCGTCGACCGCCATCCCCACCGCCGTGCCCATCGAGAACGAGGTTCGGCTCGAGCTGGTCTGCTGGTCGTAGGGCGTGACCGCGGTGTCCGGCTCGGAGACGGCGACCCAGCGGACCGGCAGCGACAGCCGCTCGGCCGCCAGGATCGCCAGCGCGGTCTTGAGCCCCTGGCCCATCTCCACCGAGCTGGTCAGCACGTCGAGGCTGCCGTCGTCGTTGAGCCTGGCCGAGGCGGTCGAGGTCGACGGCGTGACCGTCCCCTTGATGATGCAGGACAGGCCCTTGGCCCTGACCTTGCTCCCGCGCCGCTCGGGCTCGGCGTCCCAGCCCTTGAACTCCCAGCCGACCTTGCTGGACACGTCGTCGAGCAGCTCGTGGAAGTGCGAGTCCTCCATCGGCTCGCCGGTCATGACCGTGTCGCCGTCGTTCAGGAAGTTCTTCATCCGGAACTCGTAGGGGTCGATCCCCAGCCGCTCCGCGATCATGTCCATCTGGGTCTCGTACGCCCACGCGGCCTGGCTGATGCCGTAGCCGCGGAAGGCACCCGCCGGCGGCAGGTTGGTGTAGACCGCGTAGGAGTCCACGTGGACGTTGGGGATCGCGTGCGGGCCGCCGGTCCCGTAGCCGCCGTTCTTGATCAGCCGCGGGCCGATGTCGGCGTAGGCGCCGGTGTTGAAGTGGCAGGTGCTCTGGCGCGCCACGATCGTGCCGTCGGCCTTCACCCCGGTGCGCATCCTGATCCGCACCGCGTGCTTGGTGATGGTGACGAACTCCTCTTCCCTGGTCAGGTGGAGCTTGACCGGGCGCTTGGCGGCGGCGGCGAGCACGGCGGCGATCGGCTCGATCTTGGGGTAGCACTTGCCGCCGTAGCCGCCGCCGAGCGTCGGCACGATCACCCGGACGCGGCTGGCGGGCACCCGGAAGATCTCGGCGAGCTGGCTGCGCACGATGAAGGGGATCTGCGCGCCGGCCCAGACGGTGATCTGGCCGTTCTCGACCTGGGCGATGCAGGCGTGGGTCTCGAGCGGGACGTGCTGCACGGCGGGGCTGGTGAAGACGTCCTCGAAGACGTGGTCGGCCTCGGCGAAGCCGGCCTCGATGTCACCCTTCCGCAGCTTGAAGTGGTTGCAGACGTTGCCGCCCTGCGGGTTGATGATCACGTCGGGGAAGGTCTGGCCGATCCGCGGCGGGCCCGGGTGGATCTCGGGGGCGTCCTCGGCCAGCGCCTCGTCGATGCTGAAGACGGCCGGCAGCTCCTCGTACTCCACGTCGATCAGCGACAGCGCCTCCTGGGCGGTGTCGAGGTCGACCGCGGCCACCGCGGCGACCGGGTCGCCGACGAAGCGGACTCGGTCGATCGCCAGCACGCCCTGGTCGCGGAACACCGGGCCGTAGAACGGGAACACCTCGCCGCGGTCGACCAGGTCCTGGCCGGTCAGCACCGCGACCACGCCGGGAAGGCCGCGCGCCTTGGAGACGTCGATGCTGACGATCTTGGCGTGGGCCGAGACGCTGCGCAGGAGCTTGGCATGGAGCATGCCGGGCAGCTCCAGGTCGATGGTGTAGCCGATCCGCCCGGTGACCCGCTCGCGGGCGTCGAGCATGCCCGAGAAGCGCGGCTCGCTGTTGGGGAGTGTGGTGGTCACGAGCTCCTCGATCCGTCGCCGTTGTTGCGGTTGCCGCTGCCGCCGGGACCGTTGCCGCCAGGGCCGCCCGCGCGGCGGGCCAGGGCGTCGTCGCGCGCCTGCTCGATCGCGCGGCGCACCCAGACCCGGACCATCTCGGTGCGGTACCAGGCCGACCCGCGCATGTCGTCGAGCGTGTCGATGGCGTCGGCGTAGCGGTCGGCGACCGAGCGGAGCAGTTCCTCGGACAGCTCCTCGCCCGCGGCGCTGGCCTCGACCTCGGCCAGGCGCTGGGGGATCTCGGCCGCGGCGCCCACCGCCACCCGCAGCTCGGCGCAGCGGTCGGCGCCGTCCAGCCGCACCAGCGCGGCGATGCCGACGCAGGGGCGGTCCTCGGAGGAGCGGGTGACGTACTTGATATAGGAGGTGCCGGCGTCGCTGGGCGGCAGCGGCACGCGCACCCCGGTGAGGATCTCGTTGTGCGCCAGCGCGGTCTCGTAGAAGGCCACGAAGAACTCGCCGGCCGGGATCGACCTGGTGCCGTCGGGGCCCTGGGCCTGGACCTCGGCGTCGAGCGCCAGCAGCACGGTCGGCGGGTCAGAGGCGTAGTCCGACTCGGCCATCACCCCGCCAACGGTCGCGGCGTTGCGGACGCGCACGTTGGCGACCTTGCCGAAGGTCTCCGCCAGGGTCGGGAGGTGGCGCCGCACCAGCGGGCTCAGCTCCACCTCGCGGTGGGTCGCGAGCGCGCCGAGCAGCAGCGCGTCCCCGGCCCGCTCGATGCCGTCGAGCCCACCGATGCCGCCGATGCTGACCAGCGCCTCGGGGTCGATCAGCTGCTGACGCAGCATGATCGTCAGCGCGGTGCCGCCGGCGACGACCTTGGCGCCTTCGCCGTAGCTGTCGAGGACGCCGACCGCCTCAGCGACGGTCCTCGGCTGGAAGAAGGCAAGTGAAGCGGTCGCCAAGCTGCGCAGCTCCTCTCTTGGAAACCCGATGAGCCCTCAGGAGGGAAGCCTCATTGAAGGCCGTGGTATGCAACGGGATTCTATTGCCGACATAGGGGGGTGTGTCAACGCGATGGCCGGCCCATGTACGAGGGCGGACAGTGCCTGGAGGCGCTGCGGGGCGCCTCCCGAAACGGCCTGCGGGGCGGCGCGCTCTCGCACGCCGCCCCGCACCTGCTGATGCCGTCTCAGGTGGTGCTCCCCGCCAGCGCCCCCGACTCGGCCGCGGCGCCTTCGACGATCCGGCCCGACGGCTCGCCGAGCAGCTCGCCGTCGCGCATCACGATCTTGCCGCGCACCACGGTCGCGACCGCCTGGCCGCGGGTCTTGTGCCCGTCGAACGGGGTGGGGTTGTTCTTGCCGTGCAGCTCCGCCTCGCGGATCACGCCCTCCTTGTCGAGGTCGATGATGGTGAGGTCGCCGTCCGAGCCGAGCCGGATGGCGCCCTTGCGGGGGTACAGGCTCCAGGTCTTGGCCGGGCCCTCGGAGGTCGCGCGGACGAACTGCTGGAGGGTCATCCGGCCGGCGTTCACCGCGTAGGTGAGGAACAGCCGCACGCTGACCTCCACCCCGGCGAACCCGGAGATCGCCTTCCAGATGTCGTCGTTGAGCTTCTCCTCCTTGGTGTGCGGCGAGTGGTCGGTGGCGACGCCGTCCACGCGCCCGTCGATCAGGCCGGCGACCAGCGCGTCGCCGTGGCCGGGCTCGCGCACCGGCGGGTTCATCCGCAGCATCGAGCCGAGCGTCTTCATGTCCTCGGAGGTCAGGAAGCTGTAGTGCGCGCCGGTCTCGGTGGTGATGTCGACGCCCTTCGCCCGCCACTCGTCGATCATGTCCAGCCCGTCCTTGGAGGACAGGTGGAAGATGTGGATCTTGGTGCCGGTGTGGCGGGCGAACAGGCCCATCCGCTGGATCGACTCGACCTCGGCCAGCGCCGGCCGGGTGTCGACGTGGGCCAGCGCGTCGGTGCGGCCGCTGGCCTTCGCCTTGCGGATCAGGTGCTGCATGATGTCGTTGTTCTCGGCGTGGAAGCCGATCCGCAGGCCGGTCGCGGCGATCTCCTTGAGGCCTTCGATCAGCATGCCGTCGTCGGGAGCCGGGATGTTGCCGACCGTCTCGCCCAGGAAGCACTTGTAGCCGACCACGCCGGCGCGGGCCATCGGCTGGAGCTGGTCGACGTTCTCCTGGACCAGCAGGCCGAGGATGCCGAAATCGCACCAGGACTTCTCCCCCGCCAGCCGCGCCTTCAGCTCGACGTGCTCGGGGGTGTCGGTCGGGGGCTTGGTGTTGGGCATGTCCAGCACGGTGGTGACGCCGCCCATGACCGCGGCCCGCGACCCGGTGCCGAAGTCCTCCTTGTACTCGAGGCCCGGCTCCCGGAAGTGGACGTGCCCGTCGATCACGCCTGGCAGGACGTACTTGCCGGCGGCGTCGTAGGTCTCGGTCGCCTCGAGGGCGAGGTCGCCGGGCTGGGCGATGGCCACGATCTTGCCGCCGTCGACGGCGATGTCGGCCGGGTAGGTGGCGTCGCTGGTGACGACGGTGCCGTTCTTGACGATCAGGTCGACATTGGTGGTCACGTCGGCTCTGTCTCCCTTCAGGTTCGGGGTGTCTGCTCAGCTGCCCTGCTGGGGGTTGCGGTGCCTACGATGGCTGCGGTGCTCGGGGGTCGAGGATCCAGCCCCACCGCTCGCGGGCGGCGCGGGCCTGGTCGGCGGTGACGACCGCGTCGGAGAAGCGGTCCCGCCACTCCCACGGCTTGGTCGCGTCGATCAGGAGGCGGGAGTTGAAGCCCCGCTCGTCCGGATGGATGGCGGGGTCGAGCGGGCCGCTCCAGGCCCGGCCGATGACGCTGACGTCGCGCGCGGGGTCGACCCTGGTGAGCATCGCCCAGAGCACGTCGTCGACGTTGTAGATGTCGATGTCGGGGTCGACCGCGACCACCACGCGGCCGGCGTAGGCCGAGGCGCCGACCTGCCCGGCGACGTGCAGCGCCTGGGTGGCGTGGCCGGGGTAGGCCTGGTCGAGCGCGACGATCGTCATCATCCGGTTGCCGGCCTCGGGCGGCAGCCAGACGCCGGTGACGCGCGGCACGCCGGCGCCCTTGAGCTGCTGCTCGACCAGCGCCGACTTGAGGTAGGCCAGGAAGCGGTTGTCCTCGTGGGGCGGCTTGCCCTGGGGGCAGCCGAGCAGGACCGGGTTGTCGCGGTGGTAGATGGCCGAGACCCGGATCACCGGGGTGCGGCCGGCGCCGCTGGCGTAGTAGCCCATCCACTCCCCGTAAGGCCCCTCCTCGTGGCTCTCGGCCGGGTCCATCCAGCCCTCGATGGCGATCTCGGCGTTGGCCGGGATCGGCAGGCCGGTGTGGCGGCCCCGGACCACCTCGATGCCCTCGCCGCGGACGCCGCCCGCCCAGTCCAGCTCGCCCTGGCCGTAGGCGATGCCCTCGGCGCAGGAGGCCATGAACAGCAGCGGGTCGGCGCCGACCACGACCACCACCGGGCAGCGCTGGCCCGCCCGAAGGTAGCGCTCGCGCAGCAGCAGCCCGTGCTTGCCGGGGCTGATGTACATGCCCATGGCGTCGCGGTCGAAGATCTGGTTGCGGTAGGTGCCGATGTTGACCCAGTCGGAGTCGGGGTCGCGCAGGATGTTCAGGCTGGCGGTGCCGATGAAGCGGCCGCCGTCCTGGGGGTGCCACTTCGGCACCGGGAAGGCGTTCAGGTCGATCGCGTCGCCCTCGACCACGTTCTCGAGGATCGGGCCGCTGTCGACCTCGACCGGGGGGATCGGCCGCAGCTCGTCGAGCACGCTGCGCCAGAAGGTGAACAGGCCCTGGTGGTTGGCCATCTCCTGGGGCAGGCCGAGGGTCACCGCCTGGCGCTGCGGAGTGCCGCTCGCGTTGACCAGCACGCGGTGGCCGGCCGGGTAGCCGGGCACCTCGTCGAACAGCACCGCCGGCGAGCCGTCGGTGTGGTCCAGCAGCTCGGCGACCTCGCCGATGCCGCGCTCCCAGTCCACACCCCGCACGGTTCGCAGCTGGCCGACGGCGTCGACGCGCTCCAGCCACTCGCGGGTGTCGCGCCACCGCGCGGGTCGCGCTCCCGTCGAGCTCGCGGACCCAGCCGAGATCACCATGCTCTCCTCCAGCCGCCGCCCCTCAGCCACCGGGAGCGAGGAACACCTGGTAGAAAGTTAGTTGACGAGCCCCGGCGCCCCGCGCTGTACCGTTGTATGCCACGGTATCTTACGGGCGCCCACAGGCCCGGTCAATCGCCGTCGAGGTCGCGGCCTGGGCAGGTCGGGTCCGAAAGCGCGGCCCCGGACCCACTCGGCGGGCGGGGTCGGGTGAGGCCCGGCGGCGCGGCCATGGCCGGGCGGGGTCGGGTGGGGCCCGGCGGCGCGGCCATGGCCGGGCGGCTTCTGGTGGGCCGCCCGGCCATCGGGGCCACTGTTAGCGCGCCGCCTGGCCGACGCCCTCGGGCTTGCCGGAGCTGACCGCCGGACCGAAGGCGTTGAAGCGCCGCAGCGCCACCGACAGCACCAGGGTCATGGCCACCATGATCACCCCGACCACGGCCGTCTCGGCGGTGTCGGCGTGGTCCCAGTACCGGTACACCAGGGTCGACAGCACGATGCTCGACGGCGTGTAGAGCACCAGCGCGAGGGTCAGGTTGCGGATCGCGTTCAGGAACACCAGCAGGAAGCCGTTGATGAAGGTCGGCATCACGATCGGCAGCACGATCCGCCGCAGGGTCGGCCCCCAGGAGGCGCCACTCGCCTCGGCCGCCTCCTCGAGCTGCCGCTGGACCTGCACGATCCCGCCGGTCATCAGCCGCGTCGACAGGCTCACGTACTGGGTCGAGAGCGCGATGATGATCACCCACGGCGTGCCGAAGATCGGGACCGGCAGCACCAGGTAGATCAGCAGGATGCTGAGGGCGATGATCACGCCGGGCATGGCGTGCGGGATGAACGCGAGCACGTCGAGGGCGACCTTCGCCTTGGAGCGGCTGCGCACCAGGATCCAGGACACGAACAGGCCGAGCACCATGGTCGCGCCCGCGGTGACCCCGCCGACCAGCAGGGTGTTGCTCAGCGCCCTGCGCATCGAGGTGGCGCCGAGCACGGTCCCGAAGGCGTTCAGGGTCACCCGGCGCAGCGACTCGGCGCTCGGGACGCTGTAGAACGGCTGGAGGCTGGTCCAGATCATCACCAGCGCCGGCAGCACGAACAGCAGCAGCACGAAGCCGATCGCCAGCAGCAGCGCCGGCACCTTCCAGCGACCGAGCGACAGCCGCTGGGGCCGGAAGTCCTGGCCGGTGATGGTCGCGAACCGCTCGGAGCGGCTGATCATCCAGTTGTAGACCAGCAGCGGGCCGAGCGCGAGCACCAGCAGGATCATGCTGTAGGCGCTGGACAGCCCGTAGTTCGGCAGGCCCGCCGCGGGCTCGGCCTGGAGGTAGATCTGGGTGCTCAGCACGGTGATCCCGCCGCGCAGCCCGATCACCAGGGGGATGTCGAACGACTCGATCACGGTGACGAACTGGTAGATCAGTGCGCTCAGCAGCGCCGGCGCCAGCATCGGCAGGGTCACCCGCCGCAGCACCACCCGGAAGCGCGCGCCCGAGCCGCGGGCGGCGTCCTCCATGGTCACGTTCATGCCGCGGAAGGCCGCCGTGACCAGCAGGAAGGTGATCGGCACCAGGATCAGGCCCTGGACGAAGATCAGCCCCGGGATGGTGTAGATGTTGATCGGCCCGCGGCCCTCGAGGTTGAACAGGGCGCGCAGCGGGATGTTGATGATGCCGTTGAGCGGGTCGGCGAGCAGCGCCCAGGCGATCCCGGCGATCACCGCCGGCATCCCCAGCGAGGCGACGATGATCACGTAGAAGCCGTTCCGGAACGGCAGGTCGGTGCGCTCGATCAGCCAGGCCAGGGTCATCGAGAGCGCGAAGCTGAAGGCCAGCGAGCCGCCGGCGAACAGGAAGGTGGTCAAGAGCACCCGGTAGGTGCTGCGGCTGAACAGGACCTGGTGGAAGTTGTCGAGCGTCCACGGCACTCCGTGCGAGAACGGCAGCGCGTCGGCGGTGGCCTTGAAGCTCGACAGGATCAGCATCCCCAGCGGGCCGATGACCAGGTAGACCAGGATCACGACCACGCCGGTGATCGCCAGGGTCCGGCCCCGCAGCGGCCAGTTGAGGGAGAGGCCCGGGCGGCGCAGCCGCACGGCCGGCTGCTGCTGTTGCACGCTCATCCGCGCCGCCTATTCCCGCGGCTCGGGGGCGGCCGGCGCGGCGTCCGGCTTGGTGTCTGGCTTGCCGTCCGGGTCTTCGGCGCGCTCGGCCGCCGGCGCCCCGCCCGCGGGCTCGGCCGATGCGGGGAACAGCGCGCACGCCTCCGGCGGCAGCTCGACCTGGACCCGGTCGCCGCGCTCCAGGTCGATCCGCGAGCTGACCCGCGCCTGGACCACCTGGTCGCCGACCTCGAGCTGGTACTCGACCGAGGTGCCGATGAACAGCCCGAGCCGCACCACCGCGCGGTAGACGTTGCCGGCGAGCGCCTCGGCGTGGGGACGGTCGGTCCGGTGGATGACCACATCCTCTGGGCGGATCGCCACCACCACCCCGGCCCCGGTCGTCCAAGTGGTGGACGAGCTTGCGGCCAGGCGCCCCAGCGGGGTGTCGACCAGCACGGTCGACTTGCCGGCCTGCTCGCCGCCGGCCCCGGTACTCGCCTTCGCGCTCCCCCCGTCCGCGGCGGCGCGCTCCCCGCCGGCCGGGGCGGTCCCCACGACCGTGCCGCGGACCATGTTGGTGGAGCCGATGAAGCCGGCGACGAACTCGCTGGTCGGGCTGTGGTAGATCTCGCGGGGCGAGGCCTCCTGGATGATCCTGCCGTCCTGCATCACGCCGATCCGGTCCGACATCGACAGCGCCTCGATCTGGTCGTGGGTCACGAACAGGGTGGTGATCTTGAGGCGCCGCTGGATCAGCGACAGCTCGCTGCGCATGCGCTCGCGGAGCTTGGCGTCGAGGTTGGAGAGCGGCTCGTCGAGCAGCAGCACCTGCGGCTCGCGGACCACCGCCCGCGCCAGCGACAGGCGCTGCTGCTGGCCGCCGGAGAGCTGGGTCGCCATGCGGCCCTCCAAGCCCGCCAGGCCGACCAGGTCGAGGGCGGCCTCGACCCGCTCGCGAAGCTTGGCCCTCTGCGGCGGCTTCTTGGCGACGCGTAGCGGGAAGGCCACGTTCTCGAACACCGTCATGTGCGGCCAGACCGCGTAGCTCTGGAACACGATGCCGATGTCGCGCTGGTGGACCGGCACGAAGGTGCGGTCGGAGAGGACCACCCGGTCGCCCAGTTCGATCGTGCCGCGCTCGGGCCGCTCGAACCCGGCCGTGCAGCGCAGGGTGGTGGTCTTGCCGCAGCCGCTCGGGCCCAGCAGCGTATAGAAGCTGCCCTCCTCGACCGTGAAGGAGACGCCGTCGACGGCTGGGGCCTGGGAACCGGCATAGACTTTGCGAAGCTCGGTGACCCTAATCATCCCGAACTGGCTCCTTCGCGACCTCAGGATGTCGCCGACCCCGCGGCCCGCGCCGCAATGCGGATGGCCGCTGCCAGGTCGGCCTTCTGGGGAGTGGCAATCGCCCGGACTGGAGTCCACCCGCAGCGTGGCGCCCGCTCGAACCCCGCTGCCTTCAGCGGTATATGTCTGTATACCGAGGATTCGTAGCTTAGGCAACTCGCCCGCCCCCGGTCAACCGGGTCGGGGTGGGTTCCGTCCCCGCCGTTACCTCCCCGCCTTGGCTGCTCGCCCCGCTACCTCCCCGCCGTTACCTCGCCGCCGTTACCTCCCCGCGGGGGTCAGGACCTCGGGGTGACGATCGCGGAACCGCGCGGTGAGGATGCGCAGGCGGCGGTCGAGGCCGCGGGGGTCGTTGGCGCCGCGCTGGGTGAGCTCCGAGAACTCGGTGAGGACCTGGTCGCGGCGGTCCTCTGGCCGGTTGAGGTCGGCGCGGCGCTCGGCCTGGAACCACTCGAGGAACTTGCGGAGCTCGCCGGGGCTCGCGGCCCCATCGCCGGCCAGCGCGAACGGCCTGGCGAACAGGTAGTACAGGGGCGGGGCCGACTGGGTCGCCAGCAGCGGGTCGGCGGCGGTGAACGCCCGCTCCATGTAGGCGAGCACCCCCTCGGCGCGACCGAGGATCCCGGCGCGCGCGCCGGGCGCGAGCCGGCGGCTGGCCTCGACGAAGCGGTCGAGCGCCCGGCTCCGCAGGTCCGGCACCGCGACTTCCGCGACTTCCGCTACTTCCGCTGCTTCCCCTCCTTCCCCGCCGCCCAGCGCCTGCTCGATCAGCAGCAGCCGGGCGGCGAGGTCGAGGTGGTGGTAGCGCGCGTTGCTGAAGCGCAGCCGCTCGGTGAAGAACGGCCGCTTGGCCAGCTCGCGGATCAGCCGGGCCATGTCGCCGCCCCTGGCGTTGCGCTTCTCGGCGGCGTTGAGCGGCTCGCCGTTGTTGAGGCGCGAGAACAGCTCCTCGATGTCCTCCTCGGTGGCGTTCTGGATCAGCACCACCGACAGGTAGGTCCGCTCCAGCACCTCGCGCCAGGCGGGGTCCATCTCGGAGAAGCGCATGCCGGCCAGCGGCGGCGGCGTGCCCGGAGGCAGCTCCGGCGGCAGGTTGGCCTCCTCCACCTTGAACCTTGGCGACAGCGGGAACTCGTCCCGCAGGAAGCGCCAGATGGTGGTCACCCGCTGCTTGCCGTCGACCAGCGCGTACACCCGGGTCGGGTGCTGCCCGCGCAGGTCGTGGAGATAAATCTTTGGAACGTCATATCCATTTAGCAGCGAATCGATGAAGAGCTGCTGCCGGTCGAGCGACCACACCGCGCTCTCCCGCTGATAGGGCGGGTCGTCGAACAGCGCGTGACGCCACCGCAGCACCTTGACCACGGTGAAGTCCCGTGCGAGCACGCAGCGCATGGGGTTCGGCGCGTCCTGCGGTCAGGGCCGCGCGATGGCGGTCTCGCGGTGCTCGACCTTCTCGTAGCCCTGCCACAGCGGCTCGTAGAAGTAGCGGATGCCGTACTCGATCCGCAGCGTCCGGGTGCGGTTGTCGGACGGGTTGAAGTGCTCGTGCCTGGTCATCTTCGGCGGCACGTGGACCGCGTCGCCGGCCTCCCAGTCGTAGTGCTCGTAGTCGATCTCGGAGAAGCCGACGCCCTCGAGCACGTACAGCACCGCCTCGGTGTGCGAGTGGCAGTGGCTGGAGGTGTGCGGCACCTCCTCGAAGACGTTGGTCATCGCCACCGAGACGGCGGTGAAGCCGTTGCGCTCGTCGCTGGGGCTCTCGCCGCCGCCCATGAGGATGTAGATGGCGCCGTGGCGGTGGGGGTTCTCGGCCTTGCCGTGCCGGCCCTTGCCGCGCCCCCCGTGGCCATGGCCGTGTCCCCCGTCGCCGTTGCCGCCCTCGCCGGCGGTGGCGTGGGCGTGGCCGTGACCCTGGTGCTCGCCGGCGGCCGCCGCCGCCTTGCGGGCCTCCTCGCGCCGCTGCTGCTCGTCGGGCGCGTCCTCCAGGTGCAGCGCGATGCGGCGGCCGAGCTCGTCGAACTGGCCGTCCTCGGCGGGGAAGGCAGCCTCGAAACCGTCCTGGTTGGCGCCCTTCTCCTCGAGCTGCTCGAGACGACCGAGCTTGACGTACAGGTCCAGGTCCATGGCCGAGGCGCTGACGTAGACGACGTCGCCGTCGCCGGTGTTGAAGAGCTGGTGCTCGGACCTGTAGGGCACGTGGATGGTGGTGCCCTCGCGGAAGTCGTACCTGCGGCCGTCGACGACGATGAACCCCTGGCCGGAGAGGACGTGGATGGCCTCCTCGCCGTGGCGGTGCCTGCCGGTGTGGTGGCCGGTTGGGATCACCACCTTGCAGAGATTGGTGCCCTGGGTCGGGAAGCCGACCTGCCGGCCGATCAGCATGGCGACCCGGTGCTCGTTCGGCGTCTCCACCCACTTGAGGTCGCGACCGCGCGCCACCACCGGCGAGCGGTTGACCGACAGCTCGTTGTGCTCGCTGGCCGCCAGCCAGTCACCGTAGAAGTCGAAGCGCTCCAGCCGGCTGGCGACGTGCCACTTTTCGTTGAGCTGGTTGTCGGTCATGGGCCCTCCCACGGGTCGCTGTCTGGTCGCGTACGGGCCGCCCGACTTTCACGCCGGACACTGTATACCGCAGTATTGCGTTGAACGCCGAGGCGGGCAAGGCGGGGCGGAAGGCACCGCGGGACCGGCGGGCAAGGGCGAGCGGAAGGGACGGCGGGACGGCCGCCAAGGGCGCGCCGCGGGCACAGCGGGACACGCGGGCAAGACGGGCGGGACCGACGACGGAGGCGGATGCGGGCATGTTCGCGATGACCGAGGACGGGACCAGGCTGCACTTCGAGAGCGCCGGGAACGGACCGCCGGTGGTGCTGATCCACGGGCTCTCCGACGACCACACGCTGTGGCGGCATATGGCGCCCGGGCTGGCCGAGCGGTACCGCGTGATCAGCGTCGACGTCAGGGGACACGGCCGCTCCGCCAAGCCGCACGCGCCGCTGGCGGTCGCCACCCTGGCCGACGACGTGGTGGCGCTGCTCGACTGGCTCCAGATCGACAAGGCCGTGCTGGTCGGGCTGTCGATGGGCGGCGGGATCTCGCAGACGACCGCGATCCGGCACCCCGAGCGGGTGCGGGCACTGGCGCTGCTGTCGACCAGCAGCAGCTTCCCCGAGTCGACCCGCGAGCGGTTCCGGTACCGGGCCGAGGTCGCCGAGCGCGACGGGATCGCGCCCCTGCTCGACTCGATGGTCGAGCGCTGGTTCACGCCAGAGTTCATGGCCGCGCGCCCGGACGAGGTCGCCCGCACCCGCGAGGTCGTGCTCGCCAACGACCCGCTGGCGTTCGCCGCGTGCTGTCGCGCCAACGCGGCCCGCGACTGGACCGGCGACCTCGACCGAATCACCTGCCCGGTCCTGGTGCTCGCCGGCGAGCAAGACCCTGGCTCGGCGGCCGGCAGCGCCGAGACCTTCCGCGAGCGCCTCCCGGACGTCGAGGTCCACCTGGTCCAGGGCGCCTCCCACGCGATCCCGATCGAGCGGCCCGAGGTGGCCAGCCAGCTCCTGCTCGCCTTCCTCGACCGGTTGCCCTGACCGGCGGCGATACCCGCCCGACCGGGCCGCGCCACCCGGACCTCACCGGTGAACGACCGGGGCGGCCTCGATCCGGTCGGCACCCCCCATGTACCCTCGCGTTCGTGTCCGTCCCCCGGTTGACCAAGGCGCAGGCCCGGCGCATCGCCGTCCGCGCGCAGCTGCTCGATGCGCGGCGCCCGACCGATCTGCTCGAGGTCGTCAGTCACCTGACCTTCCTCCAGCTCGATCCGACGGCGGCGATCGCGCCAAGCGCCGACCTGGTGGCGTGGACGCGGCTCGGGGACGCCTACGCGCCGGCGCACCTCACCCACGCGCTGGAGCGGGACCGGTCCCTCTACGAGGTGCGGGCGTACGTCCGCCCAATGGCCGACCTGGGGCTGTACCGCGCCGCGATGGTCGCCTGGCCGTTCGTGGACGGGGAGCGGCGGCACTGGGCGCCACCGGGGCCGCGCGCCCACCGATGGCTCGAGCGGAACGACGCCTTCCGCGGGGACGTCCTGGACCTCTTGCGGAGGTCGGGTCCCCTGCTGTCGCGCGACATCCCCGACACCAGCGTGGTCCCATGGCAGTCGACCGGCTGGACCGGCAACCGCAACGTCTCCCAGATGCTCGAGTTCCTCAACGCGCGCGGCGAGGTGGCGATCCCCGGCCGCGTGGGCCGGCAGCGGCTGTGGGACCTCGCCGAGCGCGTCTACCCGCCGGCGACCGGGGTCCCGCCCCCGGAGGAAGCCCGCCGGGTCCTCGCGGTGCGCCGGCTGCGCGCTCTGGGCATCGCCCGGCCCGAGGTGGTCCGCGTGGGTGGAGAGCGCCACTTCGAGGACGTCGAAGGAGAGCCGGTCGAGGTGGAGGGGACCCAGGGCGGCTGGGTCGTCGACCCGACGGCGGTCGGGCAGGACTTCGAGGGCCGCACGGCGCTGCTGTCGCCGTTCGACCGGCTGGTCCACGACCGCGTCCGCGCGCGCGAGCTGTTCGACTTCGAGTACTACCTGGAGATGTACAAGCCGGCCGGCAAGCGGCGCTGGGGCTACTTCGCGCTGCCGGTCCTCCATGACGACCGCCTCGTCGGGAAGGTGGACGCCATCGCCGACCGAAAGATCTCGAGGCTGCGGGTGCACGCGATCCACCAGGACGTCACCTTCTCCAGCGCGATGACCAAGGCCGTGCGCGCGGAACTGGAGGCCCTGGCCTCGTGGCTGGGTCTCGGCGAAGTGGAGCTCCCGAGCGCGTGAGCCGGGCGGCGGTGGAGCTCCGGAGCGCGTAGGCCGGCCCGCCGCCTCACCCCACCTCGGCCTGGCAGACGATGTCGACCAGGGCGGGCTGGCCACGCTCGGCGACCACCTTGGCGGCCTCGGCGACCGCGGGACCGACCTGGTCGGGGTCGGTGACCGGTCCCTGCGCGTGCCAGCCGAACGAGCGGGCGAGCGCGGCGAAGTCCGGCGCGGGGTCGTCGATCAGCAGGCCGATGCCGGCCCGGTCGACCGGATTGCCGCGCTCCCGTGCCATGTGGACCTGATGCGCCCAGTCGTTCTGGTACGAGCGGTTGTTGACCATCACCGCCAGCATCGGGATGCGGTGCCTGGTCGCCACCCACAGCGCGCCGGCGTCGTACATCAGGTCGCCGTCGGGTTGCAGGTCGACGACCAGCTTGCCGCTGCCGCGATGCGCGAGCGCGGCGCCGAGCGAGATGCCGATCTGGGTGGCGGTGCCAAGGCTGCGGCCGAGGTGCCGGTATGGCTGGTCGAAGTCCCAGGTGCGCAGCGCCCACTCGTTGGCGGTCCCCGCGGTCAGCACCCAGTCGTAGTCGGCGATCGCCTCGCCGACCTCGGCGGCCAGCCTGGGAACGGTCACCGGCGACCCGCCGGCCCCCGCCTCGGCCCGCGCCCGCCAGCTCGCCCAGGTCCGCTGGTGCAATTCGGCGAGGCGGTCCCGCCGAGCCTGCCGCGCCTGGCGGCGCTGCGGCTCTGTGGCCTCCAGCGTCCGGCAGCGCTCCAGCAGCGCGGGCAGGGCGACCGCGGTGTCGGCGATCACCTGCTCGTCCGGCTGGTACCAGCTCCCGAAGTGCGCCGTCCACGCCGGCAGCCCGAGGTCACCGAAGCCGAGGTCGAGCAGCTTGGTCCCCTCCCCCAGCTGGAGGCGCTGGCCGCGCGTCTCCTTCCGCAGCAGCTGGGTGTGCTGGCCGATGTCCTTGACGTCGACCAGCAGCACGGCGTCCGCGTCGTCGAGGGGGCCGGCGCCGGTGACGTTGAGCGGGTGCCGGTTCGGGAAGTTGAGCCGCAGGTTGGTGTCGACCACGCCGATCGCCAGCAGCTCGGCCAGCTCGACCAGCTGCGACCACGCCTTCGGGTCGCGGCCGGCGTAGCCGGTGATCATCACCGGCCGCTCGGCCTCGACCAGTGCGACCGCCAGCCGCTCCAGCGCCGCCGGGTCGGGCCCGACGCTCGACGGCCCGGAGCCACTGGGGATCGGAGGCACGACGCGACCGTCGAGCGGCTCCTCCTGGATCGCGGCGTCGAGCGCCACGTAGACCGGCCCCTGCGGCGCCATGGTCGCGACCCGCCAGGCGCGGGCCAGCGACTCGGGGATCGCCTCGGCCGAGTACGGGTGGTCGTCCCATTTGGTGAAGTCGCGGACCGAGCTGTTCTGGACGTTGGCGGTGTGGACCCAGTCGATCCACGGCCGCCGCTTGGCCTGGTCCATCGGTCCGGCTCCGCCGAGGACCAGCATCGGGACCCGGTCCACGTAGGCGTAGAAGACGCCCATGGTGGCCTGGAGCAGCCCGACGAGGTCGTGGGTGACCACGCCCATGGGCTCGCCGATCGCCTTGGCGTAGCCGTGCGCCATGCCCACCGCGATCTTCTCGTGCGGCACCTCGAGGACCTTGGGCACGTTCGCGCCGTAGTTGACCAGCGAGTCGTGCAGCCCTCTGAACGAGGCGCCCGGATTGAGCGCGAGGTAGGGCACCTCCAGCGCCTGGAGCGCGTCCACGACGACGTCCGAGCCGTAGCGGGCAGTGGTCACCAACAACCCTCCGATTGATTCCATTGGTCTCTGGATCTCCCCGGGGGGCGCGGCTCTCCTTTTGGGGCGCCGGGCCCCCCGGGGTCGCGGTCCCGCGGGGCGGTTACTGGAGCAGCTCACCGACCTTCTTGCTCATGCCGGCCTCCTGGTCGGCGATCTCGGGAGTGCCGGTGACCAGCAGCTTGGCGCCGGCGGGGGTGCCGGGCGGCTGGTCGTCGTTGGTCTCGACCTCGGTCTTCAGGTGGAACGCGGCGCCGTCGGTGGCGTCCCAGGCCATGAAGCACTTGGCCGCGTTGGGGTGCTTGGCTCCCTGGACGAGCCCGTGGTACGAGTCGAAGGTCGGCACCAGGTCGAGGTACTTGATCTCCAGCGGCGCGCCCTTGGCCTTCTGCTGCTCGGTCTCGGCGCTACGGCCGCCGGTGGTGAACAGGCCCTGGCCGCCGGCGACCGCGACCAGTCCGGCGGTGCCGCCCTCGATCACGATCGGCTTGACGGTCGCCTTGAACCGCCGCACGTAGTCGAGCGTCTTCTCCTCGCCCCACGTCTGCGCGAACTGGTCGAACGGGCGGCCGCGCGGGTCGACGATCACCTTGCCGGCCCACTTGGGGTCGATGACCTCGTCCCAGGTGGTCGGCAGGTCCTCGGGCTTGACCTTCTCGGTGTTGTAGGTGAGGCCCGCGGCGACCCGGAAGATGCGGACCATGTTCGAGCCGGTGCTGATGTGGTCCTTGGGCACGCCGAGCGCCGCCCAGTCGACCGAGGAGTCGATCACCCCTTGCTTGATCGCGCTCGCCCAGACGTCGATCCCGCCGTAGACGATGTCGGCGGTGATCGCCCGTCCGGCGGCCTTCTCGACCAGCACGCGCTGCGCGGAGTCGTCCGGCCGCAGGGTCGTGCTCTGGACGTCGATGTCGGGGTACTCCTCGTTGAATTTCTCGATGATCTTGTCGGGCTCGGCGAGGTTGTTCCAGTAGATGAGCTTGCCTTCCTTGGACGCGGCGTCGCACACCTGTTTGCGTGCGGCGGCGGCCGTGCCGGTCTCGGATCCCCCACCACCGCTGCCGCCGGAGGTGTTCGAGCCGCTCGAGCACGCGGCCGCGAGCATGCCGAAGACCGCCAACAGCACCAGGAACCGAGATCCACGGGCGATCCCGTGACCTTTCATCCCTTGCCTCCTCCCACTCGGACGGGACGTACTACTGGGCTTGCTGGGCTTGCGTGGCTTGCGTGGCTTGCGGAACCGCGGGCGCTGCCGGCGCCGGCGCCCCGGTCACCCGGAGCCACATGGCGCCGCCTTCGACCGGCAGGTCGGCGCCGGTCACGTAGGCAGACAGATCGGACAGGAAGAACGCGACCGCGCCGGCGACGTCGTCGAGACGGCCGATGCGCCGCAGCGGGATCTGCGTGACCCCGGCGCTGCGCGTCCCCTTGACCTTGTTGGGCGGCGGGTCGCCCGGCGCGGTGCGGTACGACACCAGCACGGTCGGCGTCTGGCCGGGGCTGACCAGGTTGACCCGGATCCCGAGCGGGCCGAGCTCGACCGCGAGCTGGCCGACCAGGCGCGCGAGCCCCGCCTTGCTCACGCCGTAGACGGCCCCTCCGGGCTGCGCGCGCCAGGCGGCGACCGAGCCGACGTGGACCAGGCCGCCGCCGCCGCGCTTGGCGATCGACGCCGCCGCGGCCTGGCTGAGCAGCATCGGGCCGCGCAGGTTGATCCGCAGGACCTGGTCGATGACGTCCTCGTCGAGGTCCTCGAGCTTGACGCCGTCGTCGCCCACGGCCGCGCAGTTGACCATCCCCGAGAGCGGGCCGAACCGCTCCTCGGTCGCGGCGACCGCGCGGCGGCAGTCGCCGGCGTCGCCGATGTCGCAGGCCACCCGCAGCACGTCGGCGTCGGGCAGTTCGCCGGTGCTGTCCTGGAGGCGCTCCAGCGAGCGGCCGCAGACCGCGACCTTGGCGCCCAGCTCCACCAGCGCCGCCGCGACCCGCGCGCCGATCGCGCCGCCGCCGCCGGCGACCAGGACGACCGAGTCGTCGCCCAGTCCCGGGAACCGCAGGCCCTTCCAGGCGATGCCCTCAGCAGCCGTGTCCATCCAGCCTCCTTGTCGTGCCGTTCACGAGCTCGCGCTCCGCTCCGGCTCCGGTCGCCCCGGTCAGGCGCCGCCCTGTCCCGGCCAGCGGCTTCCGACCGCGACCGTGGTGCCGATGCCCTTGTCGATGGCGCACTCCAGGACGCCGCCGGCGACGGCGAGGTACTCCTCGGCTGTGCCGCCGGAGAGCAGCACGGTGGTCTGCGACGGCGAGGTGCGGCCGGGGTGCCGCCCGGTGACCACCTCGCCGAGCGAGGCGCGGACGTGCGACGCGTCGATCAGGCCGGCCGCCATCGGGATCAGCAGCTCGCCCTCCTCCAGCAGCGCCCGCTCGCGGCTGTCCACGAACACCTCGCTGTCGACGATGGCGCGGTCGTCCAGCTCGCGGCGGTCGGGATAGTGCTGGCCGATGGCGTTGACGTGGGTCCCTGGGCGCAGCAGGGCGCCGTCGAACACGGGGACCCGCGAGTTGGTCGCGGTCGAGACCACGTCGGCGGCCTCCAGCACCTCCTCGGGCCGGCCCGCCGGGATCGTCTCGACGCCGTAGTCGGCGGTCACCTCGTCGGCGAAGCGCTGGCGGCGCTCGGGGTCGCGGCTGTAGACCAGCACCTGGCGCAGGTCGCGTACGGCGCTGATCGCGGCGACCTGGGCCCTGGCCTGCTTGCCCGAGCCGAACACGCCGAGCGTGAGCGTCCCCGGCCTGGCCAGGTGGCGGGTGGCGACCGCGCCGGTCGCGCCGGTGCGGGCCCAGCTCAGCCAGTCGCTCTCGATCATCCCGGCCAGCCCGCCGTCGGCGGTCCGGAACACCAGCGCGAGCTTCTGCGGCACCCCGGCGCCGCGGTTGCCGCCGGTGTAGGCGAACACCACCGCCCAGCCGAGCCCGGGCGACAGTGCCGGGGTCACGTTGACGAAGGTGCCGGTGCCCTCGGCGCGGAGCTGCTCCCTCGGGGTCGCGACCAGCGTCCCGTCGGCCCGCGCGCGGTAGCCGCGCTCGACCATCTCGACCACCTCGGGGAGCGAGACCGCCTCGTGCAGCTCGGCGCTGGTGAGCAGCCGCACGCCGTCGCGACCCCCGGCCAACGCGCCGCCCTCGTACACGCCGGCTCCTTCCGCCAGGCCGATCAGATCAGTTGGTCAACTGCCGTCACTCGGACGGGTCACCGCACCGCTTCGCCGAACTCGCCGGAGGTGTCGCGCTGGATCCACGCGACCGGGTCCGACGCGTAGTCCTTCTGGTAGTCGCCGGGGTGGTTGATGCCGGGCATCGCCGGGATCCAGTCGTAGGACAGGAGGTCGTCGGGGTTGCCGAGGGTGCTGCCGAGGCGCCGTACCTCGGGGTCGTCCAGCAGCGTCAGCCAGCCCTTGTCGATCACCGGGATCCACTCGCCGGTCGCCCGGTCCTTGATGTCGTAGTTGGGGAAGTAGGAGTGGATGTGGGCCATGTGCTTGACCGGCGCCTGGTTCTCGCGGCCGAACTTCACGAACTCGGGGTCCTCGTGCTCGGCGCCGAAACCGAAGTGGATGACGCCGGCGCGGTAGCGCTCGGGGCCGAGACCGACCCACGGCAGCGCGGTGTGCCAGAGACCTTCGACGCTGCGGAAGGTCTTGGGGTTCGAGCCGATGGTGGCGTCGTTGATGAAGTGGTACCCGGGCGAGGGGTAGCCGGGGTACCGCACGTCCTTGAAACGGTCGACGATCGCCCGGAAGCGGTCGCCGTACTCGCCACCGCCCTCGATCGAGGTGATCTTGCCGCCCTCGAGCCGCAGGCGGATGTGGGGGTAGAAGCCGGTGTGGTTGACGGTGCCGGAGATGACGCCGTTGATGGACGGGAAGTGCCGAGCGGCGTGGGGGGCGAAGTCCTTCAAGCTGCCTTCGGGCTTGCCGCCGAAGGCCGGCCGCACCTGGGCGAAGCGGATGCCCTCGATGGTCGAGCCGATGATGTGCCAGGGAATCCAGGCACCGCGCTCCCAGAGGGTCGCCTCCTCCTCGGTGACGTCCCAGGAGAGGTCGGTGCCCTCGGGGTCGGTGATGCGGACCGCGGCCGCCTTGCCGAACAGGGCGATCAGCTTGCGCTCGATCAGCCGCTGGAGCGGGGCCGGGTAGTTGTTGTAGCGGGCGACCAGGTCCTCGTAGCCGCGGTACATCCAGTTGGCCTTGAAGCGCGCGCCGAGCGCCATCTTGTAGTGGCCCTCGCCGGCGTCGCCGGCGTAGATGGTGGTGAAGTCCGGGTTCACCGCCAGGTACTTCAGCAGCGCGTCCTGCTCGACCCGCTCACCGTTCTGGATCACGGTGTTGACGTGCTCGTCGGACAGCTCGCGCCAGCCCTCCGCCGCCGAGAAGTCGCCGGTCGGCAGGCCGAGCTGCGACCAGGTCAGGGTCTTCACCGAGGCCGCGCCCGCCTCGAGCATCGCGTCGGAGATCAGCTGGAGCACGGTCTGGTTCTGGTCGTCGGTGACGACGATGAGGACCTTGGCGCCGCTCTGGATCGGGCCGAGCGCGCCGCGACCGCCCGAGCGGGAGACCGCGGACGCCGCGACCGGCTTCAGCTCCTCGGTGGACTCGGGCTTGGAGAGGACGTACGAGGGATACCTGGGCGACTGGTGCTTGTCCAACTTCGCCTCCTTGGCACGCTGACCTCGAGCGGGCGTCCCAGTCATCGAGGGCCGGCACCCGGAGACCCTCCGATTCGTCGAACCGGCCGGCGCTGGCCTTCGGCCGTTACCGGCCGGGCCCTCCGTATACACAGGTATGCGGTGGCAACATACTTCGGCATGCTATGAGGAGCAATAGTCCACGAATGCATTCACGGAGTTGGGCGCGGGGTTCCGGGTGCTGAGAACCTGTTGCGGAGAGTGGAATGCCGGGAGCCGTGGTGCTGGTGGGAGCGGAACATAGGTCCGGTCTCAGGGCCTCGTCAACCGGCCATTCCACGGAAAGGAATCAACCGTGGCGCCCTCCACGACTCCTCGACCCCCGGAATTCGTCCGGCCAATTCAGGACAGGCGGATCAGCCTTCACCCATGCCGCTGCTCTTGGCGGCGGGCGAGGCGGAGGGCGATCTCGTCGGCGGCGGCGCGGGCCTCGACCCCGAGCTCGGCGAGGAGACGGTGGCCGTTGACGCGGGTGGTGGGGCCGCTGATGCCGAGGGCGGCGAGCACCTCACCGTCGGGCGCGCGGACCGGGGCGGCCACGCCGGAGGTCTCGGCGTACCACTGCCGCACGTTGATGGCATAGCCGCGGTCGCGGACCTCGGCGAGCGTGCGCCGGAACGCGTCGGGGTCCGAGATCGTCTCGCCGGTGTGCAGCTCGAGCCCGGCGCTGATCACCATCTCGGCCGCGTCGGGGAGGTACGCCAGCAGCGCCTGACCGACCGCGGTCGCGTGCGCGGGCACCCGGGAGCCGACCGGGTGGCGGACCACCAGCACCGGCTTGGAGCTCTCGACGTGGTCGATGCCGACCACGTCCGGCTCGTCGAGCACCGCCAGGTGGGTCGACTCGCCGGTCCGGTCGGCGAGCCGCTCCAGCAGCGGGTGGGCGATCTCGCGCAGCCGCACGTACTCGACCAGCCGGTAGCGGCCGGCGGCCCTGGCCAGCTCGGGGCCGCGCCGGTAGCGGCGCTCGTCGGGCAGCCGGGTGGCGAACCCGTGCGCCGCCAGGGTGGACAGCAGCCGGTAGGTGGTGCTCGGGGCGACCCCGAGGACGCGGCTCAGCTCGGTCACGCCCAGGCTGCCGTCGGCCTGGGCGAGCTGGCTGAGCAGGCGCAGGGCGTTGGCGACCGAGCGCAGCTCGCCGCCAGGCCTGCCGGTGGTGCCGGTGGTGCCGGTGGTGCTGTCCCGGGTGGGGGGATCGCCAGTTCGCATGCCGGATAGCAGAACACCACTTCCCGCCCGATGTCCAGCGGGCGTTCCCCAACGCGGAATGAACCATTGATCGCAGCAGGACCTGCGCCTAGAGTCGCCCGCCACGGCAGCAACACGACCATTCCACGCCGAACAACGGTTCCTCTCTACGGAAGGCTCGACCGTATGCCCGCCAGCACCGCGCAGTACACCGTCGGCGTCGACATCGGCGGCACCTTCACCGACGTTGTGGTCCTCTCCCCCGGAGGCGGGATCACCAACGCCAAGTCCGCCACCACACCAGACGATTTCTCCAGCGGAGTCATGGACGCCCTCGAACAGGCCGCGCGGACCATGGGCCTGGAGGTCGCCGACCTCCTGGGCCGCTGCGACCTCGTCAAGCACGGCAGCACAGTGGCGACCAACGCGCTGCTCACCCGGCGCGGCGTCCGCGTCGGCCTGATCACCACCAGAGGCTTCGAGGACACGCCGGTGATCATGCGGGCGGTCGGCCGCGTCGACGGGCTGCCCTCCGACGAGGTCCGGCACGTCGCCGACGTGACCAAGCCGGACCCGCTGGTCCCGCCCGAGCTGGTCAGGGGCGTGCGCGAGCGGATCGACGCCGACGGCCGCGTGGTGGTGCCGCTGCACCTCGACGACGCCAGGAGCGCCGCCGCCGAGCTGATCGACGACCACGGCGTGCAGGCGCTGGCGATCAGCTTCCTGCACGCCTGGCGCAACCCCACCCACGAGCGCGCGATGCGCGAGCTGGTCGAGCGCCTGCACGGAGCCAGCGGCGTGCACCTGTCGGTCGGCAGCGAGCTCTCACAGGTCGCCGGCGAGTACGCCCGCACCAACACCGCCATCGCCAACGCCTTCGTCGCCCCGATCGTGGACCGCTACCTCGCCAACCTCGACGCCAAGCTGCGCGCGGCCGGCTTCGGCGGCCGGCTGCTGGTGATGCAGGGCAACGGCGGCCTCACCGGCCGCGACCAGGCCACCCCGATCTCGACCCTCCAGTCCGGCCCGGCCGGCGGCATGCTCGCTTCCGCCCACGCCGGCGAGCGGCTGGAGCACGCCAAGATCATCACCACCGACATGGGCGGCACCAGCTTCGACGTCGGCCTGGTGAGCGACGGCTACTGGCGCTACGCGGAGGAGCCCGTCTTCGAACGGCTCCGCATCCTCCAGCCGATCATCGACATCCGCTCGATCGGCGCCGGCGGCGGCACCATCGCCAGGGTCGACCCGGCCACCTCGCGGCTCCTGGTCGGGCCCCAGAGCGCCGGCGCGAGCCCGGGCCCGGTCTGCTACCGCGCCGGCGGCACCGAGCCGACCGTCACCGACTGCGACCTGGTGCTCGGCCACCTCGACGCCGACTACTTCCTTGGCGGCCGGCGCCGGCTCGACCTGGAGGCCGCCAAGGCGGCGGTCCAGGAGCGCCTGGCCGGCCCGCTCGGCATGGACGTGGTCGAGGCGGCCGCGGGCGTGTCGCGGATCGTCGACAGCAAGATGGGCGACCTGATCCGCCGCGAGGTGGTCCGCAGCGGCCACCACCCCGAGGAGTACGTGCTCTACGCGTTCGGTGGCGCCGGGCCGGTCCACGCCGTCGCCTACGCCAGGGACCTCGGCATCCGGCGGATCTACGTGTTCCCGACCTCGTCGGTGTTCTCGGCCTTCGGGATCGCCATGGCCGACCTGGTCCGCACCCGGGTGGCGACCCTCTCCCACCCGCTGCCGGTGCCGGCGGCCACGCTCAACGACCAGCTCGCCGAGCTGGAGGGCGCGCTGGCCAAGGAGCTGGCCGAGGTCGGGCTGGCGGCGGCGCCGGTGTTCCGCCGCTACCTGACCATGCACTTCCGCCGCCAGACCACCGGCGAGGAGCTGCCGCTGCCGTGGGACCGCTTCACCGAGGCGCGGGTCGGCGAGCTGGCCGAGCGCTTCGTCGACCGCTACGAGGAACTGTACGGCGCCGGGGTCGCCTACCGCGACGCCGGCATCGACGTCAGCGGCGTGCGGGTCGACGCGGTCGGCCAGGTCGCCAAGCCCGAGCTCCGCGAGGCGCCCGAGGACGCCCGCGACGCCGAGGCGGCGCGCAAGCCCTCCAGGCTCGCCTGGTTCGACGGCGGCTTCGTCGAGACCCCCGTCTACGAGCACGGCCGGCTCGGCCGCGGCATGCGCCTGGAGGGCCCGGCCATCGTCGAGTCGCCGTTCACGACCATCGTGCTGCCGCCCGGCAGCCGAGCCGAGCTGGACCGCTACCTGAACCTGGTGATCGAGCCATGAGCACGAGCACGAGCATGAGCATGACCGCCACCGGCGCGGCCGCGCCGCCGGCGACCCTCAACCCGGTCGACTTCGAGATCTTCGCCCACCGCCTGTGGGCGATCGGCGAGGAGGGGCGCATCACCCTCCAGCGGGTGACCGCCTCCCCGATCGTCGCCCAGGGCGGCGAGTGCATGTGCAGCTTCTACGACGCCGACGGGACCATGGTGCTGGCCTGCTCGGGGCACCTGCGCTTCGCCGCGGCCACCTCCGACGCGATCCGCCGGCTGATCGCCTGGTACCAGGACTCCCCAGGCATCCACGAGGGCGACGAGTTCTTCTTCAACGACCCCTACGTGGCCGGCTCGCACACCTACGACATCATGCAGATCGCGCCGGTGTTCTGGGAGGGCCGGCGGATCGCCTGGGTCGCCTCCAGCTCGCACACCGCCGACACCGGCGGGGTGCTGCGTGGCGCGGCCACCGAGATCTACCACGAGGGCATCCGCATCCTCGGCCTCAAGATCGTCGAGCGCGGCGAGTTCCGCGAGGACGTCTTCAGGACCGTGGTCGAGCAGTGCCGGGACCCGCACTACGTCGGCATGGACCTGAAGTCGCGGACCGCCGCCAACAACGTCTGCCTGCGCGGCTACCTGGCGCTGGTGCGCCGCTTCGGCCCTGAGTTCGTGACCGAGGCGGGCCGCAAGCTGGTCGATGACGCCGAGCGGATGGCCAGGGAGCAGCTCCGCGAGATCCCCGACGGGCGCTGGCGCAGCCGCATCTACGGCACCGCCAGGCATCCGCAGACCCGCGGCGCCGAGCCGTACCAGGTGATCTGCACCGCCACCAAGACCGGCGACCGGCTGCTGCTGGACTTCGAGGGATCGAGCCCGCAGCTTGCGAGCGACCAGAACTCGACCCTGCCGAGCACCACCGCCCACGTGGCGATCGCCCTGACCAACCAGCTCTTCTGGGACGTGCCCTGGTCGGACGGGAAGATGCGGCCGGTCGAGATCCGCGTGCCCGAGGGCTCGGCGCTCCAGTGCCGCTTCCCCGCCGCCTGCGGCCGCTCGCCGCGGATCGGCCAGTACGTGGTCGAGGCGGTGCGCGAGTGCCTCTCCAAGATGCTCTACGCCGCCGGGCGGCTGGCCGACGTCAACGCCAGCTGGGGGTCGTTCTGGTACCTGGGCGGGCCAGGCTTCTTCTACGGCGGCCACAACGCCCGGGGCCTGCCCAACCCGCAGGGCCTCTACGACATCCACGGCGGCGGCTTCGGGGCGACCCCCGGCCGAGACGGCGTCCCGACCGGCGGCCAGGCCAACATCCCCTCGGGCGGCATCAGCGACGTCGAGCGGATCGAGCTGCAGTACCCGTTCCTCTATTTCACCCGCAACCACAACCCCGACGGCGGCGGCTTCGGGCGCCACAACGGCGGCCACGGCAGCGCCAGGCTGCTGGCCGTCGCCGGCTCCACCGACCTGACGGTGGACTTCACGCCCTACGGCGGGCTGCCGCACGGAGCCTTCGGGCTGTTCGGCGGCTACCCGTTCGGCACCGGCGGCATCCGCGCGGTGCTGACGCCGGAGCCCGAGGCGGCGGGACGGCTGACCGGCGGCGACTACCCCGCCGGCGCCGCCGAGGCTCTCGACGAGGGCTGGGCAACCCTCGAGGTCCCCAAGGGCAACCCGGGCCGCGTCCCGGTCCCGGAGGGGCACCTGCTCAGCGACTTCGTGCAGGGCGGTGGCGGCTACGGCGACCCGCTCGACCGCGAGCCGGAGCGGGTCGCCGCCGACGTCGCGCGCAACCTGGTGCTGCGGCGCACCGCCGAGCTGGTCTACGGGGTGGTGCTGGCCGACGACGGCTCGCTCGACGGGCCGGCGACCGCGGCGCGCCGCGACCAGGTCCGTCGGGCGCGCCTGTCCGGCAGCAGGGCCGAGGAGCCGCGGCCGCTCGACGTCTCGGACTGGCGCCCGTCCCTGCGCTTCCACGAGTACCTGGAGGTCGGCACCGGCGCCGGCGGGGGGGCGGCGATCCGCTGCCGCCGCTGCGGCGAGACGCTCTGCGCCGCCGACCAGAACTACAAGCGCTTCGCCCTGCGCAGCCGGATCGACCTGGAGGAGCTGGCCGGCCATCCGATGCCGGACGGGTCGGGCTACCTGGCCGTCCTGCACGCCTACGCGTGCCCGGGGTGCGCCACCCTGCTCCAGGTCGACGTCTTCTGCCCAGGGCTCGGCGGTGAGGAGGACCTGTGGGACATCCGGATCGAGACCCGGTGAGCACGGGCGACAACGGGCCGGTGAGCACGGGCGGCCACGGGCCGCTCCACGGCATCCGGGTGCTGGAGCTGGCCAACTACGTCACCGGGCCGTACGCCACCGTGCTGCTGGCCGAGCTCGGCGCCGAGGTGGTCAAGGTCGAGGAGCGCACCAAGGGCGACCCGTTCCGCGGCTGGGGCAAGGGCGGCTACAGCCCGACCTTCCGGTCGGTGAACCGCGGCAAGCGCAGCCTCGGCCTGGACCTGCGCACCGGCGAGGGAAGGCGCGTGCTGCTGGAGCTGGCGGAGGGCGCCGACGTCCTGGTCGAGAACTTCCGGCCGGGGGTCGCCGACCGGCTCGGGGTCGGCTACGAGGCCGTGCGCGCGCGCAACCCGCGCCTGGTCTACTGCTCGATCTCGGGATTCGGCTCCTCCGGTCCATACCGCGACCGTCCCGGCTACGACACCGTCGGCCAGGCGCTCAGCGGGCTGCTCAGCCTGGTCACCGACTTGGACGCGCCGCGGGCGCCGGGGATCTCGTTCTCGGACCACCTGACCGGGCTCTGCGCCTGCTACGGCATCCTGGCCGCGCTGGTCGGGCGCGCGGCGACCGGCCAGGGGACCAGGGTGGAGACCTCCCTGCTCCAGGCCACCACCGCCTTCCTGGCCGAGAACGCCGCCCGCTACTTCGACGACGGCGTGGTCCCGACCCGCGCCACCAGGGCGGAGATCGCCCAGGCGTACGCCTTCGTCGCCGGCGACGGGCTGCCGTTCGTGGTCCACCTCTCCTCGCCGCCGAAGTTCTGGCACGGCCTGACCGAGGCCGTGGACCGGCCGGACCTTCGCGACGACCCCCGCTTCGTCGACCGCGCCGCCAGGGTCGCCAACTACCCGGAGCTGGAGGTGCTGCTGACCGAGCGCTTCGCCACCGCCCCGAGGGACCACTGGCTGCGGCGGCTGGAGGCGGCCGACGTGCCCGCCGGGCCGATCAACCGCCTCGACGAGGTCTTCGACGACCCAGGGGTCGCCCACCTCGAGATGGTCCGCGAGGTCCGGCACCCGAGCTTCGGGCCGATGCGGCTGCTCGGCGGCCCGGTCCACGTCGAGGGGCACGACCAGGCGACGATCGCGCCGCCGCCGCTGCTCGGCGAGCACACCGGCGCGATCCTCGGGGAGCTGGGCTACGGGCCCGAAGAGATCGAGCGCCTGCGGCGCGAGGAGGTCATCTGAGATGGGCGAGCGAAGGGAGCTGCGGACGTCGCTCGGCAAGGCCGAGCTGGACCGGGTGCTGGTGCGCGGCCACGACCTGACCGAAGAGCTGGTCGGCCGGATCACCTTCTCGGACATGGTGGCGCTGGAGCTGCTCGGCCGGCTTCCCTCTGAGGAGCAGCGCCGGATGCTCGACGCCCTGCTGGTGGTGCTGGTCGAGCACGGCCTGGTGAAGCCGGTCGTGCAGGCGCGGTTCGTCTACAGCAACGCGCCCGAGTCGCTCCAGGCGGCGGTGGCCGCGTCGCTGCTCGGCGCCGGCTCGAGGCACCTCGGCTCGTCGGAGTGGTGCGCCCAGGTGCTCCAGGAGGGCCTGCCGGCGGCAGCCGACGGCGCCGGCACCGGCGGCGCCGGCGGCGCCGGCGGCACCGGCGGCATCGACGGCATCGACGGCGTCGACGGTATCGAGGAGGCGGCCGCCCGGATCGTGGAGCAGCACGCGGCTCGGCGGGAGCGCATCCCCGGCATCGGCCACCGCACCCACGCCGAGGGCGACCCGCGCGCGCTGCGGCTGTTCGAGATCGCCCGCGAGACCGGGGTCTACGGGCGCTACTGCACGCTGCTGGAGCGGATCGCCGAGCGGGCAGGGCAGCGGCGCGGCCGCCCGCTGCCGGTGAACGTCACCGGCGCGATCGCCGCGATCGCCTCGGACATGGGCTTCCGCTGGCAGATCACCAGGGCGTTCGCGCTGATCGGCCGCACCCTGGGCGCGCTGGCGCACATCCAGGAGGAGATGGACGACCCGATCTCCGAGCCGCTCATCGAGCGGATCCGCGAGGACGTCAGCTACCGAGCCAGCCCGTCAGCTCCTTGACGGTCGTCTCCGGGTCCTGCCAGAAGTAGCCGTGGGCCGACCCGGGGATCGACCGGAAGGTGGCGTGCGGCAGGTTGGCCGCCAGGTAGCGCGACTGCTCCCAGTGCGACCCGGTCCCGCCCTGGTGGGTGTCGCGCTCGCCGACCAGCACCAGCACCGGCACGTCCATCCGCGCCAGCAGGTGCGCGCTCTGGTGCGACTGCCTGGCGATCACGTGCTTGAGGTAGTCCTCCAGCGGCGGGCGGTGGTCCCAGAAGGCGCCGACCAGCCAGTTCACCCGGTCCGGCTCGGCGGCGACGAACTCGGGCGTAAAGAAGGTCGAGGGGATGTGCCTGCGCAGGTAGCCCTCGTAGCCGTGCTCGGCCATCCACAGGCAGGTGGTGATCGGGATCCCGCGGGTGACCACCTGGTCGTCGCGGAACTGCCCCGGTCCGGTGGCCGCGAACACCACGCGGTCGATCCGCTCGGGGCCGTCGATGAGCATCCACTGCGCCACCCTGCCACCCATCGAGTGGCCGAGCACGTTCGCCGGCCCGAGGTCCAGCTCGCGGAGCAGGGCCAGCGCGTCGGCGGCGAACAGCCGGGTCGAGTACGGCCCAGAGGTTCCCGGGGTGTCGCCGGTGCCGCGGTGGTCGAAGGTGATCACCGTGAAGCGCTCCCGCAGCGGGCCGAGCAGCTCGTCGAGGTGCCAGCTCGCGCCGGGGAAGCCGGTGCCCGCGATCAGCAGCAGCGGCGGGCCGCTCCCGGCGACGTCGTGGGCGAGGCGGACGGTCGTCTCGGAGGGCCGCGGGGGAAGCTCCGTGGGCGAAGGCGTGTCGGTCAAGGACGCCCGCCCGCTGAGGCGCCCTGGACTGGCTCGCCCGGGTCGGCGGCCCCGGAGTGGACCGCCTTGCGCAGCTGCAGCTCCACCAGGTAGGCGCTGGCGGTGTGCAGGTGCTGGCTCGAAGCCGCGGCGGCGGCCTCCTGGTCGTGGCGCTCGAGCGCGTCCAGGATCGCCTCGTGCTCGTCCAGCACGGCGCTCGACCGCTCCGGGCTCGAGAACGCGCCGCTGGAGAAGCGCCGCACGAAGTCGCTCAGCTCCCTGGCGAGACGCCAGAGCGTGGCGCTGCCGGCCGCGCGGTAGATAACGTCGTGGAAGGCGATGTTGGCGTTGACGACCAGGTCGGTCCGCTGGGCCTCGATCGCCTCGGCCATGGAGTTGAGCACCAGGCGAAGGTGCTTGACCTCCTCCGGGGTGATCCGGACGGCGGCCAGGCGGACAGCGAGCGCGTCGAGCGCGTCGCGGACGCGGTAGACGTCCTCGATCTCGTGCGGCTCTGGCGCGTGGACGATCAAGCCCCTGACCGGGTCGGCGAGCACCAGCTGCTCGGCGGCGAGCCGCTTCAGCGCCTCGCGCACGGGGGTCCGGCTGACCTCGAACTGCTCCGCGAGATGGATCTCGACCAGCCTGGTCCCGGGCGGCAGCTCACCAGAGAGGATCATCTCTCGCAGCTTGCGGTACACCCGTTCACTGCTCGGGAGTCCGTCACTCCACGAGCGGCGCCGATCGCCGCTGCCCATGGCTTTCCTCCTCTAGGGGTTTGCGGGCGTGACGGAACGACAGTCTCACGCTCCAGCCCAGCAAATGTATACCATAGCGCACAGAGGTCTCCAACCCGCAGGCGCCGCAGGTCACAGGTGCAGGCCGGCTCGGCGCCCGGGTCAGCCGCCCGCCGGGGCAGGGGCGCCCTCGCCGAGCGGCAACAGCTCGGCGGCCCAGCGGTCGAGCTGGGCGAGCCTGGGGATGACCGGGAACAGATAGAGGACGTCGAGCCCGGCCTGGCGGTAGGCGTCGATGGCGGAGCCGACCGCGTCCGCGTCGCCGGTGTGGACCATCTGATTGAAGGGCTTGCGCAGGCTGCCGTAGTAGCGGGTCAGCATCCGCTCGCCCTCGGCCAGCTCGGCCGGGTCGGTGCTGAGCGCCACGTAGGCGAGCGCGCCGACCGGGAAGTGGCCGCGGCCGGCCTGCTCGGCGGCCTCCCGGATCACCGGCACGCGGGTGGCGATCATCTCCACGCCCGGCGCGCCGAACAGGTAGCCGTCGCCGAGGCTGACCGCCCTGCGGATCGACGCGTCGGCGTAGCCGCCCACCCACAGTGGCGGGTGCGGCCGCTGGACCGGGGCCGGACCGGGCGTGCCGCCGCTCTCCTCGACCTCGACCGCGGCGCCCCAGAGCGCGTGCAGGCGGCGGAGCTGCTGGCTGAGCCGGCGGCCGCGGGCCTCGAAGGGCCTGCCGAAGACCTCGTAGTCGTCGGCGCGGGCGCCGAGCCCGACGCCGAGGTCCAGCCGCCCGCCCGAGACCTGGTCGACGACCGCCGCCTGCTTGGCCAGCACCGCCTCGTCATAGGCGGGCAGCAGCAGCGCGGTGGTCGCCAGGCGGGCCCGCTCGGTCACCGCCGCGACCGCCGCCAGGCTCGCGATCGGCTCCCAGGCGTCGTGGTTGGGGCGGTCGTGGACCGCGAGGCCGTGGAACCCGGCCGCGTCCGCGCGCTTCGCCCACTCGATCACCGTGCCGGCCCCGACCGCGCCGCCGAGGTACCCAGGCAGTCCCACCCCGAGCTTCATCCTTCGCCCCTTCCGTCCCGCTCAGATCGTCCAGTGGGCCGGTCGCTCGACTTCCTGACCGCCCCCGCGTCCTCCGCCGGCGCGGCCCTTCGACCTCCTGGCGACCGCCCGCGTCCTTCGCCCCGGCGCGCTCGCGTTGTCACCGCCGCGACCGCCGCTGTATCCTTCCGCTAGTAGCATACCTATGTATGCACCTGGCCACACGCGGCGGACCGGACGGTTGCCGCGTGCGATTCTTGGTGAGCCGCCATGTCGCTGCACCACCTGCGCTTCGGGCTCAACGGCGAGCCGGTCGAGCTGACCGTGCCCGCCGAGCGCCTGCTGATCGAGCTGCTCCGCGACGACCTCTCCCTCACCGGCACCAAGCTGGGCTGCGGCGTCGGCGTCTGCGGCGCCTGCACCGTGCTGGTCGACGGCCGGCCGATGTCGGCATGCCTGCTGCCAGCGGCGCACGTCGACGGCGCCGAGGTCCGCACCGTCGAGGGACTCGCCGGCGACGGCGGCGCGCTCACGCCTCTCCAGGAGGCGTTCGTCCGCCACGGCGGCTTCCAGTGCGGGATCTGCACGCCGGGCCAGCTGATGGCGGCGACCGCCCTGCTGGCCGAGCGGCCCGACCCAACCGAGGAGGAGGTCCGGGCCTGGCTGATGGGCAACCTCTGCCGCTGCACCGGCTTCTACCAGATCGTCGAGGCGGTCATGGCGGCCGCGCGGAGCGAGTGACGCCGGTGCGGACCTTCGACTATCACCAGCCGGACACCGTCGAGGAGGCGGTCGGGCTGCTGGAGCGCTACGGCGACGACGCGCACCTGATGGCCGGCGGCACGGCGATGATGCTGCTGATGGCCCAGGGGCTCGCCCAACCCGAGCAGGTGGTCGGGCTGCGCCGGATCGAGGCGCTGCGCGGCATCCGCGCGCTCCCCGACGGCGGCCTGGAGATCGGCGCCACCGCGACCCACGCCGAGGCGCAGCGCTCCCCCGCCGTGGCCGCGCACTGCCCGGCGCTGGCCGCGGCGTTCGGCGAGGTCGCCACGGTCAGGATCCGCAACCAGGCCACGGTCGGCGGCAACCTCGCCCACGCCGACCCCGCCCAGGACCCGCCGCCGATGCTGCTGGCGCTGGACGCCGGGGTGGTCGCGGCCAGCCCGAGGGGCGAGCGCCGCTTCCCGCTGCACGAGCTGTTCGTGGGCTTCTTCGACACCTCGCTGGCGCCGGACGAGGTCCTCACCGCCGTGGTGCTGCCGCCGTCCGACCGCCGCGCCGGCGCCGCCTACCTCAAGTTCCTGCCGCGCACGCAGGACGACTACGCCACCATCTCGGTCGCGGCCTGGGTGCTGACCGGCGAGGACGGCCGCTGCCGGGACGCCAGGATCGCGCTCGGCGCCGCCGGCTCGGTGCCGCTCCGCGCGCGGCGCGCCGAGGAGCTGCTCGCGGGCCGGCCGCTGGACGACGAGACGATCGCCGCCGCGGCCGAGGCGGTCGGCGACGACATCGACCCGGTCGACGACGCGCGCGGCTCGGCGGCCTACAAGCGCGAGATGGCGCCGGTGTTCGCCGAGCGCGCGCTGCGCCAGGCGATCGCCGCGGGAGGCGCCCGATGAGCCCGACCTGGTTCGACGAGCCCGAGGTGCGGGTCGAGGGCCTGCTCAAGACCACCGGAGGCGCCAAGTACGCCGGCGACGCCTCGATGCCGGGGATGCTGTGGGCGGCCTTTCTCACCAGCCCGCTGCCGCACGCCCGGATCCGCTCGATCGACGTGCGCGCCGCCGCCGCCGTGCCCGGCGTCCACGCGGTGCTGACCGGCCGCGACCTCGGCCCGGTGCGGTTCGGCCGCCGGCTGCTCGACCGCCCGGTGCTGGCCGTCGACCGGGTGCTGTTCGCCGGCGAGCGCGTGGCCGCGGTCGCCGCCGAGACCAGGCGCGCCGCCGAGCAGGCGCTGGAGCTGATCGAGGTCGACTACGACGAGCTGGAGCCGCTGCTCTCGACCGCCGAGGCGCTCGAGCCCGACGCGACCGTGCTGCACGAGGACGCCGCCGGCTACACCTACCTGGGCGGCACCCGCCCGGAGCTGCCGCACCCCAACATGCAGGGCCGGCTGCTGGTCCAGAAGGGCGAGCCCGACGTCGAGCGGGCGCTCGCCGCCGCCGACCGGGTCTTCGAGCACGAGTTCACCACGCCCCGCCAGCACCAGGGCTACATCGAGCCGAGGGCGTGCCTGGTCTGGATCGGCGACGACGGCGTCGTCCACGTGATCAGCGGCAACAAGTCGCCCTTCACGCTGCGCAACCAGATGGCCGCCGCGCTCGGCATCGAGCCCAAGCGCATCGAGGTCGACAGCGGCTTCATCGGCGGCGACTTCGGCGGCAAGGGCTACTCCGCCGACGAGTACATCTGCTACTACCTGGCGCGGGCGACCGGCAGGCCGGTCAAGGCCGTCGCCAGCTACGTCGACGAGCTGATCTCGGGCAACCCGAGGCACGCCGCCACCATCCGCCTGCGCACCGGCGTCGACGCCGACGGCCGCTTCGTCGCCCACCACGCCAGCCTGGTCTTCGACGGCGGCGCCTATGCCAGCGCCAAGCCGCTGCCGCACCTGGTGCTCGCCGGCGCGACCGCCACCCTGGGCGCCTACCGCGTGCCCACCGCGCGCATCGAGGTCACCACCGTCTACACCAACACCGTGCCGTGCGGGCACATGCGCTCCCCCGGTGAGGTGCAGGCGCTGTTCGCGGGCGAGTCGCACGTCGACATGATCGCCGCCGAGCTCGGGATCGACCCCCTGGAGCTGCGCCTGCGCAACGCCGTCCGCGACGGCGACCACGGGCTCACCGGCGACCGCTTCCGGGAGGCCAAGGCGGTCCCGGTGCTGGAGGCACTGCGCGAGGCCGGCGGCTGGGACACCCCGCCCGCCGGGGAAGGCGCCGGCCGGGGCATCGCCCTCGGCGTCCGGCACGTCGGCGGCGGCAAGACCTCGGTCCGGCTGCGCGTCCGCCCCGACGGTGTCATCGAGATCCTGACCGGACTGCCCGACCAGGGCGGCGGCGCGCAGACGGTCATCCAGCGGGTGGCAGCCGCGACCCTCGGGGTCGCCCCGCGGCGGATCGCGGTCGTCCGCGGCACCACCGGCGGCGCGCCGTTCGACCCCGGCGTCGGCGGCAGCCGCGTCACCCACATCGCCAGCCGCGCCACCGAGACCGGCGCGCTGGAGCTGAAGCGCCTGCTCGAGGAGGCCGCCACCAAGGCCTTCGGCGGCCGGCTGCGGCTCGAGGGCGACCGGTTCCTCGGCGGCGAGGGGCCGCTCGAGTTCGGGCGCGTCGCCGAGGTCGTGGCCGCCGAGCCGATCGAGACCGTCGGCGCCTACGAGGCCCCGCACGGGCACGACGAGCCCGGCGACTTCGACTTCGTCGCCTGCCAGATCGAGGTCGAGGTCGACCCGCGCACCGGCCAGCCGACCGTTCGCGACGCGCTGCTGGTGGTGGACGTCGGCACGATCATCAACCCGGTCGCCCACCGCGGCCAGCTCGTCGGCGGGTTCGTGTTCGGGCTCGGCGGCGGGCTCATGGAGGAGCTGGTGGTCGAGAACGGGACCGTGACCAGCGGCACCCTCGGCGAGGTCAAGCTGCCGACCGCCATGGACTGCCCGCCGCTGCGGATCGTCCAGCTGCCGACCGAGGTCGGGCCGGGCGCGTTCGGCGCCAAGATGGCCGGCGAGCTGACCAACGCGATCGTCGCGCCGGCGCTCGCCAACGCCGTCGCCGCCGCCATCGGCGCGCGGGTGCGGAGCCTGCCGATCACCGCCGAGAAGATCTACCGCGAGAGCCGGCCACCCGGGCGCCGGTGAGGTCGCTGGCGCGGGAGTCGGGCGGCAGCAGGTCCGCGCAGCGCAACGCCCTCTACCTCACCGTGTTCCTCGCCCAGCTCGGCACCTCCGTGGCCGTGCCGATCCTGCCGACCCTGCGCGAGACCTTCGGCGTCAGCGTGACCGCGGTGGCGCTGACCACCTCGGTCTGGGGACTGGCGCGGCTGGTGGTCGACCTGCCGGTCGGGGCGATCACCAACCGCATCCCGCCGGGCCGCATGCTGCTCGCGGGGATCCTGCTGATCGGCTCCGGCTCGACCCTGGCCGCGCTGGCGCCGAGCTTTCCCGTGCTGCTGGGCGGCCGCGCGGTCGCCGGCGCGGGGTCGGGCATGGTCGCGATCACCGTGATCGTGCGGCTGATCGCGCTCAGCGAGCCGGGCGCGCGCGGCCGGACCCTCGCCTTCTATCAAGGAGCCCTCCAGGCCGGCTCGTCGCTCAGCCCCGCCGCCGCCGGGCTCGCCAGCTCCCTGTTCGGCTGGCCCGCCGCCTTCGGTCTCGCCGCCATCACCGCCTTCGCCGGCGCCGTCGCCGCCTGGCTCACCGGCGCGCTCGGCACCAAGGCGAAGGGGTCATCCAATGGGCCGGAAGGGCCGGAGGGGGCGGAGGGCGCCGAGGGCCCGGAGGGGGCGGGGTCGGCGGGGTCGGGCTCGGGGGCGGCGGGGGCGGCGGTGCCCGCGGGCGCCGTCGCGCATGGGGCGCACACCCTCGCGTCCGGGGAGGCGGCCGACCAGACCCCTTCGGGCACCGGCCGCGGTCGCGCGGGCCCGAACCCCGGCCGCCGCTTCGGGGTCGGCCGCGGCAGCTCGCTCGCGTTCTCGCTGGTGGTGGTGAACGTGGCCACGTTCACGATCTTCTTCAGCAACGGGGCCCTGTTCCAGAACGCGATCCCGCTGTTCGCCGGGATCCGGATCGGGCTGGGAGCCGCGACCATCGGGCTGATCCTGGGCGCCGCCACCCTGCTCCGGTTCGCGGTCGGCCTGATCGGCGGGACCCTCTCCGACCGCTACGGCAGGCACATGATCATGTTGATCGGGTTCGTGCTGCTGGCGATCACCACGACGACCTTCCCGCTGGCCGGCGGCGTGGTCGGCTTCACGGTCGCGAGCCTGCTGCTGTCCGGAACGCGCCTCGGCAACGCCGTGTCCGTCGCCCTGCTCAGCGACCGCATCGGCGAGGACCAGGCCGGGCGCTGGGTCAGCGTCAACCGCTTCGTCGGCGACGCCGGCCTAATGCTCGGTCCCGCGGTGACCGGCGCCGTCATCGACGCCGCCGGCTTCGAGCCCGCCTTCTGGCTTACCGCCGGCCTCGCCGCCGCTGCCGCCGCCACCGTGGGCGCCGACCAGTGGTTCAACCGAGGTCTCGCAAGGTCGCGCCTCGCGTAGACAAAGGAAGCCAAGGCCGCCGACAAGGCCCGGCTATGCCTGGCCGCGCCGCGTCCAAGCTCCGCGACGCTCACGACCGAGTCGCCGCTGCCGCGGCGTGCTGGATCCAGCCCTGCCTGTCGCGAACAGACGGGTCGCGCCGTGCGCGACCCGTCTGGCTAGGCGAGGCGATGGAGCCTGAGGATCACCAGTACTTGGCGGACGGTCGCACCTCGACCGCGCCACCCAGTCGCGCCTGCGGCACGCGGGACGCGACGGCGATCGCTTCATCGATGTTCTCGGCCTCGACCACACCAAATCCGCCAACCGCACCCTTGACGTCAAGGTACGGCCCATCGGTGGTGACGGTCGAGCCGTTCTCCACGCGGACGGTCGTCGCGTTCTCCGGCAGACCCAGCGGGGGCCCGGGTGTCACGTTCTCCATCTTGTTGATGGCTTCGTAGTCGGCGTAGATCCTCTTCTTCTCCTCCTGGGGGAGCGCCTCGGCCTCGGGTGTGCCCGGGAGCGGCGTGCTCCCGTGGTAGATCACCAGCACGAACTGCATCGTGTCCTCCTTACATGGTCGGCAGTCGTAGTGGTGACCCCGGACAACGAGCCGATGTGACCGGGTCCAGGCGGTCGCTGTGTGATCATGTTTGGGTGACCGACGAGGTTCTGGCCGATCAGGTTGCGTACTACCGTCGCCGTGCGGGCGAGTACGACGTGACGGCGTACGGCGATGTCGCGGCAGCTCGTGCGCGGATCGCGCGACTGGTCGCGGAGCTCCGGCCGACCGGAAGCGTGCTCGAGATCGCGTGTGGGACTGGCTTGTGGACGGAGGCCTTGGCGGGGCTGGCTGACACCGTGACGGCGATTGATCCGGCGCCGGAAGTGGTCGAGATCGCTCGTGATCGGGTGCGGTCGGCGAATGTCAGCTTCGAGGTCGCCGACGTGTTCTCGTGGGCCCCGGATACGCGGTTCGACGTGATCTTCTTCTCGGCGTGGCTCTCGCATGTGCCGATGAATCGCTTCGAACAGTTCTGGCAGTCGCTGGAGGGGCTGCTGATTGAGGATGGACGGGTGTTGTTCATCGACGAGCACGTCGACGAATGCGAGAAAGAGGCCTATGTCGCGGGCTGCGACGAGGTCGTCGAACGGCGACTGCGTGATGGCAGCAGGTTCCGTGTGATCAAGAACTTTGTGGATCCAGAGGGGCTGGAACGCCGGCTGCGTCGGCTCGGTTGGGATTGCGCGATTCGCAGGGACGGCAGCGACTGGGTCGCCGGCGAGGCGCGTCTCGCGACGTAGCACGGCTACGCGCAAACGCCAGATGTATGGGTCCTTGGTCACCTGCTGTGGTGCGCCACTCATGCCGCTGTCTCGGGCCCAACCCACGGGCCTTCTCGCGTACTCTAGTATGTGCTTGTATACCGGAGGATCGACGGGTTCATCCACGGGGGGTTGCCGGCCGAGGACCACTTCGACTACGGAACTCGGCTCTGACGAGCGGGATCCAACCGGCCTGAACGTACCGCCGGGGGTGGCCGAGGGTGGCCGAGGGGCGGGCGCGAGGTACGGACAGGACGACCAGGAAGCGAGGACCAGCAGGATGGAGGCTCGGCGGCGCGTCGCGCTGATCATCACCGGAGGGACGATCGACTCGGTCGGCAACGACCGGCTCGACATGGGCTGGTACATCGAGGCGGGCAAGCGGCTCGACGAGGGCGAGCTGGTCAGCCGGGTGCCGGAGCTGAAGAGCATCGCCGAAGTCACCGAGATCCCGTTCCGCCGCCTTCCCAGCCAGTCGATCACGACCTCCGACTGGCTCGACCTCATCAAGACCATCCACGGCCTGTTCGAGAGCGACAGCGCCGACGGCGTCGTGATCACCCACGGCACCAACACCCTCGAGGAGACCGCCCTACTCCTCCACCTGACCCTGAAGACCGACCGGCCCGTGGTCCTCGTCGGCGCCATGCGCCCCTCCTCCGCGATCAGCGCCGACGGTGACCTGAACCTGCTGAACGCCGTGCGGGTCGCCGCCGACCCCGCCTCCGCCGGGGCCGGGGTGCTGGTGGTCCTGAACGACACCATCCTCAGCGGCAGGGACGTCACCAAGACGGCTACCTACAGGGTCGAGACCTTCCAGGGCCGCGACCTCGGGCCGCTCGGCTACGCCGACAACGACGGTCGGGTGGTCTTCTACCACCGGCCGGCGCGACCCCATACCACTCAGACCGTCTTCCAGCCCGACGACATCGCCAACCTCCCCAGGGTCGACGTGGTCGTGTCCTACATCGGTGCCGACGGGACGCTGATCGACGCGGCTGTCGCGGCCGGCGCCCGCGGCATCGTCAGCGCCGGCACCGGCGCCGGCCGCCCGACCCCCGGCGAGGACGCCGCCCTCGCCCGCGCCGCCGAGGCCGGCGTGCTCATCTGCCAGGGCAGCCGGGTCGGGTCCGGACGCTCGCTCCGCAGCCCGGGCCTCCGGAAGAAGGGCTGGGTCGCCGCCGACAACCTCCAGCCGTGGAAGG